>CAYYGZ010000288.1:0-5302 GCA_964471275.1 uncultured bacterium | reverse complement strand
GATCGGTGTAAGGTATCAGACAGGAGCAGTGCTGTTCGCCCGGCTCTTGAATCCCGTGGGTTGCGAACTAAGGAATCGTGTTCAGACCTGGTTCTACGGAGCGACAATGGTGCTCAGCCCAGTTCGAAACACTTCGTTGAGTTCCTCGAACCAAACGAAGTGAATGAAGCACATCAATCAACTCTAATGGCAGCTTGAAAACGTCTCACTTTGGGGGAGCTACTACGGGGGAACATTCCGGCCTTAGCTTTGCGCTGCTCGCTTTGCGACTCTATCTTCCTCCCTTGAGCACTCCAGACCCTACACAAACGAGTAACGCCATGCCCTCCTCACCTCACCAGATCACCTACCCCGCACATCGCCCGAACGTTATGGGGCGAAACGGGGTAGTCACTTCAGGGCACCCCCTCGCGTCACAGGCCGGGGTGCAAACACTCCAGGCAGGTGGAAATGCGATCGATGCTGCCATCGCTACTGCGGCAGCAATCGGAGTCGTGGAACTCCCCATGTCCGGAGTCGGCGGAGACGGCTTCATCATGTGCTACGATGCGGCCACAAAGCGTGTCTATGGTGTTAACGCCACGGGGCCGGCACCCTCCGGCGCAACACGTGATTTCTACGTTGACCGTGGCGGCATACCGATGAAGGGCATTCTGAGCGTATCCATACCGGGCATCGTGGATGGCTGGCTAATCGCCCACCGGCAGCTCGGTAAGCTGCCTCTGCTGAACGTGCTCACACCGGCAATCGAACTCTGCGAGCAGGGCTTTCCCGTGAGTCACAAGCTGGCGACGACCCTGGCAGGTGAACATGACCGGTTTGGGTCGGACCCGTTCACACAGGCAATCTTCGAGCCGGATGGGCGACCCTTACGGGCAGGCGAAATCCTCTACCAAGGTGACCTGGGTCGGACCTTCCGCCAGATTGCGCAGGAAGGACGACAGGCATTCTACGAGGGTGAGATCGCGGAAGCGATCGCAGCATTCAGCGATCAGCGCGACGGCCTGCTGAATGTGGATGACCTCGCCAAATACAGAGCCCGGTGGGATGAACCCATCCACGTCGACTACCACGATCATCGGGTCTATGAAATGCCGCCGAATTCGAGCGGGCACATCCTGCTGCAGGAGCTCAATCTGATCGAGAATTTCGACATACAGGGCATGGGATGCCTCACATCGGACAGCATTCACACGATGGTCGAGGCGAAGAAACTCGCCTTTTCCGACCGGGAACGACATATGGCGGACCCGGATTGGATCGACGTGCCGATCACGGAATTGCTGTCAAAAGCGTATGCGGAGGAGCGAGCGAAGGAGATCGATCCGGGATGCGCTGCACAGAATCTGGTTTCAGGAATCGCTGAATCGAGGGATGAAACAACCTGCTTCACCGTGGCCGACGGTGAGGGCAACGCGGTCTGCATCCTGCAAAGCATACAGGGCGGGTGTGGATCGAGCCTGATTGCGGGACGAACGGGCATCCTGCTGAACAACCGGATGACCTACTGGCACCAGGAGGAGGGTCATCCGAACGATCTCGCTCCGGGCAAGCGGGTCCGACACACGATGAATCCCGTTATCGCAACTCGGGACAATCAACCCGTCATCGTCTGCGGAACGCCGGGCGCCGACACGCAGGTCCAGACCAATCTACAGTTGCTCACGCACGCGATCCACTTTGGGATGACTCCGCAGGAGGCAGTGGAGGCCCCACGGTGGCGAAGTCTGCAGAATCCGATGGAATCCACCGTGCCGCACACCTGCGAGAATAAGCTTCAGATGGAGTCGCGCTTCGAAGAGGGTGTCCGCGCCGAACTCGAAAAATATGGCCACGTGCTCGAGATTCTGGGTGATTGGGGTGGGCCCGGAAACGCGCAATTCATCCAGCGGAATCCGGAGTCAGGTGTCCTTGTCGGCGGCGTAGATCCCCGCCGAGACGGATATGTCGCTGCCTGCTAGCCTGTACTGATTCAGAATGGTACTTACCGTTCAGATTCGTTGGCGTCGGACGCTTCATCGAATCGGGGCAGTTACCTGCACGCTCGTGTTGGTACGATTCGCGCCGGGGGCATTCCTTATCAGGTTGCGAGAAATCATCGCGACGCGGATCACGATTGTCCGTCCAGCCTTGGGGTTTGCCCTGCAGTCCGTCTTCGCTCCGATCTTGACGGACAGGCTGCGCGGCCGCACCCCAGGCTACCAGCGACCGCCCCGTTCCGGGTCTGAGGCAGATCCAGATTCGCAACAGTGTCATCAGCAGCATGTAAAGAAAGCAGCGATCCCAAATCAGCCCTACCTACTGGCTCAATGTGCCAACGCCACGCTGACACTGGACACACTAGCCTCCAGTTTCCGGACACACATCGCACCCTCAGCAAGCTTGCCCGATCAAGCAATCTTATCCACCGTCAGCACATCCGGACCGAAGATAACGGGGAATGCCTTCCCCCGACTCGAGACCGTTGCTGCATCCATATAGCAGACGCTGAAGGCGCGTCTGGGAATGTCTGTAGAATTCACTTCTGAGCTGTGAAGTACCCAGTTGTGGAGCAGCATACCCTCCCCCGCCTTGATCTCCAGATACTTCGGTTCATTCTCGGCCACAAGCTGCGCAATTTGATCCTCATTCAGGAAACCGGAGCCGTGATCCGGGTTGAGCAGCGTGTGCTGAGTACCGGGGACCACTTTGACGCATCCATTCGCGATCGTCGCGTCGTTCAGGGCCGCCCAAACCGTAATCTGAGGGTCTCGATCCAGATCCGACCACCGGTCCTGATGCCATTGAAGCTCCGTTCCCTCATACGCAGGCTTATTCATGAACATCGCTCGGAAGCAGGCGATCGATGCCTCTTTGCCGTAGATTTGCTCGCAGATGTGCCGCATGAGCGGTTTCTGCATGTATTCCAGATGGTCCGCGTCATACTCGAGTCCCTGGATCTTCCGGTACGCGAGTGTCGCAGCCTTATGCCCAAATGACTGAGGTCCCGGATTGCCATCCCTCTCGGGATCGCTGTCCAACTGCATCATCGTCCGGTCATAATCGGCATCTGCCGTTCCGAGCATGATGTCATCGATTCGCTTGCCGACCCGGGCCAACTCCTCGTCATCCATCACCCTCCCGAGCCAGACATACCCATCTCGCTCGAATTGCGCCCATTCTGCCTCTGTAAGCTCTTCTCTGACCATTCTCCCCCCTATTTCGGTGTTCACGCCCCAAGATAAACTGCCAGTCCAGTTACAGGCTCATGCAGTCGAAGCGACACGTTATCCAACCGGTCGATGAGCAGCCTGTCCACACGATCACTAAGTTCAATGGCTCTATTCATCCTGATTACCTACCCCCTGAAGTGAACCCGTTCAGCGTAAACGTACTGTCAGATTCGCCGTTTTGATGTCGGGCTTGAGCGGGTGCGTGTGACTGTCGGAATACCACGCGATCAGACACGCCCCCCGATCCAGACGAACGGCTGTCGTATAGCCGCCATCTTTCTGGTAGATGTCTAGTTCCAGCCGGTGCCCGAATGTCTGTCCGCCGTCCATCGATAGATACGCCACCACCCGCTTGCGGTCGAAATCCCTTCCCGAGAGCAGATAGAACTTCTCATCAAGACGCGTCAGGAATGGACGCTGCAGAACGCAGCCCAACATATCTCGAATGCTTTCCCGTTCGCCCCACGTATGCCCCCCGTCCCGGGACCAGTAACGGAAAGAATCCGATCTTATCCGATCGCGCTGAATACAGAGAAGGGCGTCCTCCTCCGCCTCCAGAAGAGCTGCCTCATCGCCAAGATTGTCTTTCGGTGAAGTCAGATTCGAGCGACACGCCCAGGAGACCCCGTCATCGCTGGAAAAATGAACTCGCGTGTGACAAGATCCCTCAGCGGTGACCGGGAAGGTAGCATCGATTGCCAGGAGCCCCTCAGAAGTGTGAACTGCATCGGTCACATAGTAGCAGCTGTGGTGCGCCGAGGGATCGAACATCGTCCAGGTTGACCAGGTGTGCCCGTGATCGTCAGAGCTGGACCACCAGCAAGGATGCCGGAGCCTTGGTCCGTGCTCGAATCGTGATGCCCAGAGGATGATCCTTCCCTGCGCGTTGACAATACTGACTGGATTGTGCGCACTGAACCCCGGCTCGCACTGCCAGAGAATGCGCTCGTCGGACCAGGACTTGCCGTTGTCGGAGGAACGCCGCATCCCGATCGACGCATCGTCATAGGCGTGTGTCGTGCCCACACGATAGAACAGAAGCAGGTCGCCGCTCTGCGAGCGAACCATTCGCGGAAACCCGTAGTGCATGTCTACAGAGCCCGTTATCAGGCTCCCGCCTTCCGGGTTGAGTTTCAGATCCATCGGCATATCCTCATCCTTGTCCGCCTTAGATGGCACGTTCGAACCTCCTGAAAAAATTGGCAATCCCGTCGTCAAAGAATGGCAGAATCTGAGCCAGAAGAACGCCGCAGACGTCCTGCGAGCGATCTATCCAGAAACAGGTATTGTTAAGCCCACCCAGTCCAGGCTCCCATCCTGATTCCGGTTGTGTGTGGTAGCAAGTCTTGGCTATGCAATCTCAGGCAGTCAAAAACCAGTGTCCGTCATCCCCAGAGGTTAGAGGATCCATTCGAAAAAGATCCGATCAAGCGTGCTTCCGCTCACCATTTCCACCAGACGGCCAAGCCAATCTGCGTTGATTCCATAATGCCACCGCTCGCCCGGGTAAAAAACCAGCGGACCTACAGGAATCCGGCATCACCGGAAACCATAGCAGCAACCAGACCCGCATCGGATCGAAGCCGGTAACCCTTGCGCACGTGTTTGTACGATTCTTGTCGGGGGCATTCCTTTTCGGGTTCCGAGAAGTTGTTGCGACGCGGTTCACAGTTGTCCGTTCAGCCCTGGGCTTGCCCCGCAGTCCGTCTTCGCTCCTCTCTCGACGGACAGGCTGCGGCACCGCACCCCAGGCTAGCGGCGGTCGCCCCGTTCCGGGGCTGAGACAGATCCAAATCCGAGACCGTGTCATCAACGGCGTGTAGAGAAGACAGAGACCCCGAATTAGCCCTACCTGCTGGCTCAATATGTCAACACCTTTACGACACTGGCCAGCCTAGAGCAATCCTTCACCTATCGCGGGTCACGATCCGCGCATCGATGGTGCCCGCCACTACCCCTCGCCAGTCTTCCTTCCCCTCCGGTGATATTCCCGAGAGTTCATTCAAGAGTCGAACGACGGCCTTCTTATTGCCTTCCAGCAGTTTCGAGACAACCGATTTCGTCTGTTTGCCGGTCTTCTCTTACACGCA
>CAYYGZ010000287.1:0-5368 GCA_964471275.1 uncultured bacterium | reverse complement strand
TCGACCATACTCAAAACACGCCGTCTCCTCTCGGGAGCGCCTTGCGGAAGCTTCGCGAACTGGGCGATCTTTGCACTCGTAAACAGAGATGCCGACGCATTCGGGCAGGCAGCCACACAGGCACCGCATCCGATACAGGAGGCCACATCCATCGATTGATCGGCTTCGACCTTGCCGACGGGGATCGCGTTTGCATCAGGTGCATTGCCCGTGCTGATCGAAATGAACCCGCCCGCCTGGATGATCCGGTCGAAAGAACTGCGATCCACGACGAGATCCTTGACCACCGGAAACGCACTCGATAACCAGGGCTCAATCGTAATCGTGTCGCCATCCCGATAATGCCGCATATGCAGCTGACAGGTTCCCGTCCCGCTCATCGGGCCGTGCGGCACGCCATTAATCACGAGACTGCACATCCCGCAGATCCCCTCGCGACAGTCGCTGTCAAACTCGATCGGATCTTCGCCCTTCACGATCAGATCCTCGTTCACGACATCGATCATCTCCAGAAACGACATATCCGGATTCACATTCTCAGCCTTGTAAGGCACAAGTTTGCCCGGCTTGTCGGGTCCTTCCTGCCTCCAGATGTGGAGGTTCAGTGTCAGGTCTGCCATAGTCTCGCTCGTTATTTGTAGCTACGCTGCGTCAGTTTCACGTTGTCGAAAGTCAGCTCTTCCTTGTGAAGCGTCGGATTCTGCCCGGCACCCATATACTCCCAGGCAGCAACGTAGGAATACTCGTCATCCTTCCTGAGCGCTTCCCCCTCCTCGGTCTGGCTTTCCTCGCGGAAATGGCCGCCGCAGGATTCGGCGCGGTTCAGTGCGTCGCGCGCCATCAGTTCCCCCAGTTCCAGGAAATCGGCCAGTCGACCTGCCATCTCCAGATTCTTGTTGAACTGATCCGCCTTCCCGGGAACGGTCAGGTTTTGCCAGAAATCCTCTCGCAGGTTGGGAATCTCCTCGAGAACCTTAGTCAGCCCCTTTTCATCTCGCGACATCCCGACATTCTCCCAGATCATTAGACCGAGTTCATGATGGTAGTCACGCACGGTCCGCTTGCCCTGGATGCTCATCAGCTTGTCGATCTGGGCGGTCACATCCTGCTCGGCCTGGTCGAACGCTGAATGCGACGTGTCGATCGTATCGAACTCGTTGCCCGCCAGGTAGTCCCCGATCGTGTAGGGGGCGACGAAATACCCGTCGCACAATCCCTGCATCAAGGCGCTGGCGCCCAGACGATTGGCTCCGTGGTCGGAGAAGTTCGCCTCGCCCAGCACAAAGAGACCCGGGACGTTGCTCATCAGATTGTAGTCGACCCACAACCCGCCCATTGTGTAGTGGACGGCGGGATAGATCCGCATAGGAACCTTGTAGGGATTCTCACCCGTGATCCGCTCATACATCTCGAACAGGTTCCCGTAGCGTTCACGGATCACATCCTCACCCAGACGCTTGATCGAATCGGCGAAATCGAGATAGACAGACAGCCCCGTCGGCCCGACCCCGCGCCCCTCGTCGCAGACCTGCTTCGCATTCCGCGAAGCCACATCTCGAGGCACCAGGTTCCCAAAGCTCGGGTACCGTCTCTCGAGATAATAATCGCGCTCATCCTCTGAAATTTGATCGGGTGACCGCTTGTCGCCCTTTTCCTTCGGCACCCAGACGCGGCCGTCGTTCCGCAGACTCTCGCTCATCAGCGTCAGCTTCGACTGATGATCTCCCGAGACGGGGATACACGTCGGATGGATCTGGGTGTAACAGGGATTCGCAAACAGGGCACCGCGCTTGTGGCAGCGCCAGGCCGCCGTCACGTTGCTGTTGATCGCGTTTGTCGAGAGGAAAAAGACCGCGCCGTATCCTCCCGTCGCCAGGATGACCGCGTCGGCCACGTGACGTTCGATCCGACCCGTTACCAGGTCACGCCCGACGATACCGCGTGCCTTGCCGTCGACCAGAACCAGATCGTGCATCTCGAACCGGGGATGCAGATCGACCTGACCGGTCGAAACCTGCCTCATCAGCCCACTGTAAGCGCCGAGCAGCAACTGCTGACCGGTCTGGCCGCGTGCATAGAACGTTCGCGAAACCTGCGCGCCGCCGAACGACCGGTTCGAAAGCAGACCCCCGTAGTCTCGAGCGAATGGGACGCCCTGCGCCACGCACTGATCGATAATGTTGTTGCTCAGCTGCGCGAGACGGTGCACGTTCGCCTCTCGCGAACGATAGTCACCCCCCTTGACCGTGTCATAAAACAGTCGCCAGACACTGTCGCCGTCGTTCGGATAGTTCTTGGCCGCATTGATTCCGCCCTGTGCCGCGATACTGTGCGCGCGCCGGGGAGAGTCCTGAATGCAGAAGTTCTGGACGTTGTAACCCATCTCGCCCAGGGAGGCAGCTGCAGACGCGCCAGCCAGCCCGGTACCCACGACGATGATGTTGTATTTCCTCTTGTTCGCCGGGTTGACGAGCTTCAGGTCCCTCTTCCGATTGTCCCACTTCTGCTCAATCGGACCATCGGGAATTCTGGAGTCGAGTGTCATCAAGATGCTCCGGAGAAGTAGATCCAGATCGGTATGATCAGGAAGCCTAGAGAGATCAGAACGGCCAGGGCTCGCCCGGCGCTGAAGAGGAGCGGCGTATAACGTTCGTGGTAGATCCCGAGGGATTGCAGGGCGCTCCAGAAGGCGTGACTCAGGTGAATCCCCAGGGCGATCATCGCGATCACGTATACGATCACGGGTACCGGCTGCTGAAACGTCTCGAACACCATACGATGAAGATCTCGGACCTCCACACCATCGATGATCGTCACGTAGCCTTCAGCCTCGGCGGGTCCGTATTTGAACGCGCGCACATGGATCACCATAAACACCAGGATCAGAACCCCGGTGTAGATCATCGTCGAGGATCCCAGCGTCTTCCGGCTCGCACCACCTGCCGACTTGAGCTTCTTGTAGGCCTGTGGTCGTGCGGCCTTCTTTCCGCGAGTAATGGAGATTGCCGTAATCACGTGAATCACCAGACAGACGATCAGGAACAGTTCTGCCAGGATGAGGAGACCGCCCAGACTGATCAGAAAGTGGCCGTATCTGTTGAACACGTCCGCATCTCCTGACAGGAGCTGCAGATTCCCGACGAGATGCCCGATCACAAAACCGAGCATCACGATGCCGGTCAGCGACATCAGGATTTTCCGGCCGACACTGGAAGCCAACGCGGAGCCGATGGATGCCATTCTCGAATTCCTTATTGGGTCAGAAAAGCAGGGGAAAAACCGCGCGGAAGGTACTCATCACGGAGGGTCAAGTCAAGGTAACGGCCTACCACGGGACCCCGATCCCGAACTCATCCGCAAGGGATTCGAGACGCTCACGATGTCGCTCCCCAAAAGGGATCCCCTCGTCTGTGTATTCACGAAATCTTCTGGCCTCGACAGCACCGGGCAGCAGCGCCTCGTCAAAACCGATCAACGGCGCAAGGTCGCGGACCTTCCTGGCGTAGACATCCATCTCCGCCTTGAGCCGGTTCGGATCCGTAAACAGATCGATCTTCAGTGCCATCACGAAAGCGCCCTGGTTGGCTCCCTCGTATGCCCACGGTGACCTCTCGGCCTCGAAACCCAGCCCCGAAAGCAGACCTCCCCACGACTGGCAGATTGCCCCAAGACCGATCGACCTGAACACGACTGCAGGAGCGATCTCTGCGATCGTTTCCCGGTGCTTGGAGTTGCCGTAGAGATCGTGCATGGCCCCAAAATCCAGGATGAGTGGATCTTCCTCGGATGTCGGTGTGAGAAACGACATCGGTGATCCACCGCCTGCACTGTAAATCGGCGCCCCGTCCTTCAGGCCCATCTGGTGACCCGATGTCACATACATCAGCAGATCGTGACCCAGCCCGAGTCGCGAGTAGATCCCCGCCGCGCCAAAGTGACCGTGATTCCGGCTCACCATTACGGCAATCCCGACTTCCTTGGCCTTCTCCACCACCATCTGCGTCCCCTCATAGGCAGGAAAATACCCCAGACCACCGTCACCATCCATCAGGACGCTGACAGGCGTTTCCTTCACCAGATGCACGTTTGGATCTTTGTTCAGCACCCCGTCTCGCATAAGCCGTGCGTAGGTCGCGATCTGCTGTGTCCCGTGGCTGAACACGCCCCGGAGATCGTTATCCGTTAGCCATCCCGCCAGAAGAGCAGCCTTCTCGGGTGGCAGCCCGACTTGCGTTGCAGCATCTTCGACGAATTGCTTCAACACCGTGGGGTCGATTCTGATGTGGTCTCTCGGGGGTACGTTCACGATCGGTTCACCAGTAGTGTGGCCAGACGGTGTGCGAGACGCTCACCCATCTGGATCATGCCCAGATCACCCGGGTGAAGCAGATCGACGGTGAGTCCACCCAGATCGGCGAGAATCTCCGGCCCCTCGATCAATTTGACGTTTGGGTGATTCGACTCCGACACGACTGCGCGCAGGATGTCCCTGAAGCGTGCACTCTTCGCTGTAGCTTCCGCCTCACCTCCGAAATCTCTGAAATGGGGATACAGCGTGATGCACACAACCGGGCGGTCAAGGTTCGATCCGGCAACGCGATCGACCATATACGTCACGCGCTCCCGGAACGCTTCGTCGCTGAACCCGCCACTGATCATGTTCACGGAGAGGGCAAGCGTCGCAATATCCCAATCGTCACGCTCAGCGATGTGATCCGCGATTTCCGGCTCACACCAGGCGGAGCCGCCGACACCGAGATTGATCAGATCCGCCTTGAGCCGCCAGGCGGTCTGAGCGACATATGTGAGATGACTGGCCGTTGCCGCCGCACCGTGCGTGATCGATGTCCCGTAAGACAGATAACGGAGTTTGGGCAGCTCGTCCGCGGTCGGGGGACGTAGATCATCACCCCGAATCCCGTGAAACCGTATCGCGGCGCCACCTTCTTTGGCTCGCGGTTAGCCCGGGGTTTCGCCTTCGCTATCGCTCCGGCGTGCACCCCGGGCTAACTTCGCCACGCCCTTCGGGCTCCCACCACCGTTGGCCTTCTCTAGTCTTCTTGTCGTTCTCCCGACCACCTTCACTCGCAAAGCGAAGAAGGTTGGGGACCAATCGCTCTTGGCTGTGGGCAACAGGCCGTGCTGTGCTTCTCTTGATGCGGCAACCTACCGAGACGGCTGTGCTGGCCGTCAAACAGCATCACTTCGGGCCGACCGAGCCTGCACCGAGCGAAGCCGAGGTGAGTCCCGTCGGAGTTCGGAGAAACTGACAAGGCCTGAAGGAACAACCTGACTTATCGAACCGCACGGCGTGGCCTCGCGAAGTGATCTAGCAGGCACCGCGCCAAGCGGCGACTCTCTTGCTCAC
>CAYYGZ010000286.1:0-5376 GCA_964471275.1 uncultured bacterium | reverse complement strand
GGAGAAATTCCACTCCCTGAAACCATTCGAGAAATGCATCCCGTTACTGCGAAAATGCAAGAAATCAAGTCACACCGTGATGCCGAGATCAGGAATATATTCCTGAGGAAATCCAACAAGATGCTTCTGATCATTGGACCTTGCTCGGCTCATAACGAGGATGCAGTCTGTGAGTATGTAGGACGTCTGGCGAAGCTACAGGACGAGGTGACGGACAAACTCATCCTCTGTCCCCGAGTCTACACGAACAAGCCGCGCACGACGGGTGAAGGCTACAAGGGCATGGCCCATCAGCCAGACCCGGAGAAGGAGCCCGATCTGGTCGAAGGGATCGTCGCGATCCGGAAGATGCACATTCGTGTGTTCTGTGAATCCGGGCTGACTGCGGCCGACGAGATGCTCTATCCTGGGAACTTCCCGTATCTTGAGGATGTCCTCAGCTATGTCGCAGTGGGGGCAAGATCCGTCGAAAACCAGGAACACCGGTTGACGATTAGCGGGCTGGACGTCCCGGCGGGCATGAAGAACCCGACTGGCGGGGACATCAGTGTGATGCTGAACGCGATCCGGGCAGCCCAGATCCCTCACGAGTTTACGTATAACCGCTGGATCGCCCGTACTGAAGGGAACCCGCTGGCTCACGCGATTCTCCGGGGATATCAGGATACATCGGGGAGGAGTTTCACGAATTACCACTACGAGGATCTGCACCATATCGCAGAGGCGTACACCGGACGGGGTCTGGTGAATCCCTCGATCCTGGTCGACGCTAACCACAACAACTCGAACAAGCAGTTCGCAGAGCAGCCCAGAATCGGTCTGGAGGTTATGCGCAGCCGGCAGAATTCCGACGTGATTCGTGATACCGTTCGCGGCCTGATGGTGGAAAGCTACCTGGTTGAAGGCAGTCAGAAAGTGGAAGACGGTGTGTATGGGAAGTCGATCACCGATCCCTGTCTGGGGTGGGTGGACTCGGAGCGATTCGTAAAGGACCTCGCCGAGCGCGTCTAGCCTCACAGGCAATGAGCAAATCCACACAGAGCTGATTCTATGGGTAAGCCCGAGTTTAAGAACGATACGATCGCGATTGTAGGTGTCGGTTTGATCGGCGGCTCGTTGGGATTGGCTTTCAAGCGTGTTGGTATCGGGAACCGGATCGTCGGGATCAGCCGATCGGAGACCCTAGAACGCGCAGTCGAGCAAGGCGCGATCGATACCGGATTTGTCTACGAAGATCTGGAATCAGGGATTCAGGACGCGAATTTCATCTTCTTGTGTACACCGATTTCGCGTATCCTGGAGCTGCTTCCTCGGTGTCTCGCAACCGCGAAGCCCGGCTGCATCGTTACGGATGTGGGGAGCACGAAACGAGCAGTTGTGGACACGGCGCACGAGGCCGGTCGGTCAGATATCGCCTTCATCGGTGGTCATCCCATGGCTGGATCTGAGTGGAAAGGGGTTGATGCAGCCGATCCCTTCCTTTTCCAGAATGCCATCTATGTGTTGACCCCGTCACCGGGGTGTGACCCGAGCCTGATCGATCGTCTGGCCGCTGTGACATCACGGATTGGTGCCCACGTCGTTCAGATGGAGCCGGAAAAGCACGATCGTGTTGCAGCCGCGATCAGTCACCTGCCACAGATGATGGCGACCGCGCTGGTCGGTCTGGTGGGTGGTCTGAACGAGAAGGACGGTCTGTCGCTGAAGCTCGCTGCGGGCGGGTTCCGCGATATGACGCGCATCGCGTCCAGTCCCTACGAGATGTGGCGGGATATCTGTCGTACGAATGCGACTCCTATACGCGAGACGATCGACGCGTATATTTCAGTCCTGACGGTTCTTAGGGGACGGATCGAAGACGAGGCGCTCGCGGACGATTTTTCCTACGCGAACGAGGTCCGTGACCGGATCCCGAGGGATTCAAAGGGCTTCCTTTATCCGCTGCACGAATTAATGCTAGTGGTGGAGGACAAGCCCGGTGTGATCGCTGAGGTGGCTACATCGTTGTCCGATGCCGGTATCAACATCAAGGACATCGAGGTCCTGAAGGTGAGAGAAGGGGAGGGAGGGTCGCTCCGGTTGGGTTTCGGGGCGTCTGATGAAAAGGAGCGCGCCGGTCAGATCATGACCGCGCTGGGTTACACGGTCTTATCGAGGTAGCTTACTAATGGCAGATGTGGAAGTCGAAGAGCAGAATCAATCCAGCGTCGCGTTGGTTGAGCGGATACGTCGACTGGAAGGCGCTGTCGATACAACCGGAAGTGAGTCGATCTCGATTCAGGCTCTGGCCTTAGCGGCCCTGACCGAGGGAGAGACAACGCTGAACCGCTGCGCAACCACACCTGTCGTTCGGCAGTTTGCGGAGCAGCTCAAATCCTTTGGCGCTGAGACTGTGTTCGAGGATGAAACCGCACGAATCACGCGGGGAGAGGCAAAGACGCCTGATGGTGAAGTGATCACATCATCAATCGCGAGCTATGCCTCGCTGGCAGGCCTATCTGTAGGACGCTCGGTCGTGTTGACCGGTGCGGAGTCTTTCAAGCCGGATGCGAGCCGGATCGTCGATGCGTTGAACGCTTTCGATGCCGTCGTCCGGCACGGCGAGGAGGGCCCGTTTCCCGCTGATTTCGGGAAGGTGGCGCCCAAGCCCGGTATCTATCAACTGGGACAACCTGACTCGAACGTTAAGACTGCCCTTTTTCTCGGTGCCCTGAGCCAGGAAGGTCAGTACGAGCTACAGCAGGGACTTGCAGGTGAGGATGATCTGGAGGTGCTGTTTCGCCGATCTAAGGGACGGTTGGAGAAGGCTCGTATCGAGGATGCTGATGGTTACCGGATCACGTTTCACGGGCCCCAGGAGTTGACCGCTCGTGATCACGAGTTACCCGGCGATGCAACGGGAACGCTCTTTATTCTCGCGGCGGCGGCCGTTCGTCCCGGGTCCGAAGTCGAAGTCCTGCACGCGGGCAGCGATTGGCGGACACGCCGACTGATTGATTTGCTGAGACGTCTTGACCTGAAGATTGAGATTGACAAGACACGGACCGACTCCGGCTTCAGCACGCGTTGCCTGAAGGTGGTCTCGGGCGATCTACGTCGCATCAAGATTGCTGACGAGTATGCGGCCTTGTTCCTGAACGAGGTGCCGACCTTCGCCGTGATCGGAGCGTGCGCGCTCGGCGAGACCGTAATCAGAGATGTGGCATCTCTCCGGGAGGGCGACACCGACGTGGTCGGGCTGGTCGTGGAGGGATTGAGGGCCATGGGGGTTCGCGTCGGTGAGATGCCCGACGGCATGGTTATCCAGGGCGTCAATGCGCTCCAGGGCTCCGAAGTTGATGCGGGAGGCGATCCAAGGGTCGGTATGGCGTTCACGATTGCTGGCCTCGCCGCAGAAGGTGAAACAAAAGTGATAAATCCGGGTCCGATTGAAGAGACCTATCCTGGTGTATTGTCCAGGATCGATTCTGTCACCGTAACCGGGAGATAGAGATGAAAGTCCTATTCAAACTTACGCTGATGCTGATGTTCTGCATTCTCGGCGGTGTGGCATTCATCCGGTATGCATACGGATGCTCGTGGCGTGAGAGTTTCGATATCGCAGACCAGTTCTTGGAAGATGTGCTTGGGTAGGTAGAGCAGAGCAGGGGCGTGGTTGGAGGTCCTATCCACAGAGATGTGCTGACCTGTCAAAGGACCACTTTCAGGAAGAATACACGTGAACATTCGAGCGAGCAGCCAGGTGCTGGGGGTGATCGGGGATCCGATCGGGCATTCCTTTTCACCGGACATGCATAACGCGGCCATCGATGCACTGGGTATCGATTTCTGCTATGTGGCGTTCCACGTCTCATCCGGCCGGGTAGGTGAAGCTGTCAACGGTCTCAGAGGGTTCGAGATGCTGGGATTAAATGTGACGATCCCACACAAGCTGGCGGTGATGGAGCACGTAGATCAGATCTCGGAAGAGGCGCTTGCGGTCGGGGCCGTCAACACGATTCACAATGAAGACGGGAACCTCACGGGACACAATACCGATGTGTATGGGGTCATAACGGCGATCGAGCGGATTGCCGGGATCACGAAGTTTCCCGACTCTTGTGTTGTGCTGGGGGCAGGTGGAGCGGCTCGAGCCGTGACGTATGCGCTCGGTCGTCGTGACGAGGTGAAGCGGGTGACAATCCTCAACCGAACCGTCGCACGGGCGGAATCACTGGCCACGGATATGGAGAAGATCACGGGCAAGGAGATCATCCCCGACGCGCTCTGTCAGGCCTCCGAGAAGCGTGCCTTTGACGACGCGGGTCTGGTTGTAAACACGACGTCTCTCGGCATGTATCCGAATCCCGATGCGAGCTCCCTGCTGGATGAAGCGTCGGTCCGGCCGGACCTCGTGTTGTATGACACAGTCTTCAATCCATTGGAGACCCAGTTGATGCGTCAGTTCAGGGCCAACGGGGCGCCAGCGTTTGGGGGACTCGACATGCTGGTCTACCAGGGCGCCCGGTCATTCGAGATATGGACGGGGATCAAGCCTCCTACAGATGTGATGAAACAAGCTGTCGTTGGCCGTTTCACGTGAATGCGCGTATACCCGTAGCGAATGTCGAGCGATCCGTGTCCGATGGATGAGACCGTTCTCACGGACCCTGTGCAGAAACGGAAGTTCGTTCGCGGCATGTTTGATGGGATCGCCGGCACATACGATCTCCTGAACCATCTGTTGAGCGCGGGTATCGATGTTGTCTGGCGTCGCAGGACGATCGACCTTCTGGATCCGAGGCCCGGATGGAAGGTGCTCGATCTGGCGACAGGTACGGGTGATCTGGGTTTTGAGGCGGCTGGCCGCGATGAGACCGTTGGGGTGATTGGTGTCGACGTTTCAGTTGGTATGCTGCGTCACGGTATCGCGAAGGAGGACTCCAAGGGTTCCCGGCTGGCCTTTCTCGCCGGCGATGCGGAAGATCTGCCGTTCCCGGACGGATCATTCGATGGCGTCACGATCGGGTTTGGTATCCGGAATGTCGCTGATCTTCCCCAGGGGCTGAGCGAGATCGGCCGCGTGATGAAGTTGGGCGGGCGGGTGGTAATTCTTGAGTTTTCGAAGCCTGCTACGCCGATTGTGCGTGCTCTCTATTTTCTGTATTTCAAACGTATTCTTCCGTCGATCGGCAGAATAGTCTCCCGCGATCCGCAAGCATACACGTATCTGTATGAGTCGGTAATGCGTTTCCCGGAAGGCGCTACCTTCTGCGAACACCTGGTTACGGCGGGGTTTTCGTCGATCAAACAGGTCAAACTGACCTTTGGTATTGCGTCGATCTACATCGGCCAGAAGCGTTGAGGAGCAATCATTGTCGAACCCATTTGTTGATG
>CAYYGZ010000285.1:0-5387 GCA_964471275.1 uncultured bacterium | reverse complement strand
CGCGGATGACGGCAGCATCCCCAATCATCCGACGTGGCCGATGATCATCTACAAGGGCGCCTTTGCCGATGTCACGGGCGATCGTGCAGCCGAGATCGAGAACGTCTTCCAGACCAACGGATGGGCAAACGCCTGGCGAAACGGCATATACTCGTTTCCGCACTATCACAGCAACACACACGAGGTGCTGGGGATTGCGTCCGGGTCGGCGACCCTCCGGCTTGGAGGTGAAGTGGGTGGTGTCTTTGAGATAGAGGCGGGTGACGTCGCGCTGCTGCCGGCCGGAACGGGTCACCAGAATCTTGGGTCATCGGACAACCTGCTCGTGATCGGTGCCTACCCGTCGGATTGCGCAGATTGGGATTTATGCCGGGGAGAGTCGGGTGACCGAACCGGGTGCCTCCAGAGCATTAAGCGCGTGCCCCTGCCCCCGATCGACCCAGTTCTTGCGAGCGGCGGCGGCATCATTGAGCATTGGTCCTAGCAGAACTCACCCTCCCCGACCCAAAGGGTCGTGATCAGACCGGATCGCCATGCACGCAGAACTCGTTATGATTGGAACCGAGCTCTTGCTCGGAGAAATCGTCGACACAAATGCCAACAGGCTCGCCCTAGCGTTGCGCAACATCGGGACGGATCTCTACTACAAGACGACTGTCGGAGATAACGAACGACGCATCGTCGATGTCCTCAATCTCGCGCTTGATCGATCGGACGTCATAATCACTTCCGGTGGTGTGGGTCCGACGGTCGACGACATCACTCGGCAGGCTGTCGCAGCGGCGACTGGGCGGAACCTGGTCTACAGTAACGACCTCGAAAGACAGATCGCCGCGCGTTTCAGGAGCTTTGGGCGCAAGATGGCGGGCAACAACAAGCGTCAGGCTTACCTGCCTGAAGGCGCGACACCAATCGAGAATCCCGTCGGGACGGCACCGTGTTTCCTGAGCGAAGATATATCCGGTCGCGGATGTGTAATCGTACTTCCCGGGGTGCCTCGTGAACTCGAATACCTGGTCGAGCACAGCGTCAAACCGATCTTGATCGAGCGAATGGGAGGCATCAAGGTCACCCGTGTTAAAGTGCTGCGAACCTGCGCTGTCGGTGAAAGCAATGTGGACCGCATTATCGGCGATCTGATGGTATCTGCGAGTCCGACAGTGGGTCTAGCCGCACACATCGGCCAGACCGATATCCGGATCACGGCAAAAGCTGATACAGAAGAGGAAGTCGAAGCCCAAATCGCCGAGATGGAATCGACCCTTCGCGAGCGGCTCGGTGTGGCCATCTACGGTGAAGCGAAAGAAACTGTTGCGGAAGTGGTCGGCAGGCTTCTCCAGGCGAGGAACCTGAAACTGGGCGTAGTCGATACGCTGACGCAGGGGCAGCTGGCTCGCGACATGGCTGAAAACGGGTTCTCCGAACAGCTTGTCGAAATCGAGGTCAACGGGAGCGGATCCGGTGAGGCGTCGGCCAAAGCTTACGCCGAAAGAGCGGCGAGCGAGACCGGACTCGGACTCGCAATGGTTGGATCGTTTGATGACGACCGAACCTACATGGCCGTCCACGGACCAGGTGAGTCAAGACTGCTCGAGAAGAGCCGAAACTACCAGGACAGCGACCACATTCGTCGCTGGTTGACGACGCAGGGACTAGATTGGGTGCGCAGGGCATTGCTCGATCAACTCACCTCACCAGCGGATTTCAACTAGACCGGCTTGGACAAAGACTACTGGGACAGCGTGGCCGACCTATTCGACGAGGAGGTTCTCAAGATCCTTGATCGCGATCGGTCCGGTGTCCTCAAGGCCAGCATAGCCGAAGTGGCATCTCTCAGGAAGTCAGTCGCGGATTTCGGCTGTGGCAACGGCTCGCTGCTGCCCGTCCTCGCCCCCCTCTTCCACCACGTCCACGCGATCGACCACTCGAGCAACCTGCTTGCCGATGCCCGGCGGCGCAACACAGCTGCCGACAACATCCGCTACGAGCAAGCCGATCTGTCTCTCCCATTTCGAATCGCACGCAAGGTCGATGCCCTTCTGTGCATCAACGTGCTGATCCAGCCTGATGCGGAAGTCCGAGAGTGCATCTTCGAGAACGTTGTTGCCTCTCTCAAACATCGCGGCACGCTCATCCTCGTCGTTCCTGCCTACGAGTCCTTGCTCCACACATACCAGACGATCGTTGAAATAAACATCGCTCTTGGTATCAGACGGAAACAGGCTGTCTCCGAGATCGAGGCAGTCTTCCGCGAGGAAGTACTCTCCCCGATCAGGGGAACCGTTATGCTCGGCACTGAGCCGACAAAGCTCCACACCCGCGAGGAAATCACCACGCTTCTCTCTGACCACGGAATGAAATCAATGGTGACGCGACGAATCGAATACGACTGGTCAGAGATGATCGACAATGCGCCAGCAGGTCTGGGTGAGCCCTACCCCTGGGACTGGCTGGTCATCGCACGTAAGCCCTGACCTTCACCAGAGAGCTTCTCTCTCCACTCGGTCTGCAATCCAAACCGTTCCACCAGCAGGTCGAGGAGTGCTAGGATCGCAGGGCTGAAGTAGCGTCCCTTCCGCCACGCCAGACCGATCTGCCGTTTCATGCTCACCCCCACCACGTTCAGTTCCTTGAGTGTGCCCGCAGATACGGATTCCTTTACGGTCATCCAAGGGAGAAACGACACGCCAACCCCCGCCTCCACCAACTTCCGCATGGCTTCCGGACTGCTCATCTCCATTGTCCTGCCCGGCGAAAGTCCTGCTTCTGCCAGATGGTCATCCACCGGTTTCCGCGACATCGATCCTTCGTGAAACAGAATCAACATCTCCCTAGAGATCTCTTCCAGTTTGACACGTCTACGGCTCGCAAGAGGGTGGCCACTCCCTACGACAAGCGCCAACGCATCCTCCGCCAACGTCAGCGTATCGATCTTTGGATGACTGTAGAGCAGCGTGATCACACCGAATTCCGACCGACCACGCAGCAGGTCCTCGACAAGAAAACGTGAGGCATCGACCTGGATCGAAATATCGACTTGCGGGAACCGGTTGTGGTAGATCTCCAGCACATCAGGTAACAGATAGATAACGGCTGCATCGATCGCTCCGAAGCGAAAACTCTCACCCGGCTCGACCTCCCGATGATGGATCCGATCCTGGGCTTCCGTGGTCAGATCGTTTATCTGCTCTGCATAGGCCAGCAGGAGACGTCCCTCCATTGTCAATGCGATCGATCGACCGCTCCGATTGAACAGCTTGACTCCGAGCGACCGCTCGAGTTCACCCACACCGCTGCTGACCGTTGGCTGTGTGAGGTGTAGATCCTTCGCCGCACGCGTGAAGCTCAGAGACCTTGCGACAGTCAGAAAAGTATTGAGGTGATAGAGATTCATTACAGACCTCATAAATAGATATCGTCAATGTATTATATCAATATTATTGATTTGATACATATTAGACAATAGCTGAGTTTCTGAATGTCACGCTTTGAACCCCAACTGTTTTCAGGAGAAGACATCCAATGAGTAAGCGCAAACTGCGCGTCGCGATCATCGGTGTTGGCAACTGCGCCTCATCGCTCGTCCAGGGCATCCAGTATTACCGCGATGCTGACGAGAGCGCTTTCGTTCCCGGGTTGATGCACGCAGACCTCGGGGGTTACCACATCAGCGACATCGAATTCTCTGCAGCCTTCGATATCGATGCGGATAAGGTCGGTAAGGACCTGAGCGAGGCCATCTTCTCCGGCCCCAACAACACAATCAAGTTCAGTGAAGTGCCGTTTCAGGATGTCCCCGTGTTGCGGGGAATGACACACGATGGTCTTGGAAAATACCTCTCCGAAGTCATTACGAAGGCAGATGGCGATACGGTCGACGTCGCTGAGGTCCTGAAAGCCACGAGAACCGACGTCGTTGTCAACTACCTCCCCGTTGGGAGCGAGGAAGCCACAAAGTGGTATGTGGAGCAGATCTTGCAGGCTGGATGTGGCTTTGTCAACTGTGTGCCGGTATTCATCGCCAGCACGGGTCACTGGCCAGAGCGGTTCGCCAAGCGCGGTCTACCGATCGTTGGTGATGACATCAAGTCACAGGTCGGCGCGACGATTACACACCGCGTGCTGACACGGCTCTTCAGGGAACGCGGCGTCAAGCTCAACAAGACGTATCAGCTGAACTTTGGCGGAAACACAGACTTCTACAACATGCTCGAGCGCTCACGCCTAGAATCGAAAAAAATCAGCAAGACACAGGCTGTCACCTCGCAGCTAGACTACGACCTGGGTGATGACAACGTGCACGTCGGGCCAAGCGACCACATCCCGTGGTTGGAGGACCGGAAGTGGTGTCATATCCGGATGGAAGGCGAGACTTTCGGCGGTGTGCCCCTGATGGCCGAGATCAAGCTCGAGGTGTGGGATAGTCCGAACTCCGCTGGCGTCGTGATCGATGCCGTCCGGTGCTGCAAGCTGGCCCTGGACCACGGAATCAAGGGACCGCTCCCGGGACCGTCGGCTTACTTTATGAAGTCACCACCCGATCAGTTCAACGATGATCTGGCGCGCCAGATGGTCGACGACTTCATCTTGCAGTACGGTCAAAAGTAACGCGATACTGTTCCTGCCGGTAATCACGACCGGCTGTGCTAGAGAAAAAGGCGGATGCTCTGCTACGGAGCATCCGCCTTTCTGTTTATGACTGAGTGCGTTCCCTATTCGGAAAAACTCCCTCGAGTCGGCATCGTCATTCGCTCGGACTAGACAGGTTGATCGCGCCACTAGAGCCGTTTGGCGAACAGAATGCGATGGCCTTCATTCATTCGAACACCGAATTCACGGAAGCCCCACTGCTTGTCGCTCAGTTCATTGCAGATATCTCCGCCCTTTGCCAAGTTGTCCGCACAATAGCTGTCGACCTCGTCCAGCGTGACCCGCAGGAAGTATGAGTGATTGTTGGTCGTCCCTGCTTCGACTTCCTCCGGACAGTGTCCGCACATGATGGAAACCGCATCTTTCAGAAACCAGCGCCACCCCTCCGCGCCACGCTCCTCGACACGAAAACCCAACACACCCTCATAGTATAAAATCGCCGCGTCCAGGTCCCTGACCGCGATAACGTGATCGATACGCTTCGCTCTTCCCATACTCGTCGCCTCCGGATTCAGGCGACGTTAGGTTCGAAAAAGCAGATGCTGTTTCCAAACGGAACGACGACCCCGAGGAATCAAACCCCCTCGGCATACTCAACCTTCCCGGCTTTGAAGAAACCCGGATAGAAGGCTGCCTTCTCTGGGTTCACGACCGACAGGAGTGCCTTACGGACGTCATTCGGGCTCAATGGGCAAGCAATTCCTGGGTGTAAGCAAACAAGGCAGGAGTTCCTCCGG
>CAYYGZ010000284.1:0-5438 GCA_964471275.1 uncultured bacterium | reverse complement strand
GATCCTACGGATCAGGCCCACTCAGGGACACGGTGGGTCGTCTCCTGCGCTAGAACAGCTTCAGCGGCTTGTTCTCCTCCACAAGCCCTGTGTCCTCCGCCAGATCCTCTCCCTTCGACGCTGCCACAGCGAGCTCGTCGCACCGCTCGTTTTCCTCAGTCCCCGCGTGACCTTTTACCCACCGGAACGACACCTTCCGTTCCTCGCACACTTCCAGCATCCGTTTCCAGAGGTCCGGATTCTTCGCAGCTTCTGTGGGTGTCCGCATCCAGTTCTTCGACCGCCACTTCTTCGCCCAACCTTTGGTCATTGCGTCGACGGTGTATTTCGAATCACTGATCAGAACCACATCCGTTCCTGCGGGCAAGGACTCGAGGCCCTCGATACAGGCCAGCACTTCCATCCGGTTGTTGGTCGTTCTCCTGAACCCGCCCGACAGCTCCTTCCGATCTTCACCGTCCAGCACAACAGCGGCATATCCGCCTGGCCCCGGATTCCCAAGACAGCCGCCATCGGTATAGATCACGACCTTCCCTTTGTCCAGCTCCGCCTGATGCCCGGTGAACGCCCCCGCACTGCTCTTCGACACCTTCCCGTTCGACCCGCTTCCCTCCGGCATCTTCTCCAGCACTGCCATCACATCCGGATGATGCCCTGGCACGCTGTCCAACCACACGATTGCCTGCCCCACTGACGGAAAACTCTTGTAGACCGCCCCCGGATACCCCTGCACCTGCTCCTGCGTCTGCCCCACCCCACCCCAAGCCTTGTAGACCCCAGGCGTCTTCCCCTTCGCGACAACGTAAATCTTCGACTTACCCATTCATCTCCCGGCAATGGTTTTGACTTCTGCCTTTTCGCCTGCTCGCCCTTGCCCCTGCTCAGAGCGGGGACCGGGAGAGGTTACCACGGCATCCGCTCACTTCTCGGTGGACCAAGAATCTCCTGGAACAGAATACCGTTCACCAGCGAGTCCTTATCGAACTTGAGCCGACGCTTGCCGCCTCGGGCTCCCTTCACATTTGATCTGGTCTGTATCTCTTCGGAAACAATGCGCTGAACGTCAGCCCTTCCGTAGGACGCTTCGTCATCCGCCAGTGGATCCCTGAATTCCGGCCCCGTGTCCTCCTCGGTAACCGGCCGCTCTCCCCGGACCTCCTGAAACTCGGGGCCGGTGTATTCTTCGCTGACCCGTCTTGTACCGCGCACTTCCCGAAACTCGGATGGGCGGACAGGAGGTTCCTCGGGTTCGGGCGTCTGAAAGATATCCCATTCGGAAAGATCCATCTCCGGGATATCGGGTTCAGTCTGAGGGACGCTTCGCCGAGCATTTTGTTGACGCTCGGATTCGCGACGTCGTTCCTGCCACTTGTTCACGAGTGACGAGATAACGCTGAAGGCGATGAACAGGATTGCGAGTACGTCGAAGCTCATTAGGTTGCTCCAGTTGATACCGTGTCCGGCTACAGTGCGCCGAGGTCGAGTCGAATCCATTCTGATCACATATTGCGGCGCCTGCGTGTTGCCCGGGTCGGAGACCAGGATTT
Source organism: uncultured bacterium (assembly GCA_964471275.1). Classification (GTDB taxonomy): domain Bacteria; phylum Latescibacterota; class UBA2968; order UBA2968; family UBA2968; genus UBA2968. The sequence goes on along the minus strand of CAYYGZ010000284.1, from coordinate 3,891 downwards.
TGTCCACCTTCGGCGGGCGCCACGCCTGGCTATTGACGGGTCGCCCTTCCTGGGCTCGAAGCCACAGTCCCCTCGAGCGATCACCACGCACGAGTTGATGCTCTGAACTCCGAGATCCTGATCTTCTCTGCGTTCGCCGCGTCCTCTGCGTTGAAAGATCCTCCTCTAATCGCTAACTACTCGGCTGATTGCTCCCACCGTCATCCTCATCCGTCTGCCCCGCGATACCTTCTCTCATCTGCGTATCCGCCTGGACGTTCTGCATCCGGTAGTAGTCCATAATGCCCATATTGCCGCTCCGGAATGCCTCGGCCATCGCAAGCGGCACCTCTGCTTCGGCTTCGACGACACGGGCACGCATCTCCTGAACACGCGCAGACATCTCCTGCTCTTGCGCCACGGCCATCGCACGGCGCTCTTCCGCTTTCGCCTGGGCGATCTTCAGATCTGCTTCCGCCTGATCCGTCTGCAGGGCCGCACCGATATTGTCACCAACATCGACGTCAGCAATATCGATCGACAGAATCTCAAAAGCGGTCCCTGAATCGAGCCCCTTGTCCAGAACCGTCCTCGAAATCATATCCGGGTTCTCCAGCACCGCCTTGTGCGAATCGGCCGAACCGATCGTCGTCACGATGCCCTCACCGACACGCGCGATAATCGTCTCCTCGCCCGCACCGCCAACCAGCCGCTCGATGTTCGCTCTCACGGTCACACGAGAAGTCGCTTTCACCTGAATCCCGTCCTTCGCGACGGCAGTCACCATCGGTGTCGAGATCACTTTCGGATTCACGCTGACCTGCACAGCCTCGAAGACATCACGACCTGCAAGGTCGATCGCGGCAGCTCGTTCGATCGTAAGCGTGATGCCCGCCTTATCAGCTGCGATCAGGGCACCAACCACCTTGCCCACGTCGCCTCCCGACAGAAAGTGGGCCTCCAGAAAGGCCGTCGTAAGTTCAACACCGGCTTTACTCGCGTTGATCTGCGAGTTAACGATCACGTTGGGGGGTACGCGACGAAGCCGCATCCCGACCATTTCTCCGATCCCGATGTGAACGCGTGCTGCAAGCGCCGAGATCCAGAGGGCCACCGGGATGAAATACAGAAACAGCATCACCAGGATGGCGCCACCCACCACGAGGAAGAGGAACAGAATCATATCCATATCCACACTCTCAATCTTTCGAATGAATCGGTCCTACACCGGGTCGACCTTTCGGACGACGATGCGATTACCTTCGACTTCCACCACCTTCAGATCCGTTTTCTTCTCTAGAAAATCACCTTCAGTCGTCACGCTCACGCGCTGTCCATCGACCTCCGCCGTACCGCCGGGTCTCAGATCGGTCAGCGCTTTCCCTGTCTTGCCCTCCAGCGACTCGTGCTCGATCGGGGCTGCCTGATAGCCCGTCTCCCGTTCGCTCAGAACCACCCGCTGCCAGGACGTCGATTTCGGTATTCGTCGCAGAACCAGCCCCCCGATAATCATCGTCAGGAACAGCGAGATCAAGATCGGACGAATCGCCAGACCTGCGGTATCCCACGTCCAAAGGTCGACACGGCCCATCAGGCTCAGGAAGATACTCGCAAACATCGCCATCAGACCCGGGATGGCAAGCAGGCCAAAGCCCGTTACAAAGAACAGATCCGCAATGACAAGGGTCAGACCGATCAGGAACAGCAAGACCTCCGACCAGCTGGCGAGCCTGACCAGCAGGTGGCTGCCGAAAAACAGACCCAGACAGACCAGCGCGAGTGATCCGCCGATCCCCCAACCGGGGCTCTGAAACTCGAAGATCAGTCCCAGGAATCCGAGTGACATCAGGAGAGACGCAACCATCGGATGCGTCAACCAGCGTACGGCCTGTTCCGCCCAATTGATGTCCTTGCGGATAACATTCGCCTTCTCCAGTCCGAACAGTGCGAGCAGATCGTTCAGCTTATCGGTCTCGGTGATCGACGCGATCTTGTGCTCGGCGATCTCCTGTTCGACGGCTTCTTCCGTCGTCAGCGTGAGCAGTTTTCCTTTGGGTGCGAGTGTCTCCACATCCACATCCTCGTCCACCATCGCCTCCGCAAGCTGCGACGATCTACCCGTCTTCTCGGCGGTCGCCTTCATCTCGTTCCGGAAATACGAGATCACCTTCTCACTCGCCTTGTTCCCCTGCATATCCACCGCGGTTGCAGCCCCGATCGTGCCGCCCTCGACCATCACGATATGATCGGTTGCCAGCGATATCAGCGCGCCGGCCGAAATGGCTCGCGGGTTGATAAACGCGATCGTCTTGACCTCGCTGTAGAGCAGGGCATCGCGAATCACAAGCGCTGCATCGAGCGCTCCTCCCGGCGTGTCGATCTCGATGATCACCGCGTCCACACCATCCGATTCGGCTTCCATCATCACACGATCGACAAAGGCTGCCAGGCCCTTCTCTATCGTGCCCGAGATATTCATATGAAATACGTCCTCGGCCACCGCAGGATGGGCAGACAGGACGATCGTTGTGAGCAAAAAGAGGAGTCGTTGCACGACGAATTCCTTTCCGTTTGTGATGCTACACCTATGTACCACATATGGTTATTCGTGTCAACGCGGATGCCCCTCAAGACGGTCTGGTCTGCAAGGAGTGGGGAGTCTATATTCTCCGCTGCAAAGACCAGCTCACAAAGCCGAGGAGTCGCTATGACACGCGATACGCAGATATTGGATGACGAGCAGATCGAACACTTCCGTGAAAAGGGATACGTTTGCGTAAGAGGGTGTTTCGACCGCCAGTTGGCAGACGAATGGCGTGCCCTGGCCTTCGAGCGCCTCGGCTACGATCCCGGTGATCTGGGTACGTGGAAAAAGCCGCGCGTTCACCTGCCCAGAATGAGCACGGTGGATGTGAAAGAATTCGCGCCCAAAGCCTGGGGAGGACTGTGCGACGTGATGGGCGGAGCGGACCGCATCAAACAACCCGTTACCTGGGCGGATGGATTCATCTGCAACTTCAACATTCGGGCCAACGAGCCCTGGCAGCCGCCCTCACCGAACGTCCCGGGATGGCACAAGGACGGCGACTGGTTCAAGCACTTCCTGGACAGCCCGGAACAGGGGCTCCTCACCATCGTCATTTGGTCGGATATCCTGCCCCAGAGTGGTGGAACATTCGTGGCCCCCGACTCCGTCGGTCACATTGCTCGATACCTGGTCGACTATCCGGAAGGTCTGCTCAACCGGGACGCTCAGTTCGGGAAGCTGATCCAAAAATGTGAGCAGTTCGAGGAAGTCACGGGAGAAGTCGGTGATGTCCTCCTGATCCATCCCTATATGCTCCACGCAGCCTCGAGCAACCCATCCGGTCGCGCCCGCTTCATCACGAATCCGGCTGTATCGCTGAACGAACCGTTGTGCTTCAACCGCCCTGATGGCGATTACTCGCTCGTCGAACAAGCGGTCTTGGACGCTTTGGATGCCGAGTCACTCGACTGGGCCATCACGACGGAACGTGAACGCGTCGTTCCTGAGCGTGTCGCAATACAGCAGAAGATGCTGGAAGCACAGAAGGCACGCCTAGGGATGGAGTAACCACGAGACGCGCGGAATAGAACTCTCTCCCACTCCCGCTGGCCTGCGCCGCCGAAGCTTCAGTGAAGGCGCGCAGGAGAGGGACGGCTCCGGCCAACCGGAGCCAGGGCGAGGGCTAGCAAGCCCCCCCTACGTAGAAAATCTGTGATCGCTGACCGGATTGGCACACAAAAGTGCCTACGGAGGCAATATTGACCTTTGAGCTCTGACGAGGACCAAACAGGCTTTCAGTTGGAATTGGGAAAATGGGGAAATAGGCATTCGGAATTACCAGATATTCGCCCGGTCTATTCGCGGACCTTGGTTCAGTGACCCTC
>CAYYGZ010000283.1:0-5446 GCA_964471275.1 uncultured bacterium | reverse complement strand
ATCATGATCTTCCTGGGGGTCGTGCCGTTGTCGATCGGTGGTTTTGGTAACTACGTGTTGCCGCTGCAGATCGGCGCGCCGGATATGTCATTCCCGAAGCTGAACATGGCGAGCTACTGGGTGTTTCTTTCTGGTGGTTTGATCATGCTGGCCAGCTTCTTTGCCGAGGGTGGTGCAGCCCAATCCGGATGGACGTCTTACTCGCCCTTGGCAAACACTGCGCCGCCGGGGCAGACGTGGTGGCTGATCGGCATGGTCTTCCTGATCACGTCCTCTTTGCTCGGGGCGATCAACTTTATCGTCACAACGATTCAATTGAGAGTTGAAGGTCTTTCTTTCTTTCGTCTTCCCTTCTTTGTCTGGGGACAGTTCGTGACGGCATTCCTCCTGCTTCTGGCCTTCCCGCCCCTTGAGGCGGCCGGTGTGCTTCAGTTGATGGATCGTGTCGCCGGCTCGAGTTTCTTCCTCCCGAGTGGTCTGGTCATATCGGGTCAGCCACTGGAAGTAGCCGGTGGCGGGAGCCCGCTGCTCTGGCAGCACCTCTTCTGGTTTCTGGCTCATCCGGAAGTCTACGTTCTGATTCTGCCGGCTATGGGGATCGTAGGAGAGATCATCACCAACAACACGAGACGCCCGCTTTGGGGGTATCGCACAATCGTTTATTCGGCGGTCTTCCTGGGTTTCATGTCCTTCATCGTCTGGGCCCACCATATGTATATGACGGGTATGGGAACGACGATGAGCACCTTCTTCCAGACGACCACGATGATCATCTCGATTCCTTCGGTGGTTATCCTGACCGCAATGGCCCTCTCGCTGAACGGTGGCTCAATCCGATTTCCCACCCGGATGCTCTTTGCACTCGCGTTCATCCCGATGTTCGCGATCGGGGGGCTGACGGGGCTTCCGCTCGGGCTTGCGGGGTCTGATCTTCATCTACACGATACCTACTACGTGATCGGTCACTTCCACTACGTCGTGGCACCCGGTACTATCTTCGCGCTCTTCGCGGGTGTGTATCACTGGTATCCGAAGGCGACCGGGCGCAAGATGTGCGAGAGGCTGGGTAAACTCCATTTCTGGTTCTCACTTATCGGAATGAACGTGGTTTTCATGCCCATGTTCTTCATCGGTATGGCGGGCGTATCGAGACGGTTGTATGACCAAACGCAGTATGCCTACGGTGCGCAGGTTCAAGGTTTGACCGAACTCGCTTCCTACGGTGCGTGGTTCCTAGGGTTAGCCCAGATCTTCTTCGTCATCAACTTCATCCGTAGCAGGAAGAGCGGCGAGAAGGTGGAATCAGACAACCCGTGGAATGCCACGACGCTTGAGTGGGCCACACCAACGCCGCCGCCACACGGCAATTTCCCTGAGGTCCCGACCGTGTATCGAGGTCCCTATGAATACAGCGTGCCGGGAGCTAGTTCCGACTTTCTGCCGCAGCACGAGAAGGAGGGCTAGGCATGGACGAAATTCCTTACACAGTGAAGCCCCACCCGTTGTCCGGGCTGTATAGCGGGAAGCTAGGAACCTGGTTGTTTCTGGCCTCAGAGGTGATGCTCTTCGGCGCCCTGTTCTCCTCGTATATCCTGCTTCGCGTGGGATCGGATTCCTGGCCCGATGGCTCCGCTCTGCTCAACATTCCGTTGGCGACCCTGAACACGTTTATCCTGATCAGTTCGTCAGTTACCGTGGTTCTGGGTTGGACCTCGTTGAAGCTGGGAGAGAACAGGAAGGCCAAGATGTATCTGTGGATGACCGTGGGGTTGGCGCTGGGTTTTCTGGTCATCAAAGGCTTTGAGTATGGGGCAAAATTCTCCCATCATATCTCACCGGCAACCGATAATTTCTACGCCACCTATTTTACGTTGACCGGATTACACGGCCTTCATGTCGTGGGTGGGATCGCGGTCTTCGTGTATCTTCTGACGAATGGTTCGAAGCTGCTGGAAGAGAATCCGGAACACTACGCGAATCGAATCGAGTGTGCGGGGCTCTACTGGCATTTTGTGGATCTTGTCTGGATCTTTCTCTTCCCAGCTCTCTACCTTTTGTAAGGACTCTGACAATGGCTGAAACTGCTGAAGAAATCAGAGAACACAGTAAAGTCTACATCAAGGTCCTGGCCGCACTTATGGTGCTGACCGCTGTGACCGTGGGCGCCTCGTATCTGGATCTGGAGTCTGTGTTCATGACCGTCTTTATTGGTCTCCTTATCGCGACGGTCAAGGGATCGCTCGTCGCGTGCTATTTCATGCATCTGATCGACGAGCAGAAGATGATCTATTGGATTCTTGGGATCACGGTGTTCTTCTTTGTCGTTCTGATGGCCGTGCCGTTTCTGACCGATTCAGACTCCGTCTTCAACTAACCGTGTCACTCAAATCATTCCACATTGTGTTCGTCATCTGCTCTGTGCTGTTCACGTCCGGGTTTGGATATTGGTCATTGCAGGAGTACCAGGTGTCCGGGGATGACCTAACGTTGGTGCTTTGCCTGAGTTCAGTCCTGGCGGCGTGCGGACTGCTGATCTACGGTATCTGGTTCCTCAAGAAACTGCGCGGTTGGAGTTACCTGTGAGTGTCTGGCGTTGTGTCCTACTGATACTGGTGAGTCTTGCCAGCACCCCTGCGGCGGGTTTCGCCTGTTCAATCTGCTACGGTGATCCGAATTCGCTTCAAGTCAAGGGAGCGGAAGCCGGTGTGCTCGTGCTGCTGGGTGTGATCGGAGCCGTGCTGGTGTCGATCGCAGGGATGATCCTATTCTGGACGCTACGTGCAAGACGTCTCTCACGGGGCCTCAACACGGCTGCCCTGCCGGTGTCCCAGTAGGCATCGATGGCAGACGCTTCCCTGAGATTCCGGAGACTGCACCACTTCACCGGCTTCACGGCAGTATCTACGCTTATCCTGATTGCTGCGGGCGGACACGTCACGAGCACGGGCTCCGGGTTGTCGGTTCCTGACTGGCCATTGAGCTACGGGATGTGGATGCCTCCAATGGTTGGTGGCATCTTCTATGAGCACGGTCATCGAATGATCGCGAGCACCGTCGGGTTCCTCACGGTTCTCCTGGCGATCTGGACGTGGCGAGTCGAGAATCGTTCGTGGGTTAAGAGACTTTCCGGGATCGCTCTTGCTGCCGTGATCGCACAGGGCTTGCTTGGCGGGCTGACGGTCATCTATCTTCTCCCGACATCGGCCTCTGTCTCTCACGCCTGTCTCGCACAGACTTACTTCTCCCTCATCGTAACCATTTGGCTGGTGACGTCTGGTTGGTGGTCATCTACAGAGCCCGTTCTGATCGATGACCGCCCCGTGTCCACCCGATGGTTGGCGGTATTCGCCGGGATGACGGTTTACGTGCAGCTCATCTTGGGCGCCGTGGTCAGACACACGGAATCCGCTCTGGTGATCCCGGATTTTCCGCTTGCATTTGGGCATCTGGTCCCACCGGTGTCCGAGTTGACGACCGACCCGACCGCGCCGTATCCCATCGAGGTCGAGACGCTCAGGCTGCAGGTCATGCTTCAGTTTGCGCATCGAGTCTGGGCCTTGGTCGTAAGCGGAGCATTGGGTTGGCTAATTGTACGCGTGATCAGGGAACATCACGCTGTCTCCGCCCTTGTTCGGCCCGTTTCTTTGCTTGCCGTTCTTCTGCTGCTGCAGATTCTTCTCGGTGCCTCGATCATTTGGTCCGAGCGAGCGGTTTGGGTCGCCACGGGACACGTTGTCGTGGGGGCATCGATTCTCGCTACAACGGTGGTAATGATCTTGAGATGCTGGAAGCTTTCGGTGCTTTCTGCACCGGAAGACCAGCGAGACCTGCAAGTTGCCGAGGGATCCGTCGCTTGAAATATCAGGCAGACATTCAGGACTTCGACGAATCACGGGGCAGTCTACTCGATTTTGTGGAGTTGACTAAGGCACGAATCGGGACGTTCGTCGTCATCAGTACGGCTGTCGGGTATGTCCTGGCCAGTCCGAGCGGGATCGACGTTCTGAGGTTGATCCACACGCTTCTCGCGACATTCCTGGTGTCATCGGGTGTCTGTGCCCTGAACCACTATCTCGAACGTGATTACGATGCGCGGATGGTTCGGACAGCTGACCGACCTCTGCCTGCGGGTCGGCTCCTGCCGGAGCAGGCATTCATCCTCGGACTGACTCTGCTGGCGGTGGGGCTGATCTACCTGGTCGGGTGGGTCAACGTTGCAACGGCTCTCGTTGGCCTCGTCACGGCGGTTGTCTATCTCATTGCCTACACACCGCTCAAACGAGTTACCGTCCACAACACGCTCGTCGGTGCGATCTCCGGGGCACTCCCCCCCGTTGGCGGCTGGACGGCTGCGCAAGGCGAGCTCGGTTTGGGCGCACTCGTCCTTTTCGCGATTCTTTTCCTCTGGCAGTTCCCGCACTTCTACTCGATCGCGTGGATGTATCGAGACGACTACGCACGCGGCGGGTATCGGATGCTGGCTGTCGAAGATAAGGAGGGGGATCGGACCGCCCACCAGATGGTTGTCTACAGTCTGGTTCTGCTCCCGTGCAGTCTGCTGCCGGCATTGATGGGATTGACCGGCTCGCTCTATTTTATTGCTGCTCTGCTACTGAGCGGCCTCCTCGTCTGGGCGAGCTTGGCCTTTGCTCGTGAGCGCTCAACCCATCGAGCCCGGCTTCTGCTCAGATCCACCCTGCTGTATCTCCCCGTACTGTGGGTGATGCTGGTCGTCGATCGGTTTCCCTGATCCATTGCTGTGTGTTTACGACTGCGTGGTATCAAGGTGACGGGCAGACCGGCTCGTCGCCGTTTTTTTTGGAGCACTCTTGAGCGATAACCATTCGAGCGGGATGCCGATTTCAGTCAATCGACTGTCTCACGACTACACGGATCGCAGAGCACTGGATGCGATCGATCTACAGGTTTCTTCTGCCGAAATTTACGGGTTGCTTGGGCCGAACGGCGGAGGAAAAACCACGTTGTTCAGGATCCTGTCTACGCATCTGAGGCCTCAGACAGGTACGGTCCGAATTTTTGGGTACGACCCGCAAGAGAATGCACCCGCGATTCGCAGCCGGATCGGGGTAGTCTTTCAACGTCCCAGTCTGGACCCGAAGCTGACGGTGTTTGAGAACCTGATCCATCACGGCCTCTTCTACGGACTGAATGGCTCAAGGCTCTCCGCCCGAGCCAAAGCGGTAGCTGACAGGCTCGACATCGGTGCCAGATTCGACGAGCGTGTCGAAACGCTGTCAGGAGGCTTGCAGAGACGTGTCGAACTTACCAAGGCCCTCCTTCCGGAACCGGGTCTGCTGATCTTCGATGAACCGTCCACGGGGTTGGACCCCGGGGCTCGCCGGCGTCTGTGGGATGATCTGCAGACGCTTAGAGACGAGCAAGGTGTGACGATCGTGCTGACCACGCATCATCTCGAGGAGGCCGA
>CAYYGZ010000282.1:0-5451 GCA_964471275.1 uncultured bacterium | reverse complement strand
GAAAACGTCTCGCTTTTGGGGGACCAGTGCGGGGAGCGTGGGAAGGTGCGGGCACGAATGTGGAGTCGGCAGGACATAGCGGGGGAGATGGAGAGCCAGGTCCTTTGTGCGTGGTGGGCTACTCACCTTGCTTCTGTATCTGATCTGCCAGGTCCTCTGCGGGATATGTGAGGATCTCGGCGAGAGTCGGGTGGTAGTGCGGGATTCTTGCGAGGTCGAAAACGGTGCCGTGGAAAAACATAACGGCAACGATCTCGTGGATGAGTTCGGATGCTTCCGGGCCGACAATCTGGCCGCCGAGGATTTCGCCGGATTCGGGGTCGCACAGGATCTTCACGAACCCGCGTGTTTCGGCCATAACCTTCGACTTGCCGTGGTCGTCGAAGGGATAGGTCTCGGCGAGATAGGGTGTCGCACTCAAATGACATTCCTTCTCACACAGACCGACCGTGGCGACCTGGGGGTCAGTAAAGGTCACTTCAGCCTTCAGTCGGTAGTCTGCCTTCTGCCCTTTTCTTCCGACCGCGTTGTTTGCGGCGATCTCGCCCTGCTGAATCGCCACGTGCACGATTTCGTGCATCCCGACCACGTCGCCCGCGGCATAAATATGCGGGACATTGGTTCGCATTGTCTCGTCGACCTGGATCCCGCGACCGTCGACCTCGATACCGGCCTCCTCCAGACCCAGCCCTTTGATCGCGGGTGTTCTGCCGAGCGCATTGAAGATGACTGCCGCGGAGACCGTCTTGCGGGCCCCTTCGTGATCGAAGGTGACGTGTGCAAGATCGTCTTTCCTCTCGATGCCTTTGATGCGTGTTCCCGTGTAGACGTCCATCCCCTCCTCACGCAGGCTTGCCTCGACGGGCCGGGCTATATCTTCATCGGATGAACTGAGGATGTGCGAGCTTCGCTGGATCAGGGATGTCCGGGTGCCCAGACGGCGGTAGAACTGGCCGAGCTCAGCGGCAACGGGTCCGCCGCCCAGCACGGCCATCGATTCGTAGATTTCGCGACTGTCGAGGAGTTCGTCACTCGTCAGATAACCTGTTTCTTCGAGACCGGGAATTGGCAGTTTCGCGTGGTCGGACCCCGTTGTGATGATGAATGCCTTGGATTCAACAGTCTTTTTGCCGACCTTGATGCGGTGCGGATCAAGGAACTGTGCAGTGCCCTTGATCAAGTTGTATTTCGGGTCCTGCAATTGCCCGGCACGGTAGTCCGCAAACTCCTTGATCAGTCTCTTCTTCCGATCGTTGATGGCACCCATATCTGCCGACAGTCCTTCGGCGTGCAATCCGAATTCGCCCGCGCGTTTCATTAGTGCCATTACGTCGGAGGATCTGAGAAGCGTTTTGGAAGGCATACATCCGCGCAGAATGCACAATCCGCCGAGCGGCCCCTTGTCGACGATCGCGACGTTTGCGCCGAGATCGCTTGCCGTTCGAGCTGCTGCGTAACCGGCGGAACCGCCGCCAATGATCACAAGGTCAAAATGCATAGGAGAAACCTGGCTAGGGTGAACTGCACATAGTAAGGTACGGCGCGTGGGGCTTGGGGCAGGCAGGGCAACTGTTTGTAACGCCAGTGATCGCTGGAGTCGGCTGATTCTGGTTGCCCCACGCCCCCCTTCGCCTCTGAATATACCCATCCATTCCGTCGCGTCACAAACATCGTGAGCAATTAATAATGCCCGAACCGCTTGTCAGGCTGGAGCCGAATGACCAAGAAGTGCTGGTCAAAGAGGAAGACCTTCACGGCTATGTGAAGGAGATCTATGTTGCTGCAGGTGTTTCTGCTGAACACACAACGACGATGGCCGATCTGCAGGTCGAGGCGGACTTACGCGGCGTGCATTCGCACGGGACGCGGCAGGTTCCGGCCTATGTCAGGCGGTGTTTGAACGGACATACGAATCCGCGACCGGAGATCGTCGTCAAAGACGAGGGACCCGGGTATGTCGTCGTGGATAACAACGGCGGGTTCGGTCATCTCGGCAGCGTGCTCGCAATGGACAAGGTGATCGAGAAGGCTGCTCAGACCGGTGTCGCGATCGGAACGGTCGTAGAGAGCCGACACTTCGGTGCGGCTTTCGGGTATGCAATCCGGGCCGCCGAGAAGGATATGATCGGTTTTGCAGTGTCCAGCAGCAGTCCCGGTCTGGCCCCGTTTGGCGGATCGGAGCGGCTGCTCGGAAACGACCCTGTCGCGTATGCGGTTCCGGCGAAGGATGAATGGCCGCTGGTTCTGGATATGGCGAGCGGGGTGTCGGCCTGGGGACGCATCGGAACGATGCGGATGTATGGGAAGAAGCTGACGATGGATTGGGTGCTCGACTCGGAAGGCAAGCCAACAGATGATCCGCACGAGGCCAGGGCTCTGCTGCCGTTCGGTGGGGCAAAGGGCTCGGGATTGGCTATGATGATGGATGTTCTGGCTTCGGTCCTTCCCTTTGGTGTTGCAACGCCGCACCGATCGGGTGAGTTTTATCAGGGGCAGCAGCGCGGTACCCACTTTGTTCAGGCGATCGATATTTCGAAGTTCCTCGATATCGAATCGTTCAAGACCGAAATCGACAAGCTGACACAAACAGTCCGTACATCGAGAAAGCGACCGGGTGTGGAGCAGATCTACGTGCCCGGTGAGATCGAGTGGCTCAAGAAAGAAGCGTGGTGCAAGACTGGTATCCCGCTTCACCGGAAACACGTCGAAGATCTTGAGTCCGTCGCAGGGGAAGTCGGCGTCACACGAAAACTCGCACCTTAGCGAATTGGAGTCTTTGTGAAGAAACGGTGGCTGGGTGAGGGCGGGTATGGCGAAGTGCTGACCATAGCGGTTCCGATGATCCTGAGTATGGGGTCGTGGAGCCTGATGCACTTCGTCGACAGGATGTTCCTTACGTGGTATAGTCGTGATGCGCTGGCTGCAGCGTTGCCTGCGGGGATTTTGAGTTTCACGCTCGGCACGTTCTTTCTCGGAACGGCAGGCTACGTGAACACCTTTGTCGCCCAGTATATGGGTGCCAGGCGTCCCGAGCGTGTCAGTGCATCCGTATGGCAGGGCATCCATTTCTCGCTCCTGGCTGGCCTGCTGCTCCTTGGGACCATCCCCTTCGCGCCGTGGATCTTCGATGCGGCCGGACACGAGCCAGCCGTACGGGATCTGGAGGTTGTCTATTTCCGGATTATGATGGTCGGCTGGCTGCCCGGTTTGATTATGCCAGCGGTCTCGTCTTTCTATAGTGGACGAGGTGTTACGCGGCCCGTGATGTGGGTTAATCTGGTTGCCGCCGCTACGAATGCTGGACTGGACTACATCTTAATTTTCGGCAAATTCGGTTTGCCTGAGATGGGGATCGAAGGTGCAGCCTGGGGAACGGTGCTTGCCCACTACTTCGGTGCGACCGTGTTCCTTGTGATGTTCTTCGGAAAGAAGAATCGGCAGAAGTTCAACACCCTGGGAACCTGGCGGTTCGACAGGAGTCTGTTCGCCCGAATGATGAAGTTTGGCACGCCGAACGGCGTTCAGTTCTTCGTCGAGCTGATGGGGTTCTCTCTCTTTATTCTGATTGTGGGCAGGCTCGGTACCGTTCAGCTCGCGGCGACGAACCTAGCGTTTAACGTCAGCACACTTGCTTTCCTGCCCCTGATCGGACTTGGGATCGCCGTGTCGACGCTGGTCGGCCAGTATCTCGGCAAGTACGAACCGGAAATCGCGGAGCGGTCCACGTGGTCGGGTGTGCACATCAGCCTGGCCTATATGTGCACGATGGCGCTGCTCTACTCACTGACGCCGATGCTCTTTCTGGCACCGTTTCTGACGGAAGCCAACGATGCCGAGGTGATGCCCGTTGTTGTTCTGGCCACCATCCTGCTGCGGTTTGTTGCCGTCTACTCGATATTCGACGGTGTATACATCGTTTTCTCGGCCGCGGTGAAGGGAGCGGGCGATACGTGTTTCGTGATGTGGGTGACGATGGCCGTGTCCCTCTGCGTGATGGTGCTTCCGGTCTGGATCGGAATCACCTGGCTGGGGATCGGTCTCTATGCAGCCTGGATATTCGCCAGTAGCTACATCATTATCCTCGGAGTGCTCTTCTATTTCCGTTTCCGGGGCGGGAAGTGGAAATCAATGCGCGTTATTGAGGGCGCGGCTCCTTTCGTAGGGATCGAGCCTATGATTGAGCCGGATGTGCAGATTGTGTAGAGGCCAGAGGCGCTCCAGGTTCCAGGGAGAGGCAAGAGCGTTTCAGGAGAAGGGCTCTGGAAGCCAGGGCCTGTCCGGGGATTGCAGAGAGGAAACGAGGAAGAGCGGGTGGGGTGGCGTGGATAACCAGGGCGTCCGAAGAAACTTGCGGGGGAGGAAGCATCTGGTATTTTCGAACATATCGCTAGGTGCCGCTGTTTGCGGACAAGGATGACATCTCCGAATCATCGGCGTGGCTGAATAGGAAAGAGATAGCGACGACCTTCTCGGATGTCTTTGTGTAAAGGCTTTGACTCGGCGTTCCTGAAGGAGACGGGCGCGGAGATCGCGATTACGGGATGGGGGGCGCCGAAACTGACCGAAAAGGTCTACAGCGAGAACCCGCAGCTGAAGTATATGGCCCACCTCACGGGCACGGTTCGCCAGATGCTCGACAAGGCGTGTATCGAGAAGGGGCTGACAGTCACGAACTGGGGTGGCCTGATCGGACCGACGGTGGCCGAAGGGGCGCTGATGGCGATCTTGAGCTGTCTCCGGCGCACGACACACATCGCATTCCTGATGCACCACGAGAAGGGCTGGCAGAGCCGGGATGAAAAATCACTGTTCAAGCAGACAGTTGGCCTGCACGGTTTTGGGATCATTGCTCAGAACCTGGTGAAGCTGCTAGCGCCCTTCAACTGCAGGGTCTCCACCTACTCACCGCACGCGCCGGATGCGGTCCTCGAGGAATTCGGGGTTCATCGGGCTCCTGACCTCAAGACGCTCTACGCAGAGAACCACGTCATTTCGTGTCACGCATCCAAGACAGACGCGAACTACCGAATCGTGAATGCTGAGATTCTGGGAGAGATGGAAGACGGTGCTGTCTTCGTGAACACGGCTCGGGGCGCCGTGGTCGATACGGATGCCCTTATTGCTGAACTGAAGAGCGGTCGTATTTATGCGTCTCTGGATGTGTATGACACGGAGCCGCTGGAGGAAGACTCGGAGCTCCGGGGGATGAGAAACTGTCAGCTCACCTGTCACTCCGCTGGCCCGACGCTGGATCGAATGATCGACTTTGGCGAAGCCACAATCGACAATATCGAGCGCTACACAAAGGGCGAAGATCTCGAGCGGATTGTAGACGCACAGAAATACGATCTGATCACCTAGTGTCGTGTTCCAGAAATAACCATGTAAAGTCGTTCGATCTTTGATAGGATCGACTCAGCTGCAGCCGTCCACGCGAAGGGCGCGGTTTTC
>CAYYGZ010000281.1:0-5477 GCA_964471275.1 uncultured bacterium | reverse complement strand
GTGGAACGCATACAGATGGGTGTGGACACGCAGGAATTCCCGAACGTCGACCCGCAGCTCACCGTCCGGTCGTACCTCTGGTCACTGCTCCAGTATACCGTCAGCCGTTTTGTCGCTGTCTCTGAATGTCCGCCAGAGTCAGAGGACGAGGCCTTTATCCAGAATCTCGTAACCATTTACACAAACAGCCTCGTTCATACCGAAGCTCAACCCACAGCAGGTCTGGTCAGCTAACCGCGCTGGCGTCGTTCGAATGGAAATAAACGAAAACACGAAACGGTTCATCGGCATTCTGGCCAAGATCAAGAGTACCGAGATGTATATCCTCCTTTCCGGCAAACTCATCGTCACTGCACCGGATGGTACAGCCCTGGCAAAACTCTCACCGATAACGTCAGTTGGCGAGATTGGAATCATTACCAATCAACCCCGAACGACCAACGCGATCGTATCTGGCAAAGCCAACGTATTCGAAATCAGCAAGATCAAATTCGAGGTCCTGCTCAAGAAGTTCCCAAACATCGGCTTTGTCATCTTCCGAAACATCATCCAGACACTTTCGGCCCGGCTCGACAACACCAATCAGCAGTTGGTCGAATCGCAACGCAAGGCCGGGCACCTCCGAACGGGCGCGCCTGCGCCCCCGTGATCGACGGCCTTCAGTGGATCTGAGTTATCTGGATAGCGGGAAGGATATTCGCGACCCGATTTGGGGTTATATCACCATCCCCGATGAGCTTGTCGACGTCGTCGATTCTGAAGACTACCAGAGACTACGTGATATCTCGCAGTTGGGACACGTGCTCCTGGTCTACCCCGGTGCTCGCCATTCTCGTTTCGAGCACTCTCTGGGCGTATTCCACCTTGCAGGCCAGTTCGCACGTCAGCTCCTCGAATCCACACCGTCACCGGACTTCACCGAAGATGACGTCCGGGTCCTACTTGCCGCCAGCTTACTCCACGACATCGGGCACTACCCCTTTTCTCACCTGCTGGAGGAGATGCAGGCGTTCTTCGTCGACCACGAGAAGCGAGGACGGCAGATCATACAGGATTCTGGGACTGAGGTGAATCGCGCGCTCGTGGGTGCCGGCATTGATCCAGCACGCGTGGCCAACGTCATCGATTACGAGAACAAGCAAGTGGACATCCCCAGGGAGGACCTTCGACTTGCGCATATCCTGTCAGGGACACTCGATCCAGACAAAATCGACTACCTGCTCAGAGATGCACGCTACTGTGGCGTCCCCTTCGGTGAAAGCGTTAATCGTGATCGTCTGATCGGGTCGATCACCTACGACGCAGAGGGCGAGCGTCCGGCAATCACATATAAGGGGGTTTCGGCCGTCGAGGCCCTCATCTTCACAAGCTACTTGATGTATCGGAATGTCTACTGGCATCACGCGGTCCGATCGGCAAATGCCATGTTCAAACGTGGCGTACAGGATCTCTTCACCCACCCGGATTGCGGACTTACCGAGTCCGATTTCCTTCGATCCACAGAGGCTGATCTCGTTCACCGACTGGAACAGGAAATCGAGCGCCGAGACCTTTCCAAGCGCGAGAGCATGGTCGGCAGACTCAAGCGTCGCAAGCTCCACAAAGTCGCACGTATCTTCCTGCCATACGGTGAACAGGAGGCATTGTTCTCGCTGTTTGCCTCACTCTATTACGCACCCGAGGTCAGGCGTGCCCTGGAAGTTCGCCTGTGTGAAGCCTATTCGAAGAAGACCGGATTGCGCCTACGCGGAGATGAAATCCTCATCGATATCCCAAGATTCAGCAAGAGTCCGGAGGTAGATCTCAAAGTATTCTTTGGAGCCAATGTCCCGATCAGCAAGCCGGCACCGCTGTCATTCGATGATCCGGAAATTTCGATGCTAAAGGAGTCTCTGATCGGGAACTTCGAGGCCCAGGCAAGAGTCGTCCGGGTATTCTGCGTGGACAACCAGGAACTGCTGTCGTCCGTGAGGGAAGATGTGGCCGAACGACTCGCAGAAGAGGCGGTGAAGATTGGGGCGCCCACGTGAAGCGATTCCTCACATTAATGGCCATCCCGCACAATGATGACCACGTGCGTGAGTTTAACCTGGGCACCCCGCTGTTGTGGTGCGCAGCCACACTCCTGGTCCTGTTCATCTGTACCGCATTCTACTTTACCTACGGCTACTATGCACGCCGGGGTGCCGAACTGGCATACGCCGGTCTAAAGGTTGAGAATCAGGAGCTTGGTAGCCATCTATCCGAGCTGAGGTCACGAATGACCGGTCTGTCATCTCGCGTGAGCGACCTCGCCATGGCGGATACACGAATGCGGACATTCGCACGCATGACAGATCCCACGGCGGACCAACACGACGAACCTCTTGCCTCGGGCTACGACCAGAACGATGACCCATACGCCCTGACGAACGATGGGTACGGGAGTCTGGATCAGCTGACCCGCGATGCCAACCGTCTCGTCGACGGTTACGAAAACCTTCTCAACGCCCTGCACGAGAGCGGAGACACACGCAGACACATCCC
Organism: uncultured bacterium; assembly: GCA_964471275.1. Classification (GTDB taxonomy): domain Bacteria; phylum Latescibacterota; class UBA2968; order UBA2968; family UBA2968; genus UBA2968. The sequence goes on along the minus strand of CAYYGZ010000281.1, from coordinate 2,951 downwards.
ATCCGTCTTCCCGGTAAGGGGAGATGGCTGGTACTCCTCGAATTTCGGGTATCGAACAGACCCCATAACGGGTCAGCGTTCGTTCAACAACGGAATCGACATCGCGGGACGGAAGGGAACACCGATCGTCGCAACGGCGGACGGTCGGGTCGATGCGGCTCGGTCACACAACAGACTTGGCAGTATGGTATCCATCGACCACGGGCACGGTCTGAGGACAGTCTATGCGCATCTGGAAGGGCACCGCCTCGTGAAGCCAGGACAACACGTGTCGAGAGGCGACATCATCGGAAAGATGAGTGACACGGGCAGAACAACCGCTGTCCACCTGCATTACGCAGTAATCTGCGACAACAAGGCTCAAGACCCGCTGAACTACATCCTGGGTAATCGGCAAAGACGTTCGCTCTTCTAGCCCCCTACGATCATCTCGACAACGCACCACGCTTCCGATCAACTCACGTGTGCGCCCGACTCAGCATCAAGCTACCGATTGCAAGGAAGATCACGTTCGGTCCCCACGCGGCAACCGTCGGATCGAGGAGACCGTTCCACCCCATGGCACGTGTGGCCTGGAGAGATCCGTAAAACACGAAGCTGACCAGTAGGCAAATCCCAACCTGGAGTGGGCGACTTGCGTGTCGTGTGTGGGATGAGAGCGGGAGACCAAACAGGACCATCACAAGGCCACTGAATGAGAATGCCATCCGGAGATCCAGTTCGACCCGGTCACGCGACGCCTCTAAACCATTCATGCGTTTGCGCTCGACAAGTTTCCGGAGCGCTGGCGTGTCGATCTGCTCTATCGGTCGGGATTGCCGGCTGAAATCATCGGGCAACAGCGTCATAGCATCCGCCCGTACGGAATCGAATGCGGCCACGTGCTCACCTTTGCTGTCGAATAACCGCCTCTCCCCGTCCACGAACACCCACCCATCACCGACCCAGACGAGTTCGCTTGCCCGAACCTTCGACATCAGAACACCGTCTGCATAACGATCGACCATCACGCGCTTTGCTCGCTTCTGATCAACGCGGTACTCGCCCATCGTTACTACCTGACCGCCCTCGTCACGGACAACCAGCTGAACCCGATGCTGTCTGGCTGGCGAGGGGGAAGAGAACGTGCGTGCGGCCCGCTCTCGGTTTGCTCGCGGCACCAGAGCAGAGGACGCTTCCCAGACCCCCAGGCTGGTGACCATCGCAAACAGCTGGATGGGCAGCAGGATCCTGTAGAGACTGATTCCAGAAGCCTTCATCGCAGACAACTCGTTGCGACGCGCAAGTCCTCCAAGACAGAACAGGCTGCCAAGCAACATGGCCATCGGCAGGGCCAGAAACATGAAGTAAGGGACGGACCAGACATAGTAGGCCGCGATCTCGACCGCACTCGCTCCCCTGTCCAGATACGCACTGATGCGATTCGAGAGATCGATAACGATGAAGATGACGACAAAAGCGGCAGCGCTCACGCCAAACGATCCGATGAACTGCGCCAGAACATACCGTCGGATGATCCTCATCGCCCACGCCTCGACAGGCAGGCAATCAGTGCGAGTCCAGCAAGTCCCAGGACGATGTTTGGGCTCCACATGGCGACCCAGGGTGCAATCACGGCACGGTCGGCGAGTTTCTCACCAGAAATAAGGAATACCCAGTAGATCAGGAAGAATCCGATGCTTAGAGCGGCACCCGTCGCTGCGCCGCCTCGCTTTACGTAGATTCCCAGTGGCGCACCGATCAACACAAACACGACGCACGCAACCGGGATGGAGAGCTTCTTGTGGATCTCCACACGCAGCCGTCCCGCTTGCCGGAGCTTGTGTCCCGCCAGAGTAACATCAGAGGTAGACCGTCCCGCCACGCGCCTCAGGTCCGCCGGGTCGCCGCCCTCGTCACCCGTCTTCTCATCCGTAGAGGCTCCGGTCCCGAATAAGGCCCGTTCTACAAACCCCGCCCACCGTTCCGACGCCGATGCTTGCAGTGAGTCGGCCACGGTTTCGTAGTCAGAGACGCGGGACCACATCGTGACGATATCCATCTCCCGGTCGTTCCGATACCCGGAGACCGTGCGGGACAGATGCCCTCCCTCCTCCCCCAGCCGCAGCGTGAGTTTCTTGAACTCACCCGTCACAAAGACGTCGGGCGTTTCCTCGTCGAGACGGTGCACCTCACCATCAAGCAACGTCAGAAAGACGTCGTCTGTACCCTCGGCGAAGTCTATCGTGCCCTACCGCGCGCTCAGGGTAACCGGAAAGCCGGTAGACTCATACTTGTAGATCAGCACATCACGAATTCCAGCCCGATCATCGACCTCACCAATCAGAATGTGGTAGTCTCGGAAATCGTCGATCAGGATGCCGGCCCGGTCCTGGAAGGCTACGGTGGGACGTTTGCGCTTGATGTCCATCGTGAGCAAACGAGCCCGGTGGTTGAAATCCGGGAGGATCCGATCATTAAAGAACACGAGTAGAATGGCGAGACAGCCGCCGGCAAGGAATGCTGGCAGAACAAGCCCTGAAACACTCACGCCCAGCGTACGCATCGCGACGATTTCGTTGTCGCCGCTGAGCCTGCCGAAGGCCATAAGGCTTCCCGCCAGAACAGACATCGGGACAGCCAGAGCGACCTGCCAGGCAGTGTGGAGAAAAAACAGTTCGGCTGCAACTTCCCAGGACACACCGCGTCCTAGAATCATGTCGATCTGCTGGAGGATCGTGTCGAGCATCAGCAGAAACATGATGACTGAGAAACTGAACAGAAAAGGAGCAATCTGCTCCCGAATGAGATACAGTCTGAGGATCATTTATGGCTCAACGCGTTGAAATGAATCGGCTTACGAACTCCACTCGGAAATATAGGTAAAGCGACCATACCAAGGAAAATAGTCGGATGTTCAGGACGCCCTCTACGTTCGGCTTCCAGGGCCCGTTTTCCCTTGCCACGCCTTG
>CAYYGZ010000280.1:0-5486 GCA_964471275.1 uncultured bacterium | reverse complement strand
AGCGGAACTCGATTTTTCAGACATACAGGAGAAGTACGGCGCTGGTGGAGCAGCAGATCCCTACTTTACGGATCCAGGGAAGACCATCGTGGCACTGGAGGTCGAGGCAGCGGGCACGGTCAGCAATGTTGGGTTCACAAAGAAGATGCACCGCGTTCTACAGGATGCGGTGGCTAAGCTGGGCCCGGCTGCCTACCATCCATCGATGTTCGTCGAGTATGGCGGTACCTACAAGAACAAGATCGACGAGTATGATGTCATCATAAACGATGTTAAATCGACCCTTGTATATGGCATCATCGGGGTCGTTCTGATCCTGACGATTTACTTCAGGCAGCCATTGGCTGCCGTTTTTGTTGCCATTCCCCTGATGATGGGGCTGATCTGGTCTTTTGCCCTGACCTACTTTGTAATCGGCAATCTGAACACGATGACGGCCTTCCTGTTTGTGATCCTTTTCGGGCTCGGCATCGATTTCGGTATACACCTGTTTGCGCGGTATCTGGAGGATCGTGTTGCCCGGAAGGATGTGAAGACGGCACTCGACTCAATGTTGATAAAGACAGGACAGGCCGTTTTGACGGCTGCGCTGACGACATCGATGGCCTTCTTCTCGTTGACGATCACGGATTTCAAAGGATTCTCAGAGTTCGGGTTCATCGTCGGCGCGGGTATCCTGATGTCACTGGTGTCCATGACCACGGTACTGCCGGCGTTTCTCAGGCTTGCAGACGAGAAGTTCGGTCTGATTCGGATGAAGGAAGTCTGGGGTCACAAGGGACTTGCGAACGGGCAAGAACCCTTTCCGGCAGGCAAGGCAATCCTGGGTGTCAGCCTGGTTCTCACGGTCTTTTTTCTCACGAATCTCCACAAAATCGCCTTTGAATACGATTTCACGAATTTGCGATCGAACCTGCCTGCATCCGTCGCTGTGAAGAAGAAGATCGACCTGATTTCGCCGTTCAATGCGCTTTCGGCATCACCTTCGATCGTGCTGGCGAGCGGCAAGCAAGAGCTCGACGGCATCGTGTTCGCAGTGAAGAAGAAGATCGAGGAGGACACAGAGACGCCGACGATTCACACGGTGCGCACGCTCCATTCGTTTCTTCCGAAACTTCAGGATGACAAGCTCGACATTGTCGATGAGATCAGAGAGCTGGCAAATGGGGAAGGCGCCAAGCTCTTGAAGGGCGAGCAGAAGGGCCGATTAGAGGATCTTCGGGAGTTGCTCGATGTGAGAGAGCTGTCTGTGGATGACCTTCCGGCGATGATTCTACGTAAGTTTCAGATCATCGATGGGAGCAGGGCCCACTTTGCGTTCGTCTACCCCGATGTACAGCTCCGGGATGGGAAGAACGCAATGGCTTTTGCGGATGATGCCCAGGAAATCGTGACTCCCGACGGGAAAATCCACTACTCCTCCAGTGCCAGTATTGTGTTCTCCGACATGCTGCGGCTGATGCTGAGAGACAGTCCGATGGCAATCAGTGTGACGGTCAGCGTCGTGTTCCTGATCGTTCTGATCGATTTTCGGAAGTTTCGGGACGCACTCCTTGTGATGTTTCCGCTGCTTTGTGGCACCGTCTGGATGTGCGGTGTGATGTATCTGTTCGGGATGAAGCTCAATTTCTATAATATGGTCGCGCTGCCGACGATTATCGGCATGGGTATCGATAACGGCGTGCATCTCTACCACCGGTATCGGGAAGAAGGCCCGGGTTCTCTGCTGCACGTGCTCCGGAGTACAGGCGGCGCGATGTTTGTGTCGATGTTGACGACTATGGTCGGGTTTTTCGGGTTGAAGATGGCGACACACCCCGGTCTCAACTCGATCGGCTTGCTGGCACTGATCGGACTCTTTGCAAGCTTCCTGACCGCTGTAGTCGTGTTGCCAGCGATCCTGCAGGTCCTGGAGCGCAGGTTGGATGTTCCCGCCGACTCGGTGAGCCCACCGAGGAAAAGGGTGGTTTCCGGAGACTGAAGATGAGGTGCCAAGGCGAGGGCTCAGGGTGGAGTGCGCGAATGCAGTCCGCCTTCTGTTTGCCGCCTTGACCCCCAATCGGCACAAACCTACTTTCTTCCAAACTCAACCGTCATCGCCGGAACCGGGGGCATCATGTCAGCAGTCTGGATATCATTCCTTGTCATCATCGCGTCGGGGCTCTATACGTCGATGTGGGGAGCCTTCAAGGACTCTCCGTACGAAGGGTTCAAGCCCAGGACCTTTCCGCGCAGTATCGCGTTTCACATCGTTATCTTCGCCGTCCTTTACGCGTTCGAACCGTTCGCAGTTCCCTTCCGTCAGCTCAAGTTGTTCCAGATGTTCTTCCTGGTTATGGGAGCTGAACGATTCCTTGCAGAGCTCTACAAAGGGTTCTTCCGTACCGAGGATCAGAGCAAGTATTTCGTACCTTCACGCATCACGTTCCTCGGCAAGCACGTGGAGAGCGACATCGTTCGGCGTGCCGGTGGTGTTCTGCTGGTTGCCGGTGTCTGTGCCGTTGCTCTGATCCCAATACCGGTCACCTCCTTCTGGATGTTTCTGGGCATCGCCTATGGGGCGGGATTGATCGTGTCGTTGGGCGGCGCATACAAGGACGCTCCGTTCGAGGGGTTCAAATGGCTCAAATTCCAACGATCAGCAGGCGTTCTAGCTGTTGCCTCCCCGCTCTTCTATTTTCTCAACTCTCCTGACACTCCCGTGTCGCTTGGATTCCTGATCTACATGAACGGTGGTCTGGAGCGGTTCCTGATTGAGTACTACAAAACATACATCCAGCGGAACATGTCGGGAAAATTCAGACCCGACCTCGAGCGGATACAGGTACAGATCGACAGCCGCGAGAAATTCCACTACGCCGCCTGGGCAATCATCATCGGGTTGATCGCACTGTATGTCCACGAGCTCTAGACACTATGACGTTGTTGTGGTCGGGTCAGGGTTCGGCGGCGCGACAACAGCGTACAAACTTGCCATGGCCGGTGCACGGGTCGCTCTGATCGAGCGTGGTGGCTGGGTCGAACGAGATGCGGAGGATTGGGACGCGCGGTCGATCCTGCTTGCCAGGCGATATAGGGGCGAATCGCCCGTTCAGGTTTCACTCTATGGAGGTGAACGGCCCTCAGAGTATCCGAACGAGACCGTAGGGGGGGCATCGATCTTTTACGGTGGCGCATCACTTCGACTGCGGGAGAGCGATTTCGATCGATGGCCAATCGATTACGACACACTCGCGCCTCATTACGATGAAGCCGAACGACTCCTTGGCATCCATGGCTCGTCTGGTCTGGATCCGCACGAGCCTTCCCGATCTGCAGCATACCCATTCGAACCGATTCCGCCGACTGGCCCGGCCGAACGCATTCAGGATGCAGCCCGAACGCTCGGCTATACCCCCTTTCCCATACCCCTTGCGATCAACTTTGCCGACGATGCCCGAGAGCAGTGCATCCTCTGCACAACCTGTGACGGATATCCGTGTCGGATCGAGGCAAAGAACGATCTGACCACAACCGTTCTAAAGGGTGCCCAGAAGGTGGGTCTGGAAATCATTGCAAACTGTGTCGCTGGTCGGTTTGTGTGGACCGGATCGTGCATCCAGAGCCTGTCATGTGTCGATCGCTCGTCCGGAAGTGAGATCTCGTTTACTGCGGATACGTTTGTTCTGGGCGCCGGAGCACTGAGCAGCCCGACGCTCCTTCTCCGATCCGGAATCGTGCATCCCTTTATCGGGCGCTTCCTGATGCGACACTGCAACGTGATTGTGACGTGCGTGTTTCCCTACCAGACCAATCCGGAGCGGACATTTCACAAACAGACCTGTCTGACGGATTTCTACGAGCAGCAACGATCCGATACCGGGGCTTCCGTCGGTGTTATTCAGGATATCTACACACCGGACCCGGTTGTGATGAAGGCACACGCTCCCGTCTGGGGGAAGTGGGTTATCGGTCTGACACACCGCTATATGCAGAATTTGCTGTGTGTGGCGGAGGATGATCCGCGCGAAGAGAACACGGTGACGCTCGCAGGGGAGAAGGATCCGTTTGGTCTCGAGGTGGCACGGGTGACGCACGACTACACGGATGCTGACAGGAGTCGCAGCAACGTGCTGACGCAGGGGGCAAAGGCCATCCTTCAAGAAGCCGGCGGGCGGTTTCCTCACCGATACCTGATCGATACTTTTTCGCACGGTGTCGGTTCGGTTCGGATGGGGATGTCAGCAGATGACAGCGCGCTCGATACGACCTGTAAACTGCATCAAATGGATAACCTCTATGTGAGTGACGGGTGCTTCATGCCGACATCGGGTGGCGTCAATCCGAGTTTGACGATCGCCGCCAACGGGCTTCGGGTGGGCGAGCACCTGGTGCGGGCAAGAGGCTAGTGGGCGTTCCAGGTATCTGTATCGTGGGCTGCGGGCAGATTGCGGCCGCCCATGCGAGGCGCTTGAAGGGAAAGGCGCGTCTGTATTTCCAGAGCAGGCGGCTCGAAAGTGCCGAAGCCCTGAATCAGTCTGCTGATGGCGCGGGTGTGTTCGGCGGTCTCGATGATGCGCTTGGCGTCAGCGAGGTTGACGCGATCATGATTACCTCGCCGCCAGAGGCACACGCCGGTCAGGTGATCCGGGCACTGGAAGCTGACAAGACGGTATTTGTCGAGAAGCCCATGTGTCTCAGCAGGGCAGAGATAGACGCGATCGAAGATGCCGTGCGAGACAAACCTGTGGTTGTTGGCGAGAACTACTACTACAAACCCTCGCTTGCGTTGTTGAAGAGATGGCTCACCGACGAAGAGATCGGTGTTGTCCAGCGAATCCGTCTGCGGAAGTGTATGACACAAGCGACGTCAGGTTGGAAATCTGCCTATGGTTCGCTGTTCGAAGGCGGTATCCATTTTGTTGCTCTGCTGAATGGCCTGTTGGGGAGCCCTACGAGCATCGAGGCCGCTTTCTTTCCCGGCCGGGTAGAGGACGAACCAGAGCGTCACTCACTGCTTGAGATGTGTTGCGGGGACGTAGACGCGGAACTTGAATACTCCTGGAACACGCCAAGCGTGTCCCAGGGCGTCCTGCAGCACTCGGAAATCGTCGGCGATCGGGGACGAATCGTTTTCGAGAGCAACGGGATCTATGCCCGACTGGCAAGTAAGCGTGTGTGTCTGCGGTTTCCCGGTATCCGCGACCTGATGGGATACGGAGCGATGCTGGACGACTTTCTAGAATGCATCAAATCCGGTCGCGTTCCTGTTTCGAGTCTCGAGCGAGCGAGAGAGGATCTCGAAACCGTGTTCAAAGCATATGAACTGGGCGGTTTGAAGCTCCCCGCATAGGGGAATGAGGTTGACCCTCCCGACCCTTGCGGCTATATTCCTCGCGCAGTCCTTCCTCTCCCGTGTACCCCCATCTGTATTCATTTCTCCGTCTCCCAAAACGGATCTGCATGGATTTTTCGAAGTTCCTCAAGCAGATGCGGAATGACTATGA
>CAYYGZ010000279.1:0-5488 GCA_964471275.1 uncultured bacterium | reverse complement strand
CGGTGGTCGTGCCATAGCATCGACCTGGTGACCTCTTTGCCGGACGGCTATCGTGTATAGTCGAGACCTGGATGGGCAAACACTGACTTTCGGCGTGAGCGGCAAGCTATGGAAGAACGCTCTCGTCATGTATGATCGGGAAACACGCTCACTCTGGTCACACATGACCGGTGAATGTCTAGACGGTTCGCTGAAGGGGAAGCGATTGGAGATGGTTTCGGCTGTACCTATCGTGACGTGGAGGGCTTGGAGAAGATCATTCCCCAATACGAAAGTGTTGACGATCAGAGGGCGCGAGGACCAGCGACGCGACAACTACTTGGGTTACCACGGATCGTCACAGACAGGGCTGTTTCCGACCGAGAACCACGATCGACGCCTGGACAACAAGGATCTCGTAATCGGGGTCAGTGTTGAGGGCAGGCAGAAAGCCTACCCGATCGGGAAGAAACACTGGAAAACAGCGAAGCAGAAGGTCTGGAAACTCGTCGAAGATGAGATTGCGGGCATCCCGATCCTGGTGTATCACGACCCAGAGAACTACGCTAGCAGTGTCTACAAAAGAACGGTCGGAGATTCAGTCCTGGTGTTTGGTGAGGGCGTCAAGGGCGCTATGGCGAGGGATATCGGAGGCAGTGTCTGGAACCTGCTGACAGGTGCGGGGTCGGAGGGAAGGTCTCTGGTCCCTGTCCCTCATTTAAACATCTATTGGTACGCCTGGGCCGATTTCTACCCAGATGCGGAACTTTACAAGCACTAGCAGGGCGCGATATTCAGGTGATCTCGAGCTCGAATGCCGAAGGACCGGGCCCGGTAGTCAGGAACTCCGCCGTGTCTGAGAGCTCCGGAAACACTTCCAGATAGGCGTCGCACCACCGTTCAGAAAAGCTGCAAGCTGACCGCTGCTCAACGAGCGCCCATACGCTTCCGCCGAATCCCGCGCCGAATGCAGACGCGGCAAGCGCACCCAGTTTCCGTCCCTTACGTGCAAGCCAGATGGTTTGGGCAACTTGATTGCCCAGCAGGCGAACGCCGGTCTCTTGTGAGCGATCCACCAACCTGCCAAACAATTCGATATCCCCGATCGCCAGCGCTTCCGTCGCAGCCGGAATGATCTCCTCGCTCTCTACTACGAACTGGTCGAACCGATTGAGCATGTCGGTCACCGTGAACTGCCCGGAACAGCTATCCGAGATAGACTCCCGAAGGTTGTCGCCGTTCACATCCTCGAGAGCCGCGGCGATGTGAGCGAAGGTCTTGTTTCTGGCGGCACTCAATGCGACAGAAACAGCAGCCGCCAATCGGCTGGCTCGGTTGTACAGCTCCAGTGCATCACCCGTCTTCTCGGCCACAACTCCGCTCGAGCCAATTACAAAGACCAGATTCTCCGGCAGCGACACAGACCTCTCGTGTCTTATCGGGCAGAATGCATACTCTTTGACCAAACTCGGCGATGAACAGAGAATCGCCGTGTGATCTTCACTCCCGCCGAACGTGCCGACACCGGCGTCACCTTCAAGCGTCCCGAAGGTCTGCCCATTCTCAACCGTTCCCAGGTATCCCGCAAGTTCCTCGTCCGTCGAGATATTCGCACGATACTCGGCGTGTATCTGTAGTTCGTTGATCTGGAGAAGGACTGTCGCGAAGGTGACGATCAGGGCACTCGATGAACTCATGCCGGCGGCAAGCGGGAGATCGCTCTTGAAGGCAATGTCGGCGCCCCGCAGGGGACCAAAGTTCCTGGTTATACGACGAGCGGCAGTCCGGGGGTAGTTGGTCCAGTCGCCCGTTGTCGTTTCCAGGTCGTGATGGATCTCGAACGCGTCCTGCTGTCCAGTACGCAGATCCTCGATCGTGACGGTTGCGTCTCCCCGAGGGTTCACGACGCAGGCGACTCCGCGATCGGTCGCACACAACAAGCTCCGCCCACCGGCATAGTCCGTATGTTTCCCCAGAACCTCGATCCGGCCGGGCACCCACCATCCGCGAAGACCCCGGATCGACTGCTGTTCGAGTAATCGGCGGCCACAATCCGTGAACAGTGCTGCCCGTGAGTCTGCTGCCTTCTGCGTAAACCCTCTGCTTTTCAGCAATGGCGTGATCGCCGATTCTGACGCCCAATCGAACATTCTGACTATTCCAGAAAGCGGATACGGCGTTCGATGTCCGCGTTGGGCGAATGATACGGCCTGAAGAGATTGCCAGAATCAAACAGTGAACGACTGATATTCTCCAGATCGTCGTGGCCAATAGCTCGCGTGAAGATCTGAAGGAGATACTCCACACCCATCCGGGACGTTCGCATTCGCTCTTCGTTATAGAAGCTGGGATGCACCAACCGTGGATGAATATGGCCCCACTGGTCTCGCAGCATGTTGGCATCCAGACTGTCGACATTGAAGCCGTCGTCGCGATTCCAATTCAATGTGGCAATCGCGTTGTTCTGACCCTCCAGAAGCATGTCCATCGCCTTGCCACCGAGTTGAGCCGCATGAAAACGGTCGAACAGGATCGGCCGTCCGCCGCGCTGTGAATGTCCGACTTTTCGTGTGAAGATCGCGGCATCCGCGGACTCTCCCCTGCGCTTGCTGGTGAAGTAACCATCCCCGATGCGCTCGATCAGAATCCGGCGTAGTGCCTCAGATGCTCCCGACAGCAGGACGTTCCCCGACGGATCGGTCGACTCCTGATGCGCGCCAAGCTGCTGTCCCGTCTCGTCGACTATGCCTTCACCGCAAACGATCACAACGTTCTTCTGCAGCTCGTATAACTCCTTGACCTGCTCGATCAGCAGAGCGGTGTTGACCGGAGATTCCGGGATCAAGATAAGATCCGGCTGACCGTACGACACGCCCAGGGCAATGTAGCCCGAATCCCGTCCCATCACCTCGACGATCGCGATCCGACGATGGCTCTCGGCGGTCGTCCGGATACGATTAATCCCCATTGCGGCGTCGAAGACGGCCGTTGCATAGCCAGGGGTCACATAGTTGACCATATACTCAAGATCAAAACCTGTGCGGGTCCGCGATCGGGCGTAGGTGGCCTCTCCGTCCTCACCTTCACGTCGGATCCACTCCTGGGCCTCACTCACGTAGTTGAGTCCCAGATCATTGTCGATCGTCTTTGGCGCGAGCACTGCCGGTATCTGTTCTGCGATCGGCTGTAGTCCGTTCAACGTGCCATCGCCCCCAATGCAGATCAGTCCATCAATCTGCAGGCGTTTTAGACGCTGTACAATCTGGTCCAGATGCTCGTGATCATCTGGGTCGACGTAATCGCGTGACGCGCCGATGATCGTGCCGCCTTGGGTTGCGTCCAGTTCCGGGATCTCGCGGAACAGCGGATTCAGGTGCAGGTGCGGCACGCGAGGATTATGCAGGCTGCTGAACCCCTTGATCAGCCCGAAGACTTCGACTCGCAGCTGGTTCGCCCGTGCGACGGCCCCGTGCAACGTCGCATTGAGCGCGGGTGTATCCCCGCCTGCAGTCAGAATCCCGATTCGCTTCATCCGATCATCCTAGTTCTCGAAAGCTCTATAGATCGCCTGGACGGCACGTTCGAAGTCTTGTTCCTCGACTCCGACGATGATGTTGATTTCCGATGCGCCCTGATCAATGACGCGCACGCTGACCTTGGCCTCTGCAAGAGCAGTGAAAAGACGAGCGGCGATACCGATCCGGTGAGACATGCCTTCACCCACCGTCGCGATTAGCGCGAGACCGGGCAGCAGAGCCACGCGGTCCGGGTTCAGAACCTGTTCGAGCTCCCGAACCAGAACCTCTCCCTTGTCACCGAGTTCGTCGTCGCTGATAATTACAGACATCGTGTCGATGCCGCTGGGAGAGTGCTCATAGCTGATGTCGTTCTGAGCAATGACGTCTAATACACTGCGCCCAAAGCCTCTTGTCTGGTTCATCAGCGCTTTCTCAATGAACAGCATAGAAAAGTTCGGACGGCCCGCAACACCGACGAGCAAGTGATCCGTCAGTTCCCGCTCGGGCAGGATCATCGTGCCGGGCTCCATCGGCTCGTTCGTGTTCCGGATGTTCACCGGAATACCGGCGTCCCGCACCGGAAACATGGCTTCATCGTGAAAGATGCTGGCGCCCATGTATGCCAGTTCCCGGATTTCTCGGTAGGTGATTTCACGGACGGGTTTGGCATCTGGTACGATCCGGGGATCCGCCATCAGCATGCCAGAGACATCTGTCCAGTTCTCGTAGACCGACGCAGAAACGGCCTTGGCTACGATTGCTCCAGTGATATCCGATCCGCCACGCGAGAACGTTCTTACCTCGCCATCTGGTGAGGCCCCGTAGAAGCCTGGCACCACAAATCTGCCTTCCCCGGAGAGCCTGTCGGCTATCAACGCGTAGGTGCCGTGATCGAGGCTGCCGGAAGCCGAGAACTTGATCACCTCGGCCGGCTCGATAAACGTCGCTCCCAGCGCTGCCGCCAGGACTCTGCCACTCAGGTGCTCGCCTCTGGATGCAACAAAGTCGATGCTCGCGCCTTGCTCGATGTCTGTCCGCAACCTGACCAGGAGGCCCGTGATATCCAGATCGAGACCCAACCCACGACAGATATCATGGAACCGCTTCTCTATGTGGCTGAACGGCTCGGATATGTCCACGTGTTGCTTTGCGAGCTCGTAACACAGATACAGCAGATCCGTGATCTTCGTGTCGTCCGAATCGCGCTTCCCAGGCGCCGACGGTACGATGTACCTGCGCGCGGAAGAGGATTCGATGATTTCGATGGCCTTGCGGATTTGAGTTACATTGGCGAGCGATGACCCGCCAAACTTACAGACAGAATTCTCCATACTTCCCAACACCTCCAACTCATAATAGAAACGCCGGATGCCCCGCATCCGGCGTCCTGCTCACGTTGACTCGTCTGAGCCAAAGTCGATTATACCAAGCGCGGTGTCGCTATCTCAATACCAGCAATCCTACGACCGTCGTCAGCCCGATTAGAATTACGACCGCTCGCCATTGCAACGCGAGAGTGGGGGAGCATTCCCGAAGATGAACGCAACAAGGTGATCGATCAACAAACGCTCGGGCTTCGGTTCATCTACCAAGGTCTCCGGAAGTGGATCCCGCAACAGATCGGCGAGGAGTGTTGTGAGCTGACGCGTGTTCACGGGTTTCTGTATATACCCGGCTGCACCGAGATCGCGTGTCCTTGCACGGGCTTCGTTCTCGTCACTCCCGCTCACGACAACCACGCGCTGCTTGAGAGTGAGCGGCTTGAGCAGGCTCAGTATCTCCTCACCGGCCATCTCCGGTATCATCAGGTCAAGCAGAACCAGATCGAATCTACCCTCAATCGCCTGGTTCAGCCCAGCACGTGGGCCGGACCGCAACCTCAACCGTACACCCGGTACGCTCTAGGCGAACCTGAACGACCTCCAGGAACAGCGGATCATCATCGATCGCAAGCACTCGCCAACCGAATGCCTGGAAGGTAATGTCATTGG
>CAYYGZ010000278.1:287-5490 GCA_964471275.1 uncultured bacterium | reverse complement strand
GCAGCCAGCGGGCAGCAGCAATTGCGCGGCCGTATCCATGGACCATATTGCCAGCGTTCAAAGACACTCTCCAGCGAATTCGAATTTGTCGATCTCGGCCCAGGTGACGATTTGCTGTCGGGAGCGCTCGTGACCGATCCCTGTCCCTGGTCGCCCGATCTGCCGGCGCTGTATCAGGCGGAGTTGCAGCTTTGCGATGGGGAGCAGTGCGTTGCCACCGTCGAACAGCAGTTTGGATTTCGCGCCATCGGAGCGAAGGGCCCCAGTCTGTACGTCGATGGGCGACGTGTTGTGCTTCGCGGCGCTGATGCCAGCCGAGTACCCGAGACGTCGATCGATCAGTGGTACTACGAGACGGCGGTGATGCTGACGGATAACGCTGACGACGAAATTTGCCAGACCGCCTCGCAGCAAGGGGTGTGGGTCTTGGCGAAACTACTTTCAGAAGACGAAGAAACACTGAAGAGAGAGACGCAGCGTCTATCGCGCCACGCGGCTGTGATGGCGGTGGTTGTGGAGACAAAGTTGCCAATCACCGATGAGATCGTTCGAGCCGTTCCCAATTTGCTCTTCTTTCAACTTTGGCAGCCAGATGAGCCTATCAAGCCTTGGGCGACGGCCCTAGTTGTGGGTCAAGACGACGTTGCAGTTGCAGCCGCGAGTTTCGACGGTCCAGTGATTGCCATTGGCAAGACCGAGGCACATGCATCGATCGAAACAGCACGCCGCGCTAGCGACACCTTGCAGCGCGACCTAGCTCCCGTTGCCGATTTAGCCGGATACTTTGTTTGAGAATTTGACGACATGACCGATCTACAACGCTACGAACGACAAAGCCGCTATCGTCCCCTGGGCGAAGAGGGGCAACTGCAACTATCGAAATCGTCGGCACTTGTCTGTGGCTGCGGTGCACTTGGCTCGGTGATCGCCAACACACTTTCCCGAGCGGGTGTAGGACGCTTGCGAATTGTTGATCGCGACTTTCTGGAACTCAACAACCTGCAGCGGCAGGTGCTTTACGACGAAGAGGATGTCGCTGCGGGGATTCCCAAAGCGATCGCGGCTGAGGCCGTCCGGGAGACAATGAAAGTGATGAACACCGAGAGCGATATGCGCGAGGCCATTGTCGGGGGCATGGACCCGGAAGCCGCGTACCTGGAATATGGCAAGTTCTAACCGCAAACAAGAACAAATCTAAATATGACCTATTTTGATATGACCTATAAGGATGACACCCGATGAAGCTACTCCGTTATGGACCTAAAGGCGCTGAGAAACCTGGCCTGTTAGATGCGAATAACCAAATCCGCGACCTTTCGAGCATTATTCCCGATCTCACGGGTGACACGGTGGACCCCAGCACGATGGCACGCCTGTCAGCACTGGATACCGACACCCTGCCACCGGTGGAAGGCACTCCTCGCATAGGCCCGTGCATCGGTAACGTGGGTAAGTTGGTGTGTATTGGGCTCAATTACAGCGATCATGCCAAGGAAACCGGATCACCGATTCCCAGTGAACCCATCGTATTTATGAAAGCGACCAGTTCAATCAATGGACCAGACGATGACATCGAACTCATCCGTGGCTCGGTCAAGACCGATTGGGAAGTTGAACTGGGCTTTGTTATTGGCCGTGAAACCAAATATGTCACCGAAGCACAAGCGCTCGATCACGTGGCAGGGTATTGCATCGTCACCGATGTTTCCGAACGTGAGTGGCAAATAGAGCGCCAGGGCAATTGGTCAAAGGGGAAATCAGGTGACACTTACGGACCGATTGGACCGTGGCTAGTGACACCCGATGAGGTCGGTGACCCACAATCTCTGGGTTTGTGGCTAGATGTGAACGGCACGCGGCATCAGGATGGCAACACCAACACGATGATTTTCCCTGTTAGCAAGATCATCGCTTACTTGAGCGAATGCATGAGTCTTCAACCAGGCGATGTCATTGCCACCGGAACCCCGCCTGGCGTTGGCATGGGAATGAAGCCTCAGGTTTTCCTCCGGGCAGGAGATACCATGCGGGTTGGCGTCGAAGGGCTAGGCGTTCAAGCGCAGCGAATAGTTGATGCCTAAGTCCTGGGATCGTTCCCACCAGTCATCTTTGAACCAATCGAAAGGAATGAAATGTCAAACAATCGTTATTTTGTGACTGGCGCTATGGGATGTATCGGCGCGTGGGTTGTGCGGACCCTGGTTCGGGAGGAAATGCCTGTGACGGTTTTCGATCTCAGCGACAACCGGCACCGGCTTGAACTCGTCATGCCCGCCGAAGCGCTCGACAAGGTGGATTTCGTGCGTGGTGATATTACTCACACCGAAGCTGTCAAATCTGCACTGATAGATTCCGGCGCCAGCCATATCATCCATTTAGCCGCGCTGCAGGTGCCCTTCTGCAAGGCTGATCCGCCGCTCGGTGCGGCCGTCAACGTGGTAGGCACTGTGAACATGTTTGAGGCCGCCAAAGCCGCGGGCATCAACCATCTCGTCTTTGCCAGTACGGCCGGCGTATACGGCAAGAAAAACACCTACGAAGAACGATTGATGGATCACGATTCACGCCTGGATCCGGTCAATCATTACGGTGTCTTCAAGCAAGCCAACGAGGGCACGGCCCGTATTTACTGGCAAGATGATGGCATTGGGAGCATTGGGCTTCGCCCCTACACCGTCTACGGCCCCGGTCGCGATCAAGGTATCACTTCAACGCCCACCCAAGCCATGCTGGCAGCGGTTCGCGGTGAGCCATACCACATCAGCTTCGGTGGCTACACCGGCTTTCACTACGTCAGCGACGTCGCCAAACTATTCATCCAAGCCTCGCAAATTGCCTTCAAAGGGTCTGAGGTCTTTAATATCGGTGGCGCGGTAGCCCACATGAGCGAAGCCGTTGAAACGATCAAGGCCGTTATCCCCGAGGCGGTCGTGACCCACGAAGAAACACCACTGCCGTTTCCCGATGGCCAAACGGACGAAGAGCTGCGTGCTTTATTGGGTGATGTCCCAGACACTTCGCTTGCAGATGGCATTCGAGAAACGATCGTGCATTTTCAGCGTGCGGTTGGCGACGGCCGACTCAGCGCCAGTAGTTAATGCACTTGAATCATGCGTCCCGCCCTACCAGTGAATCTGATCAATCCCCGAAGGTGCGGCATAACAAACCGCCATCGGCGATAATCACTTCGCCGCTGATAAATGCGCCAGCCTCGCTGGCAAGCATCACGACCGGCCCCACCATATCGGCAACCTGGCCCCATCGCTTGAGTGCGGTGGAATCCGAAAACTGTTGCTTTTCCTGTTCGTTGAGCAGGCTCATCGGCATGTCAGTAAGGACTGGCCCGGGCGCTAAACAGTTAACGGTCACGCCAGCGGGCCCGAGCTCCAACGTTTGGGCGCGCATCATGCCGACCAGGCCCGCCTTGGTGGCGGAATAAATGCCCCGGGCATGGTTGGAGGCAAAAGCCATGATGCTCGAGGTGTAAATCACTCGACCCCACCCTCTGGCCACCATCTGTGGCGCCAGCGCTCTTGTCAAACGCATTTGGCTAGTGAGATTTAATTCGATCATTGCGTCCCAATTGGTGTCGGTTGTCTCCACCAGTGTCTGAGGGTGATTGGCGCCGGCGTTGTTAATCAAAACATCCACTGCACCAAAATCACGCAGCACCGCCTTCGCCAATTTATCCACGTCGGTTCGATTCGACATATCCACTGGGTAATATTCAACCCGCCCCGTGACGGCCCCACGGATTTCATCCGCGGCTAACTCCAAATCCTTTTCGCTCCGCGCTGTCATCACTACATCAGCACCCGCTTCGGCTAACCCTCTGGCAACCGCTCGCCCAATGCCACGGCTTGCTCCGGTGATCAATGCCACGCGGCCATCAAGACTAAACAGATTTTCGTACATGATGCTCGTTTACCCTCCTTTAATAGTCCGTTGAGTTACAAAATCCTGTAACCCACTAGAGGCCCCCTTATACACCGACCTCACCGCCCGCCAACTAACGCTTAGCTCGCCAAAAGAGGAGGGGTTTTGCAATGCCAGTCGGTTTCTGATTGGTAAGCATACCCCGCCCTGAACAAAACCCCCTCTTCAAAAGGCCTACCGTTGAATAGCATGCCAATCGGAAGCCCCTCGAATGAAAACCCGCAGGGAACGGACAAACCCGGTAGACAGGCCCATGAAAAAGGAAAGGTGAAGCGCGTCAGATGATGCGTGGTTGCCAACATATTCTGGCTGTCAATCAGACTCGGTGCAGTCACAGGCGAAGTTGGCGTCAGAATGATATCAACCTCGCTAAAAACTCGATCAACGGTTCGATTCCAACGGGCCTTGTGACGCAGTGCCTCAGCATAATCACGGCCCGACACATCTCGCCCTAACCGGAGGCGATCCCGGACATCCTGACCAAAACGCTCGGGCTCCCCTTCCACGCGATCCCGATGATACTGGTAAGCGTCTGCCCAAACCATTGGCATCACATCTGCATGAACCGTTTCAGCCGCCTCCAGCCGGACCGGCTTCAGTTTTGCACCGGCTTTTTCAAGCAATCTAGCTCCCGCCTCTACCGCCTCTCCTACCCCAGGCCCTAGGTCATCAAAGAAATAGGCTTCCGGCAATCCCAGTGTCAGATCTGTCACGCCGTCCCCGAGTCTCGCCAGATAGTTATCCCAGGTGTGGCAGACCGAGTTGACATCACTGTCGTCATAGAAGGCCATTACCGCAAACAGGCGAGCCACAATGTCGACGGACAGACCGAGTGGACCGACCGTATCAATCGCGGGACAAATCTGTGTCTTGCTGCCGCTCATCGGGATCGACCCCAATGAAGGTCGAAGGCCGGTGACTCCGTTGAGCGCGGCGGGTGTTCTGACTGAACCACCGGTATCAGACCCGACTGCCCCCACACACATACGCGCGGCCACGGCCGCTCCCGCGCCACCGCTAGAACCACTCGGGATATGGTTTGGATTCCAGGGATTCCGAGTCGGCCCAAAATGTGGATTCTGTGTGGTGGAGCCGAACGCAAACTCATGCAGGTTGGTCTTACCTACAATCACAGCGCCCGCGGCGCGCAAGGCGGTCACAATGGATGCATCTTCGTTAGGAAAGTAATTTTTGAAAAACTGTGACCCGTTGGTGCACGGCACACCCGCTACATCGATACAGTCTTTCACCGACACCGGCATACCCG
>CAYYGZ010000278.1:0-272 GCA_964471275.1 uncultured bacterium | reverse complement strand
TCCATCAAATCGATCGATGTGGTCAAGACATGACTCGGTGACTTCGGCCGAAAAATAAGCACTCGTCATGACGCAGGTTCCTCCAGGACTAGTTAAGACCAAACAGTATCCATCCTTTGCACCAGCGTACAACCCCACGACTACCAGGGTGACACTGGGCCCATTTCCGCATACCCTTGGCCACGGTGCGACAGTGCTAGCGGTACCCGTCATGAGCGCATCAAAGAAGCGACACCCCACTCTAATCATCCAAGGAATGTGACCATGAAGCA
>CAYYGZ010000277.1:0-5514 GCA_964471275.1 uncultured bacterium | reverse complement strand
GTGCTCTACAAGATCATGACGGAAGTTGTGCCGATGCACAGCCGCCAGGTGACTGGCCACCTTCTTGGTGTCGAGGATCTCACCCAATCCGCACGCCATCGCCATAAATGCGCCCAGGACACCGTCGGAAAGACAGCCCGGGCCGTATTGATACTTCGGACCTTCGTCTGCCAACAGTTGCATCGCTTCGTCACTGTATACGCCATCAACGCCCTTGCGATCTACGGTGGCCTGGTCGGCTGCCTTGAGATCATGCCAACGCACCTGCTGGATGAAGTACTCGCCGTTGAAAAGCTCGCCTTCTGTGAACTGTCGTCCTGATTCGTAGAGCTGACGATAGGTCTGTGTATTCTTACCAAGGGCAGCGCCCATGGCACATGCAGCGGCGAGCGCACCTAGGTAAATGCTCGTGCACATCCCATCGGGGCCCCAGAACTCGATGTCATATGTGTTGTGGTGCGGCTCTTCGAGGATCCCTTTGCCCTTCGGGTCCCACGTGCGGATGCAGTAGTCGATACTCCGTTTTGCCAGCGGATACATACGCTTCAACCAAGCCTCGTCCCCGCTGATTTGCCATTCCCGATATACCTTCATGATCCCACCGAGCTGACCATCGGATGCGGCGTGGAACTGATGATCGGTCTCGCCGTCAGGGAGTGATGATCTGAATGTCATATGACCGCGACGATCCATCGACCTTTCCAGTTCGGTCTCTCGGAATGTGCGCTCAAGGTCTGGATACAGATGGGGGAGTGCCTGCGCGTAGTTCCAGACGTGCGTACACGTTCCAGCGCAGCATCCGCTGTTCACGAAGCAGCCCTCCCAACCCCAGGCGTTTCCGCTGTCCTGCAGGAGGAGCGTCGGTGACTTCAGAATAGCCAGATTAGCGGATATCGCGTCCAGGACGTATGCGGGAAGGGAGGACTTGAAAAGGGCATCGGTGAAGGACCGGGTTCGTGACCGAAGCGAACCATAGTGCTTCCTTACGTGTGCGGCGACCTCGGCGGCGTTGTCCCACCGGGAAGCATAGAAGGGTTTCCAGATCGGTTCTTCGCAGCACGTGTCTCCACCCGCTTCCCGGTTGTTGACCCGGCGAGCATCATAATGGCAATTCGGGAAGTGCCAGGCGATGACGATCGGGTAGGTCACGGTTTCCCCCGGTTTTAACGATCCACCCAGCATGACAGAGCCGCCGTTCCTGCCAGAGTATTTATGTGCGTCTTTACCTTTGTTGGGCTTGAATGACCCCGTCGACACTTCGCGCCAGAGTGCGGATACCGAGTCGAACCATCCGCCTCTGAACCACATCGCCTTGACCGACGGACGGTGTCCGACGACGGATAGCGATGCGCTTCCGGAGTGCTCCGTACCTTCCGGCTCAGTGTTGTGCAGATGAACGCCGCCCGGAATGACATCGTTCCGGGTCGTTTTTGAATTCCCTCGACCGGAGCTGTCAGCAAGGTGCGACAGGTGATACGAAAAATCGAAGTCGACGCGATTCCTTGATCGGTTCTTGAGCGTGTATTCAAGGATTGCACAGGGGATACCCGAGTTGACCTGATCCAGCGGGATGAACGGGTTGAATCCCGTTATCGAGACCTGAAGCGGAACATTCGGGTCGGTCAGCTTGACGTTACCGAATGGGTAGGATCCGTCGAATGTGGATTTGGAAAACCGGGGCAGACCTTCGTGACCGCCCTGTCTGAACCCCTGACCTTTTGTTCCCAGGTTGTAGATCTTTTCGACCGGCATGGGGCCTTCAATCAGTTTTGTGACCGGATTCCTGCCCTTGATGTGCAGCAGGGCAAATGCAGAATCGGCCGTTCCGTGCCCATCCGGCACGCCGGACGTCGCCGGCTTGTTGCGGATCGCGAAGTCCTGAAGACCGCCCTGACCGTTCAGGCAGATGCTCCCTGCACCCAACCCTCCCAGAGGCATGGCGATCTGCAAGAGATTCCTGCCTGAGAATGTCCGCTTTGGCTCGTCACCTGCTAGGATCTTCTGGTTGTATGGCTTGGCTTTGTCCACAATAACCTCTTGTCTACCACTCTGATAGGGGGTTGACCTCTGTGTATTCTGCTATCCCATCCGACCGCTTTGGCGCCAGCAGGATGGCAATCGTCGTTATCCCGGTCGCGCTGACAGTCGTCTCCAGACGGCGGACTCCCTTGTTGCTGTAGGCCGGGGGCTCAGTCTGGGGTGCATCGCCCGCGGTGAAAGACACGTTTGGCGTGAGCGCGTGCACGATCATCGATTGTCCGTCCTGTGTCAGCCTTGCCTCGGTGGCCGAGATGATCTCGATCTCCGCGTCTGTCGTGATGCCCCACGTCACCGCGGTTTCTGCGGCCGTGGTCACTTCGTCCTGGACCAAAACGGCCCGGCGATTGTCTACCATCGCGATACCGCGGCAAACCTTCAAGGCAGAGCCCGCATAGGCTTCGGACAGATCCACGACAGCACAAGCTGCATCGCCATCGGACGAGAACCAGGTCATCCTTGACGTTGCGAGCGCATCCTGGTTCTGGCCATCCAAAGAGATGACGTTGTGGCTGTGTGCACCGAGACGCCAATAGTTCCACCTGTCTCCGCCCCGCTCACCGTTCCAGTAATTCGGGAGGTTGTAGTGATCTGAACCGAGATCGCGGATCCAGCGAACACCGAGTGCATCGAGTTCGAAGTTGCCGAGGTCGAGGTGCGCGTGGTTTGCCTGGTTGTAGCCAGCTTTGAACCCCACAAACAGCGCATCCGGATCATCCCACCCGCTTCGCATCAGGGCGACCTCAACCGGACCCCGAAACTGCTTGTCCAGCGGTCGGTCGTCAGCTGCTGAAGGAGGCTTCGGCACATACCACACGACGTGCTGGGCCGTAACCCCGTGTTCCGAAATCAGGTCGTGTTCGTTCGCAGCCATGAAATCGCTCTTGAAGACGTCCGCCAGCCAGAAGACCTGGAACATCGGTCTTCGTACATTTCGCTCCCCACTGTCCGCGTAGTTCAGGTAGAGACCCCTGGGACCTGTCGTGTAGATGGGCGCATATCCGGCTTCCG
The DNA here is from genome assembly GCA_964471275.1 of uncultured bacterium. Classification (GTDB taxonomy): domain Bacteria; phylum Latescibacterota; class UBA2968; order UBA2968; family UBA2968; genus UBA2968. Next base: position 2,466 of record CAYYGZ010000277.1, on the reverse strand, counting down.
AGACACCGTCGATGTCGAGTAGCTCGAAATCGGTGTCGAGGGCTGTTCTGAGGGCCGTGAAACCATAGGCCGTGTAGCGTGTGGCGTAATCCCAGTAGCCAGGGCCTTCTGCCCAAGCCCCATCGGGACCGTACATCTTCAGCGCCTTCGGGAGCGATGCGACAGCCGAAGGGATGATCGACCGGGCGTACTCGGGGTTGGATTCCGCGATGGCCAGAGACCCAGTGACAAGACCGCAGTTACAGACCTGATTCCAGTTATGGTCACAGTCTTTCCACCAGCCGTAGCGACGATTCCGACGTGGTTCCGTCGGTGCGTTCTCCCCGTAGGCTTCAATGCCGATCTCCAATCCATTTCGGATTAGGCCCGCTTTGATCGTCTCACGCTGTTTCTCCGTGAGTTCGTGGTAGAACCAGTCATACCCGAGCCCGACGGCGTGTGACATTTCGCCCGTGTCGAGGAAATGAGACGGATTCCAGTCCGGGAATCGAGCCGCGCGCGTGATCGCATCGACTCCGGCATCGAAGTATTTCTGCTCGCCTGTCCAACGCCAGGCGAGACCGAGTTTATAGACCCGGTCAACGCAATCGCGGCTGACGCCGAGAAGCCGAATCCCGTCCGGGATCTTGTGCTCCAGCGGGGCCTTGTCAGCGGCCTCGTCGGCCTGTCCGATGACCTGGGAGATATAGTCCTGAAGCGTCGTGTCTGTTTCTGCCTGTCGCTTAAGTGCGGCAAGCCGCTCGTTCGTCATGATCAGGCGTGGGTGTTCTTGCCGCAGGTTATCCAGAAGCGTTTCGGGATCCAGATGCTGGTCAGCCACGGTGTTACCTACCTTTACTGCGATGTGGTCGAGGTCAGAAACAGCAGTCTATCGTGTGAAGATGAGGTTCTGAACGACGCCCTCAGTGAAATCGGTGTCCGATTCATTCGACAGTATGAACCCGCCTTCCATGAAGCTTCTCCGAACTCGATCCGCGATGTCACCGTGCATGTAGACTTCGATCAGGAACGTCCGGAGTTCACTTTTCTTGAATAGGCCGGCTGCGCCATCGACGATCAGATCTTCGATTCCATCGACATCGACCTTGATGTGATTCGGCACGGGGAGCCCGAACTGCGTCGTCAGGTCATCAAGGGAGGATGCGACGGTGCCCTGGCGGTTCTGCGGCTCGAAAGCGACCTCGCCCTGTGTGATCTCGCGCCCCAGTGCGTGAAGCGAGGCGCCGACCGCGAATGTTTTCGAGTAGAACGTATCGACAGCAGTCCGATTCGATATGGCAATCGGATAGGGGACGATGACATCCACCAGATCATTCAGGACGATATTCCGGTTGAGCTTGGCGAAGTTGAGTGCTTCGGGCTCGAACGCCAGAATCCGGGTCTCTCCCCCGAGCCGTTTCGCCGCATAGAGCGAGTATTGCCCGATATTGGCGCCAACGTCGAAGACTGTGTCGCCGGGCTTGAAATGGGCATCGATCCAGTCGAGCGTGTCCGGTTCCTTGTGATCGTAGTGGCCCACTCGCCACATTTCGTAGTTCCTTACTTCACCTGGCTCTGCTTCGGTATCGACGTCCAACAGAATCTCCAGGCCTCGTACTTCACATTCCTTGATTACTCCCATTCGTTCTCTCTCGCTACCAGTCTCTGGTCTGGATGGGGTCCACGTCCGGCATCGCATCGAGGTAGCCATCCTTCAATTCAAGGGCGATGCCGTCGTCAGAAAGTGTTTCGCGCAGTCTTCCCGAGTCAAATTGCTTTACGGATTCTCCGAACAAGGCCGCCGCAGTGCCTGCAGCCTGGCCGAGAACCATCAGGGTGCGGCTGAGCCTGCGTGTCGATGCTCCGATTGACGAGAAGCTCGCTCCCCAACACGCGACCATCAGATTGTCGTATTCCTTTGTCAGCAGACAGCGAAAGGGAATGCCGTAGGGACCGTTGATCAACTGCCGGCTGGGACGAGAACCGTGGAAATCCAAGGCGTGATCAGCGAACCCGATGATGTCATCGTATGTGGTGGCGGCGAGCGGCGTTTCGACATCGTGTTCCGTCAGGACGTGTTCACCTACCAGTCGGTGCGTTTCCCGGATGCCCAACATCGGACTGACACGGGTCATACGCCAGCGTTCGAACTCAAATCCGTATCGTGTCTGCAGAACGTGCCACTGCGCCTTGATCCGGCGATACGATTCCGCATACTCCTTCTCCCCCAGTTCGAATGCCTCCCGGCCGGTCATGAGCTGGAGCGGGTTCATGTTCCGATCGCCGTTCGGGTATGTCCGTATACTCGTCACGGGATTGATCGCATTCAGGTCGATGCCGTCGGGCGGCGGCGGGATCTCGCCAGGCTCGTGGTCCTTCAGCTGAGTGATTCGATAGCACAGGCTGGCGTTGTTCAAGTCCGGCTCGGGTTGGTCTGGCGCCGAAGGTTCGTCATAGGTGCTTCGCGGCTCCACACCGATTGCGGAT
>CAYYGZ010000276.1:3554-5587 GCA_964471275.1 uncultured bacterium | reverse complement strand
TAGGCATCAGACGACGATGTTGACCATTCGACCGGGAACCACGATCACCTTCTGCGGTTCTCTACCCTCCAGATGTCGAACGACGTTCTCCTGCTCCAGGGCGATCCGCTCGACGTCCTCCTTTTCGGCATCCGCCGCGACACTGAATTTGGCCCTCATCTTGCCGTTGACCTGAACCGGCATCTCGATCGTGTCAACCGCCGCCAGCTCTTCGTGAGCTTTTGGCCAGGCCGTCCGTGAGATGGTATCGGTTTCACCCAACATCTCCCAGATCTCCTCGCACATATGCGGAGCGAACGGTGACAGCATCACCACGTAGTTTCGATATAAGGCTTCAGGAAGCGCCTCCATCCCATTGACCTCGTTGTTTAGCTCGATCAACGCGGCGATTGCCGTGTTGAACCGGAGGTCCTCCAGATGGTCGGTTACGCGGATGATTGTTTGGTGCATCAACCGCTCCAGATCTCCTGTCAACTCTCCGCCGATCCTGGGCTTCCGGTCCTCCGAGACCAGGTTGCGCCAGGCTCGCTGAAGGAATCGCTGCATTCCGCGTATCCCGTCCATACTCCAGGGAGCCGTGGCGTCCAGAGGTCCCATGTAGACCTCGTAGAGTCTGAGCGCGTCGACACCGTAGTCCTCCCCCACCTCTTCGGGTGCGAGCCCATTCTTGTAGCGCTTGCCCATCTTGCCCGGGATCTTCGTCAGTTTCTCCCCCGATGCCCGATCGTATCCCTCGCCGTCCCGGATGTCGACTGCCCGGATGTCGACATACACACCGCGAGCATCCGTAAACGCATCTGCAGTCACCATCCCTTGGTTGTAGAGCTTCTTGAAGGGTTCAGGTGTCGCCACGTGACCCAGATCGTAGAGCACCTTGTGCCAGAAGCGGGAGTAGAGCAGATGTAGAACCGCGTGCTCGGCCCCCCCCACATACAGGTCGACGGGTCCAAAGTATCTCTGCTTGTCGTCCCCGCAGAAGGCCTGGTCGTTGGTGGGATCCATGAATCGCAGGTAGTACCAGCAGGATCCCGCCCACTGAGGCATCGAGTTGAGTTCACGCTCGCAGACGTCCTCGTCGATTTCAACCATTCGCCAATCCTCACCTGCGCGTCCAAGTGGCGGGCGAATCGGCGCGTCGGGCGAATCCGATGTCTCTGGATGGAAGTCATCCATTTCCGGAAGCAATACCGGGATATCTACTGTCAGCGTGCGTCCGTCGGTCGTATGTGCCAGAGGAAAGGGCTCGCCCCAATAGTGCTGACGGGAAAAGACCCAGTCTCTCAGCTTGTAGTTGACGGCGGCCTCTCCCCTCTCGGACGAGACCAGATCTGCGATGATCTTCTGCTTGGCTTCCGGCGTGGGCAGGCCCGTGATCGCGTAAAGACCGTCACCGCTCTCGGGTGATCGAATCGCGACACCTTCCCCCATGTAGCATTTCTCCTCGGTACCAGGCGGAGCCTCGACCACTTCGATGATCTCCAGCCCAAAGGTCTCCGCGAACACATAGTCGCGATCGTCGTGAGCGGGAACGGCCATGATTGCGCCAGAGCCATATCCCATCGACACGTAGTCAGCGACAAATACGGGCACCCTGGCCCCGTTCACCGGGTTCACGCAATGGAACCCAGCGAACATTCCGGTCTTGTCCTTTTCCGCTCTCTCCTTAGCCAGCTCTGCACGCTCTGCTTCGCGTGCGTAGTCAGCGAGCGCGGTACGGATATCTTTCGAGATGTCCTCACCCTTCCACGTATCGGGGGTGCCGTCGGGCCAGGACTCAGGGACGTTGTAGTCATCGGAGTCGAGGCACACCAGCGGATGTTCCGGGGCTAGGACCATGAAAGTCGCTCCGAAGAGTGTGTCCGGCCGTGTGGTAAAGATCCGTACCGTGCCTCGAACATCCTCGCTGTTCGGCTTCTGCACATCGAAGTCGACTTCGGCACCGTCGCTCCGACCGATCCAGTTCGTCTGCATTCTCTTCAGCGCATCAGGCCAATCCAGGGCGAAGTGCCCCCCTTTACCGTCCGGCATCCTGT
>CAYYGZ010000276.1:0-3544 GCA_964471275.1 uncultured bacterium | reverse complement strand
CCACGTCAAGGTCGGCCAGCAGACGGTCCGAGTAGCCGGTGATTCGCATGATCCACTGACGCAGAGGTCGGCGATACACCGGGTAGTCGCCTCGCTCACTCAACCCGTCATTCGTGACCTCCTCGTTCGCCAGAACAGTGCCCAGCCGTGGGCACCAATTGACCACGGCTTCCTCTTCGTAGGCCAGACGGTAGTTGTTCAGGACCCGGTACCGCTGGACCTGGGTCAGCGCATCCCAGGGCACGGCTTCATCTATGACGAGCACCCCCAGATCCCGTTCCGACAGCTGACGGCCGGACTCGAAGCCCGCCACGAGTTCGGATATGGGGCGCCCCTTTCCCGTCTGCGCCACTCCGGCCTCATCTACCCACTCGAAGTCTGTGTCGAACCAGGCATCGTACATCTGCAGAAAGATCCACTGTGTCCACTTGTAGAAGTCGGGCCGAGAGGTTGCGAGTTCGCGATCCCAGTCGTAGCCGAGACCCAGGTATTGGAACTGGCGCGTAATCACCCGGATATTGTCCTCGGTGTAAACCTGGGGATGGATATTGTGCTCGACGGCGTATTGCTCTGCCGGGAGACCAAAGCTGTCGAATCCCATCGGGTGAAGCACACTGAAACCTCGGTTTCGCTTGTAGCGCGCATACACATCCGATGCCACATACTGCTTGGCGTGACCGATGTGTAGACCGTCCCCACTCGTGTAGGGGAACATGTCCAGCATGTAGAACTTGGTCTTGTCGGGGTCGAACCCGTCGTTCCCCGGGCCCGGGGATCGGAACGTTTTCTCTGCAACCCAATGCTCTCGCCAGCGCTTTTCTATATCGCGAAAATTGTATTCGCCCTGATCCATCGTCACATCACTCCTTGGTCAATTCGTCTACGGCGACAAGCGCTGCAGCATGCGCGGGAAGGGAATCGTCTCACGGACGTGTGGCAGACCACACAACCAGGCGACGGTTCTCTCGATTCCCAGACCGAAGCCCGCGTGAGGAACCGACCCATAACGTCGCAGATCTAGATACCAGCTGAACGCCTCCTCGGATAGATCGTGTTCGCTGATCTTGGATTGTAGAATGTCCAGATCGTCTTCACGTTGTCCCCCTCCGATGATTTCGCCATACCCCTCGGGGGCAAGTACATCCATACAGAGAGCCAACTTCGGGTCCACAGGATCGGCTTTCATGTAGAACGCCTTGATCTCGGACGGATATCGATGGACGATAACGGGGCGATCGTAGGATTCCGCAAGGACGGTCTCCTCGTCCCCGCCGAAATCCTTCCCCCACTCGTGATCCACACCGTGTTCTTTCAGCTTGGCGACCGCTTCGGTATAGGAGACTCGAGGAAACGGTTTCTGGATTCTCTCCAGCGCAGAGACCTCCCGTTCGAGAGTCTCCAGGTCAGCGCGATGCTTCTCGAGAACCTGTCCCGCAACGTAGCAGATGAAGTCTTCCGCCAGGTCCATGTCGCCATCGAGATCCATGTAGGCGACTTCGGGCTCGATCATCCAGAACTCGGTTAGATGCCGACGTGTTTTCGATTTTTCCGCTCGAAAGGTGGGACCAAAGCAGTAGACCTTGCCGAAGGCCATCGCCGCGGCTTCTGAGTACAGCTGGCCACTCTGGGTTAAAAATGCCCGCTCACCGAAGTATTTCGTTTCGAACAGTGTCGTCGTACCTTCACAGGCATTGGGCGTGAAGATTGGCGCATCCACAAGGACGAAGCCGTTGTCGTCGTAGTAGTCACGGCACGCCTTGATGATGGTAGCGCGAATACGAACGATCGTGTGCTGGCGCGACGAGCGCAGCCACAAATGACGATGGTCCATCAAGAATGCTGTGCCGTGCTCCTTGGGCGTGATCGGATAGGGTTCAGCTGTCTGCAGGACCGAGATCTCGCTGACACCCAGCTCGAAACCGAGCGTCGACCGTTTGTCCTCGCGAACCGTACCTGTGATACGAACCGAGCTCTCCTGCGTCATCTCCCTCGCGACCTCGAAGGTCGTCTCATCCACCTCACCCTTGAACACGACGCACTGAATCGTCGCCGAGCCATCGCGTATCTGCAGAAAGTGGAGCTTTCCACTTGAACGCTTGTTGTAGAGCCACCCCTGGATACAGACTTCCTTCTCGTCGAAGTCTGCCACATCCAGGATTCGAATCATTTCAGCCATTCTGCCCACCAGTCCGCTTTCTCCCTGCACGTACCCGTTAGATCAGGGACCGACCGTCACCTGATGCATCCCTTGCTCGTCGTGAAGCGTCTGACACGCTTGCCAGACACCTTCAAGCGTGACGCTGTCGATTTCCTTCAGTGATGCGTCCGTAGACAGATATCGCTGAAGATACATTTCATCATAGGCCATGTTGCTCATTCGGTGGCTCATGCTCTCCGCACCAAGAATGAGCTCTCCTTTGAGCTGGGCCTTCGCGCTTACCAGCTCAGCTTCCGTAACGCCCTTTTCTTTCAGAGAAGCTAACTCTCCCAAAACGAGTTCTACGGCATCTTTCAGTCGACCTCTATCACAGGCCATATACGTGCTGAACAAGCCCGTATCCTCCAACGTTTCAACATAAGAATAAACAGAATATGCGAGGCCCCGTTTCTCTCGAATCTCCTGGAATAGACGAGAGGTCATGCCTCCGCCGAGGACGGCATTCGCCACGAGCAGGTCATACTGACGCGGGTGGATATAGGACCACGAAGTCTTCCCCAGACAAAAGTGCGTCTGACCGATATCTCGATGATAGTGCTGATAAGAGCGGGGTACCTTGGATGGGACGTCGCGCGACGCGGCACGGGTCCCTCGGGGCTTACTGAAATTACTGGCAACGCTCTCAACCACCCTGTCATGATCTAACCTTCCTGCGGCGGAGATGAGCACATTTTCCGGGTGATAATGCGTCAGGGTGTATCGCCTCAGATGGTCGATGTCCATTGCATTCACGGTCTCGGGTGTTCCCAGAATGGGAGCGCCGATGGGATGTCGGCCCCAGACCGACTGTGCGAACAGGTCGTGGATCAAGTCTTCGGGTGTATCCTCCACGCTCTGAATCTCTTCGAGGATGACACGCTTCTCCCTGCTGATCTCTTCAGGGGCAAATGTCGCGTTCTGAACGAGGTCGGCCAGCACGTCCAGCGCTATCTCGAGGTGCTCGTCGAGACAGCGCGCGTGGTAACAAGTCACATCCCGGCTCGTAAACGCATCCAGACTCCCCCCAAGCGATTCCAGGCTATTCGCGATCTCGAAGGCGTCTCGACGCTCGGTCCCCTTGAAGACGGCGTGCTCGACAAAGTGCGAGATCCCCTGTTCATCGGGTTGCTCATCTCGCGCCCCGACACGGATCCAGAGCCCGAGCGACACAGATCGCACGCCATCCACGCGTTCGGTCACGACGGTCGGCCCATCAGATTCGACAACAGTTTTTCTGTAGGTTTCGTGCATGGTAATCGCAGGTGAAAGAGAAAAAGACGACCGGTGGGCCGGTCGTCTTTTCTGGATTCTACGAGAGAAGGGCCTGTTACGACCTTATCGACGACC
>CAYYGZ010000275.1:3314-5608 GCA_964471275.1 uncultured bacterium | reverse complement strand
AGCGGTGAAATGGAATCGAGAGCCATGAGAATTCCTTGTTATCTCAGTTGACCTGCACCGTCACACTGAGCGCGCGTCGAAGTGTCGGTTGATGCCGATCCGATCTGGAGAAGCCAGCTAACGACGTTCCAATATCGTGTATGTGTAGGGAATCAAAGCGTCGGCGAATGCTTCTGTCGAGAGAGACAGAAAATCATCTTCGTCGAATTCAGGAAACGTGATGTCGCCGTCGATTTCAGTGGACAGTATAGAAAGGTATATCCGGTCTGCACGGTCAACGGTTTCGGCATAGAGCTGACCCCCGCCTATGATGAATACTTCGTCTTCCTCGTCAGGTACGGCATCGAGAGCAGAAGAGATATCCGACACCACAGTGCATCCGGGTGCATCATAATTAGATTGTCTTGTGACGACGATGTTCGTTCGTCTGGGAAGCGCCCTGCCGATCGATTCGTAGGTCTTGCGACCCATAATGACCGTATGACCCGAGGTGGCCCTGCGAAAGATTTTCTGCTCCCCCGGGACGTCCCAGGGAATCTCGCTACCGCGACCGATGACGCGGTTCTTGGCCATGCACACGATGAGTGAGAGCTTCATAGGCAGCAGGGGGGGCCGGGAAGCAGCGGGGCAGAGGAGATGGATCCCCCGGTTCGCCACTCCCTCACACCTCTGTGATTCTTGCGAATGGACGGTCACACCACTGACGTTGATTACGCGAACGATTTCTGTAAGTACTCCAGGTCGATCTCCGGATAGAGCGTGAAGCGGTCCAGGAGACTCGAGATCTGGTCTTTGGCCGACGAGAGCGCACCGTCTTTGATCCTGTAGCGTGCTTTGCTCATCTGCCCGGCATTCTTTCCTTTTGTGATCTTGGCTGCGCGCGTGTTTGACAGGATCTGCTTGAAGACACCGGCGATTTCATTCATTTCGTCGGTTCCCATACCGAGTGTCGTGAGCGCTGGTGTGCCAACTCGGAGTCCGCTCGTATACCACGCCCCGTTCGGATCGAAGGGAATGGTGTTGCGGTTGAGCGTGATGTTGGCCTCGCGCAAAGCACCTTCTGCCTGACGGCCATTGATGTCGAAGGGACGGACGTCGATCTGGAGTAGGTGATTCTCTGTTCCGCCAGTCAGAACGGTGTGACCTTCGTCGATCAAGCCTTGGGCAAGCGCCTGCGCATTCGAGACGATTCTCCCCGCGTAGTCGCGGAACGTCTGTGTACTGGCCTCCTGGAATGCTACGGCCTTCGCTGCCATCACGTGCGGAAGCGGGCCGCCCAGAACCATGGGGCACCCCTTGTCAACCTGATCTGCGAACTCCTTAGTGCACATCACCATTCCGCCCCGCGGACCCCGCAGCGTCTTGTGCGTGGTGGTTGTGACGATGTCAGCGTGGGCGACCGGGTCGAAGTCACCCTCAAAAACCTTGCCCGCGACAAGACCGGCGAAATGGGCCATGTCGACCATGAAGACAGCGCTGACTTCATCCGCTATCTCCTTGAAGATGCGGAAGTTGATCTTGCGTGGGTATGCACTGTATCCGGCGATCAGAACGAGCGGTTTGACTTCCCTTGCCTGTTCCCGAATCTGGTCGTAGTCGAGAAGGCCTGTCTCCTTGCTGACCGTGTATGAATGGGACTCGAACATGCGTCCGGAGACGTTGACCTTGTATCCGTGGGTCAGATGACCGCCGGATGACAGGTCGAGACCCAGCAGACGCTGGTTACCGAGATCCGACCGGATCTCCCTCCACTGCGCGTCGGTCAGGTCAAAAGGACTGGTAACGTCGAAAGACTCGAGCTTGGGATCCTGGATGCGACCGGAGAGAATCGCCCAGAAGGCAACCATGTTTGCGTCGGCGCCGGAGTGGGGCTGCACATACGCGTGCTGAGCACCGAACAGATCGCAGGCGAGTCCTGCGGCCTTGCTTTCGATCGCGTCAATGTTGTCACAGCCGGCGTAGAAACGGTGATCGGGGATACCCTCGGCGTACTTGTCCGTGAGAAGGTTACCCATCGCGAGCTGTGTGGGCAACGAACAGTAGTTCTCGCTCGCGATCATCTTGAGGTTGCTGCGTTGGTCGACCAATTCCTGGACAACCGATCGAGCTGCTTCGGGCAGAACCGCGTGAACGCACTCGAGTGATGCCAGATAGGCTATGAACCCGGAGTTCGCCTGTTTGCCTGATGAAAGGTAGTCGGCGAGAGGTGAAGTGTCGGCCATCACGATCCTCCTGATGGAGTCCGGACGCTGAGGTAGAAATAGATATAGCCCGGGCTCTTATGATATGAATGC
>CAYYGZ010000275.1:2297-3304 GCA_964471275.1 uncultured bacterium | reverse complement strand
CGTTCGGCAGGATCCGGGGACGAGGTTTCATCGTGGTTGGTTCCACTCCGTGGGCCCCGATCAAGATGGGTTCCGCACGTTTCGCCAGTTACTTCGTCCCCTCTGGTCGTGTCCATAAGAAGATACCGAGAGGCAGGACCGAGTCAACCGATTTTGCTTGCCGCTCGCTCCACGCGGGCCTTATATTTTTCGTGGCTGGACTCATCCAATCACAAGAATCCAAAGACGTTTCATGAATCGCCTGGCCTACACCGGTCACACTGCGGCTTCCCCACAAGGGGGAGCCTTTTTTGTGTCCAGAAGCCAGGCTCGATCGTCCCGGGGGAGCAATGGACAAACTTTTTCACGTGATCGAAGCACAGCAATTTGACCGCGATCTGCTGACTGAAATTTTCGCAGTAACCAAGGAGATGGAGGAGGTCGTCAGCCGCTACGGATCAAGCATTCTGAACCAGCGAATCATGGCCAGTCTGTTCTACGAGCCGAGCACGCGAACACGGCTATCCTTTGAGTCGGCGATGTTCCGACTTGGGGGCGAAGTGATTACTACGGAAAGTGCGAGGGAGTTCTCGTCCGCTGCGAAGGGTGAGACCCTCGAGGATACTATCCGGATCATCGAGGGGTATAGCGATGTGATCGTGATGAGGCACTTCGAGAGCGGCGCGGCCCGGCGTGCAGCAGATGTCGCGTCGATACCGATCATCAACGCCGGTGATGGTCCAGGACAGCACCCCACACAAGCGCTACTGGATGTCTACACGATCCGAAAAGAAATCGGACGATTGGATGGGATCCGGATCGCTATGGTCGGGGATCTTGCTAACGGACGAACCGCACGATCGCTGACGTATCTGATGGCGAAGTATGATAATGTGAAGATCTACTTTGTCGCTCCCCAGGTCGTCCGGATGAAGGATGACATCAAAGCCCATCTGGACGATCACAGGATCGAGTGGGAGGAGGCAGAGGATCTGATCGCGGTCTCGAGAGAGGTCGACGTCGTGTAT
>CAYYGZ010000275.1:0-2287 GCA_964471275.1 uncultured bacterium | reverse complement strand
AGTTTCAGGCGGCCATCGGTGAGTTCGAGACCGTATCGGGCTTAGAAGAGAGTGAAAACAGCGAGGTCGTGGAGTTGGCCTGGTTGGCTTTGGGGCGACTGTATTACGAGATCGAAGATTACGAGAAGGCCAGTGGGAAGTATGTAATCGACGATCGGACGATGGAGGCACTGCCTGAGAAATCGATCGTGATGCACCCGTTGCCAAGAGTGGATGAGATTGCCGCAGAGGTAGATTCGGACCCTCGGGCAGCCTATTTCAGACAGGCGCACAACGGGCTCTATATTCGGATGGCGTTGTTGCGGATGGTGCTGGACCAATAGAACTGAGGATTGAGGATTGGGTGCGTTCGGATCATTGATGGACGGTATGTCGAGGGACGACTGGAATTGCTGATCGTGTAAGCCCGATGGTCGAGGACGATTCGGTGCTGCTGGCGACCCTCACCCTGACTCCGGCGGGGCCGGTGTAATCCCTCTCCCGTTGTGACGAGAGAGGGATCTTGCTGCGCAGGCGATGGACATGGCAGATAGTCCGATTATATGCAGAGCGTGCAAGAAGAAGCTGGGGAAGGTGCGCTGTTTTGAGGGAAAGATCTTCTCGCTGTGCGTGAAGTGGGAGGAAGCCAGGAAGCGAGCAAAGAGGAGGAGACAGAGTTGAAGATCAAGGAGATTCGGGCGGTCAAGGTCGACATTCCGAGCAGCGTGCAGACAAAGGGACGGCGTGACCCGTGGACAAAAGAGTCGGAAGTCGCGAACCCGATGTCGCGATATCCGAAATACAAGCGATACCGTCCGTCCTGGATGCCGAAAAAATGGGGTGCCGTCTGGGTGCAGGTGATCGCGGAAGACGGAACCTACGGGTTGGGTCAGACCGCGTTTGGACGCCCTGTCGCTGCAGTCGTTGACGATCATTTTGCGCCAATGCTGGTCGGTGAGAGCTGTTTTGCGGTCGAGCGTTGTTGGGATATGATGTTTCGGATGTCAAAGCCATACGGCAGCTCGGGGATCGCGTCCTGCGCGATGAGCGCAGTTGACCTGGCACTGTGGGATCTGAACGGGAAGCTGATGGGGCAGCCCGTGTACCAGCTGCTGGGGGGGCCGACGCAGGACAGGATCAAGAGCTATGCAACGGGAAACGACACGGATTGGCAGCTGGAACTCGGGTTCGAGGCTGTGAAGCTGGCGTGCCCGTATGGTCCGTCGGACGGGGTGAGGGGGATCGACGAGAATGAGGAACTCATTTCGAAGACGCGAGAGCTGGTTGGGAACCGTGTGGAAATCATGCTGGACTGCTACATGGCCTTCGACGTCGAGTACACCATCCGGTTGGCGCAGCGGATTCGACCCTATGACCTCAAGTGGATTGAGGAGTATCTGATCCCCGAAGACATCGACGGTCACAAGGCGGTCAGGGAGGCGGTGAACTGGATATCCCTAGCCTCGGGTGAGCACATGTATAGCCCGTTTCCCTACTTGCGGCTCATCAGGGACGGGTCACTGGATATCCTGCAGCCGGATATCAATTGGGTCGGTGGGCTGACGCCCACGCGCAAGATCGCACACGCGGCCGAAGCGGCCGGTTTGCAGGTGCTGTTACACGGCGGGGCAAATAACGTGTTCGGTCAGCACTTCACGTTCGCGTCGACGAATTCACCGTGGATCGAGTGCTTCGTGGGATCCGCGCCCGGGATTCCGCTGCGGGAAGTGAGCCCGGACTGGCAGAGCGTGCCCGAAGATGGATACCTGGTTCCTAGCGATGCTCCGGGGTTCGGGATCGACGTGGCAGAGTCGAGTATTTCGCCTTTCGATTACTCGGTCTAGTATGTCCAGTGTCGTAATGGTGTTGACACTTCAGGTCCTCCTTTGAGCTTCCCAGAAAATCTCTGAGGGTGTTCGTCCTTTGGTTCGGTATTCGAAGTGTGGCCGTTCGTCGTTGTAGAAGTAGAGGAAGCGTTGGAGTGAAGCTTCAAGCTGTCCTTGTGTAGTGAAGTAGCGCCTTCTGAAGGCGATCCTCCAGTGTTCATGGCGGATGGTGCTTTGCAGTCTTTCGACGAAGCCATTGGTCCAAAGCCGCCGTGGCTTTGTGCGTGTATATGTGATTTCAAGGTCCTCGCAGGCCAGATCGAAGTCAGCCTTGAATTCGCTGCCTCGGTCGGTGAGCACACGTTTGATTGGCCATCCTGCTTCGGTGAAGGAGCGGGCGAGATCACGGAGGAAGCAAGCCGTTTTCTGAGCTCCCAGCGTGTTCGCTCTGTCAGAAGTCCGGCGCGTTGAGCACTATGCCG
>CAYYGZ010000274.1:0-5611 GCA_964471275.1 uncultured bacterium | reverse complement strand
ATCCAGCCCTGGCTCGTGTCGATCGCCAGTGGACCGGATTTGGTGGGCACCTGCCAGTATAGGGCGGCTGATCTGTCTGTTGAGATCTGGAGCCGATCCTGATCATTACGCATAACCGACCGGTCCGCACATTCCTGCCAGTCCCGCCGGATCCAGCCCTGAGACATATCGAGCGGAATGTCGTGTTGTCCCCAGGAGGAGGAAGGCACACAGACGAGCAGCATTAAGATGGGCAGATTCCTTACTCTCATTCGCGATCTCATTGCAGGTTGGACGACTCGATCGGCTAGGCGTTCCAGAACACCCTAGGGCCCTGCGAGTGCGTGCAAGCGCTCTTCTTTCAAGAGCCATCGTCTCGGGTTGTCCTTCCGGGCCTGGTTACGGCACGTATGGTGTTCGTGCTAGGGAGGGTGAAACTGTGCCTGTTAGCAACAGGTGTGCTGTCATTGAGCCAATAGGGCGGCCAAACCCACACTGTCCTGCCTGGCAGAGAGAGCAAGCAAGTCCTGTTCCGTCCGGGCAATAGTGTTCAGTTGGGGGGCCTGATTGCTCTAGGCCTGAACGTCTATGCTTGGTCGCATTTCCGCGAGGGGTACGTTGGGTGCCGAGGATGCAAGACTCATCGAAGGAGCCGAGTAGTCACGGACCTGAGTCTGGAAATTGACAACTTCCTCTATCAGCTGGGCGGTCTTGTCCAGCAGAGAGAGGGAGGTCATCCCATAACCTGTGTGGCCGCCGTAAATAGGGGGGGGGAACCTGACATGTCCGAAAACGTCCTATTGATGCGGCTTTCGGGAGGAGACTGCTGGGTTGTCCTGTTTTCGGCACCGATTGGGTGAAACGTGACTCTACAGTGATACCATCGGCGTATCCGTCAGGAAGTTTAGCCCTATTCTGACGTATCAGTCGAAGGGAAGGTGTTTTGCAGCCTCCGCGATCAGGTGTGCTGCCCCATCGACGCCCAGCTGTTCTGTGTTCACGACAACGTGATACTGGTCTGCGCAAGACCAATCGATGTTGTAGTGCCGTTTTAGGTAGGTCTTCCGACTCTCGTCGATCCGATCCACCTCTTTCCGGGCAGTGTCGACGTCCAGAGAATCGCGTTCGGCAGCCGTTCTAATACGGTGCTCCTTGGGTGCCACAATCCGTATGTGGAGCGTATCCTTGCGATCTTTCAGAAGCGCCATCGCACCGCGTCCCAGAATGACGAGATCATCCCGTTCGCTCAGTTTCTGGATTACCGTTCGGGTCAGCCGCACATAGACGTCTTCATCAAGGAACAGGCTCTGGTGTGTCGATGGGAGCGTACCGGAAAGCGTTGTCGCCGTCCACCAATCGTGTTCGGCAAGCTCGGGTCCCAGGCCACTGTAGTTTGGCGCGAGGAACTTCTTGAGTACGCGGAGGGCAGCGGATTCTGGTTTCTCATCGAACCGTTCGACCTCGGAGACCGGAACGTTCGCTTCTTCCGCTACCTGCGAGATGATTTCCTTGTTCACATGATGATAGTCCAGCAGTTCAGCGACCTTCAATCCTACAGATCTTCCATCGCTGCCGTATTGTCTCGATAGTGTGATCAGTCCCACGTGGGTGTCCTCCGATTGGGAGTTGACTTTACCTAAGCAAGCCCAGCCAGTACCGAACTGGCGGCGTCCAGCGTCCGGTCAACGGTCTCGGTGGTGTGTTGTGTCGATAAATATAGCTTACCAGTGGGATTGATGAAGTATCCTTTTTTGAGCATCCCAAGCCCGAAGGCTTTCTGTCTTGCGAGATCTGTATCCTGAGACTCTGCGTGTGTACGGATCGGGTGGTCACTGAAGAAGGGCTGCAGGACCGGCCCTGCCCCGAGAATCTGCAACGGCAGACCCAGATCATGTCCGATTGTCTCGAGCCCCGAAGCAAGTTGTCGGGAGATTCCGTGCAGATGGTCGTATGTGCCGGGCTGCTCGAGCTGGGTCAGCGTGGCGAGACCTGCGGCGCAGCTGACGGGGTTCCCATTGAACGTTCCGCTGATGAAAGCATACGATCCTGCGCCTTTGCGTTCGGGGGCCGCACACGTCATGATGTCTTCCCTGCCGCAAATGGCAGAAAAAGGGTAGCCGCCACTGATCGTCTTGCCATACACGACCAGATCCGGTGACACGCCGTAATACTCCTGAGCGCCTCCCCAGGCAAGCCGAAACCCGGTCACGATCTCATCCAGAATCAGCAGGACGCCATTTTCTCGGGCGACCTCTCGCAGTCCTGGAAGGAAGCCCTCAACCGGGGGAATCGCACGTTGGAGCGGTTCAACAATGACTGCTGCCAGATCCTGGGCGTGGGCCCCGATCAGTTCTGTGGCGGCTGCGAGATCGTTGAAGTCACACGACAGGACCGTATCCGTCGCTGCTCGAGGGATGCCATCGGATATCGGACGGCTGAAGCCGGGCCGGGCCGGGTCTGCATCCTGCTGCGCGTAATCGTGACCTCCGTGCCATCCCCCGTCGAACTTGAGAATCTTCTCGCGACCCGTATATGCTCTGGCCAATCTGATTGCAGAGAAGGTCGCGTCTGTGCCGGATGTGGTAAACCGGACCTGGTCGGCGCAAGGGGAGGCCCCGACGAGTCTTTCGGCGAGTTCGATCGCGGGCCGATTCAGGCCGTAGAAGGTGGATCCACGAGCAGCCTGATCAGTCACAGCTTTCGACACGGTCGGATGTGCGTGTCCGAGAATCATGGGTCCCGAGCCGAGGACATAGTCGATATATTCGCGACCTTCGAGATCCCACACGCGGCACCCGTCACCGCGGTCGATCACCATCTGGTGGTCGCCGGGCAGCTTGAACATTCCCAGCGTGGCTCCTACAAGGTATGTGCCGGCTTTTTCTAGTATTTTGCTGGTATCGTATTTCATGAATTTGCTCCCGCCAGGCGCTAAGATAGTCTTCGCTTCCGAGAGCGTCACGGGTTTTCATCCAACCAAAGCTTGCCCGATGTGTGCCAATTACGGACATTTTGTCGATCCTCGTGAAGACAGCCAACATAGAGAGACGTGAATGCAAAGTCTACGCTACATCCTGCCGTTTATGATCAGTCTGCTTGCCATTGCCTGCGGTGGTGATAATCTCCAGATTGACTACCCGGAATCGACTCCGGCGCCCGATCCCGGTCCGCCGCCGCCGTCGCCCACCGAAAACCTGGCAACGACTCCGCCGGCCGGAATGATCGGCCGGATCGTCTATCTGGGTGAGGTCAACAATGATTTCCTTGCCGTTCACCTGTTCGTGACAGCTCCGAATGGCTCGAACACAACGAATCTCTTCCCCAACGCAGACCCATTCAGCTACACGGGGCCTTCCTGGAGTCCGACCGGCGATCGGTTGGTGGTCGCGTCAAACCAAATGGGCAACGCCGAATGGGACATCTACTCGGTCAATGCGGACGGGTCGGGACTTGCCGCCCTGGTTGCCGGACCGTCGAGCGGCGATTTTGCCCCCTCGTGGTCACCTGACGGGTCGAAAGTCGTCTTCCAATCGACGACAGATGCCGTGAACGGTTTCGACGTATACCTCTATGACATCGCGACGAATGTCACTACGAATCTCACGAGTTCACCGGGTGATGACGAATTGGCGTCGTGGTCTCCGGACGGTAGCCGCGTGCTGTTTCAGACAACGACCGTTGGCCAGGATGCATCGAGCAGCGGAACGAATCTTGTCGTCGTCAACCCTGACGGCTCAGGACGTGTAGTGCTTACCGAAGGCATCGGATTCCAGAATTCGGCAGGGATGTTCGCACCGGATGGTCAGACAATTGCCTACGAGAGCACAGCTCATCAGGAGGTTTCGGCGACAGCGACGATCGGGGATTTCGAGATCTACCTGATGAATGCGGACGGTACGAATCCTCGGCGTCTGACTGTCGGTGTCGGCGACAGTGATGCCTCGCGGTTTCCGACGTGGTCGCCCGATGGGAGGCACATCGCTTTCGAGTTCCACGACTTCACGATCAATCAGCTCTTCTCTGTCACAAACATCGCCGTTATGAACGCGGACGGTTCGAATATCTATCTCCTGGAGGATCAGCCGGTCAATGGGCGGTATCCGCGCTGGGGACCGTAGGGCAAGGAGAGAAGGCCGAGTGTTGAGAGGCGAATGTTGCACCGCTCAAAGAGATGTCTATATTGCCCGTCGAGCGATCACGTCGACGGGCACTTTTTGTGATGATTGGAGGAATGATGACGGGTAGAAGACCGAATGTGATTGTGTTCTTTTCGGACCAGCAACGTTGGGATACGACGGGCATACACGGGAATCCGATGGATCTTACGCCCAACTTCGATGCGATGGCCACGAGGGGAACACATATCGCCAACTCGATCACGTGCCAGCCCGTATGCGGTCCTGCTAGGTCCTGTCTGCAGACCGGGCTCTACGCGACGACGACGGGATGCTTTAAGAACAGCATCCCGCTCCCCGCAGACTCGAAGACACTTGCGCATCATTTCAGCGACGCGGGGTATGCCACCGGCTACATCGGCAAGTGGCACCTCGCGGATCAGGAACCGGTGCCTGAGGACCAGCGTGGCGGGTATGACTACTGGCTCGGCTCCAACCTGCTCGAGTTCACGTCGGATGCATACGATCTGGTGATGTATGACAAGGAAAATCAGCCTCGAAAACTACCCGGTTACCGGGTAGACGGCCAGACGGATGCGATGATCCAGTATATAGATGAGCACCAGTCCGAGCCATTCTTCCTTTTTTCGTCGTTCATCGAACCGCATCACCAGAACCACCTGGATGACTATCCACCCCCGGACGGATACCGTGAACGCTACACCGGTGGCTGGATACCCCCCGATCTTGCGGCCCTCGGTGGATCGACACATCAGCATCTGGGTGGCTACTACGGCATGGTCAAGCGGCTCGACGAAGCTCTTGGACGCGTGATGGATGCGCTCAAGAGTCTCGACCTAGCAGAAGACACGATCGTGATGTTTACGTCGGATCACGGCTGTCACTTCAAGACGCGCAACAGCGAGTACAAACGTTCGTGCCACGAAAGCTCGGTGCACGTGCCGACGGCCTTCCATGGCCCAGGCTTCACGGGCAGAGGACAGGTGACTGAGATGGTGAGCCTCATCGACCTTCCACCCACGCTGCTCGATGCTGCGGGTATCGATGTGCCCGATGGCATGCAGGGGAAGTCTATTCTGCCGCTGTTGGCCGGGGATTCAGAAGGCTGGCCCGAGGAAGCGTTTATTCAGGTCAGCGAGGCGCAGGTCGGGCGGGCCGTTCGCACAAAGCGGTGGAAGTATGGGGTCGATGCCCCGGAGAAGCACGGAGGGAAGGATTCCGGGTCTGACACGTATGTGGAACAGTATCTGTATGACCTGCAGGTCGATCCGTACGAATTGACGAACCTGGTCAACTCAGAACCGCACAGGATCGTGAGAGACGTGATGCGAGAACGGCTTGTCCGCCGGATGAAAGAGGCAGGGGAGGATGAGCCCGCGATCGTGCAGGCTGAAGCGAAGCGGAGCGGTCAGCGGAAGGTGTCGGAGGCGGAGGCAAGAGGCTAGGTTGTCCAGTGTCGTAATGGTGTTGACACTTCAGGTCCTCCTTTGATCTCC
>CAYYGZ010000273.1:0-5623 GCA_964471275.1 uncultured bacterium | reverse complement strand
TGCTGTTATGCGACGTATGGGACAGACACTGGTGCCGCGGCGCTCGTGAACGCCGATCTGAAGAAGATGCCGAGGGGGAAAGCGGACCTCCTGACCCGGGCAGCTGACGAGGTAATCGAGGGCAAGCTTGATGACCATTTCCCTCTTCGCGTATGGCAAACCGGAAGCGGCACCCAATCGAACATGAATGCGAACGAGGTGATTTCCAACCGTGCAATCGAGATGGCAGGTGGCGAGATGGGAAGCAAGGATCCCGTTCACCCCAACGATGATGTGAACATGGCACAATCTTCGAATGACACGTTCCCCACGGCCATGCACATCGCCGCAGCCGAGGAGATCAACCGTCGGCTGATCCCCATGATTACCCAGCTGCGAGATACGCTCGCGCGCAAGCAGAGGGCCTTCGAGGAGATCACGAAGATCGGACGAACACACCTGATGGACGCCGTGCCGCTGACGCTGGGTCAGGAGTTCTCGGGATATGTCACGCAGCTCACAAAAGCGCTCGAGCGAATCGACCGGAGTCTGCCGAGCTTGTATGAACTCGCCCTGGGGGGTACGGCGGTCGGAACAGGGCTCAATACACATCCAGAGTTCGCAGACAAATCAGCAGCGCAAGTTACTGAAATTACAGGACTTCCGTTCATTTCTGCAGGGAATAAGTTCGAAGCTTTGGCCGCTCACGATGCCGTGGTCGAGTTCAGTGGCACACTCAAGACAATTGCCGCATCACTGATGAAGATCGCAAACGATGTTCGATGGCTGGCCTCTGGGCCACGCTGCGGAATCGGTGAGCTGACCATCCCGGCCAACGAACCCGGAAGCTCCATCATGCCAGGCAAGGTGAATCCAACCCAGTCGGAAGCCATGACAATGGTGGCCGCCCAGGTTCTGGGCAACGACACGACGATCGGTTTCGCAGGTGCCAGCGGGAACTTTGAGTTGAACGTCTTCAAGCCGGTTATGATCTTCAATTTGCTTCAGTCGATCCGCCTCATCTCCGATGCGTGCGAAGCATTCAACGACCATTGTGCAACCGGAATCGAACCCAACCGGGACAAGATCGACCAACTGCTCGGAGACTCACTTATGCTGGTGACCGCGCTGAACCCGCACATCGGCTACGACAATGCCGCAAAGGTGGCGAAGAAGGCATACCAGGACAACTCAACGCTGCGTGAAGCAGCCGAGTCACTCGGACTGCTGACGGGCAAGGAATTCGACAAGCTCGTCCGTCCTGAGGAAATGACTACGCCCAAAGCGTGATCAGACGAAAGGAGCAGCAATGAGATTGGTGACATTCCGCGAGCGAAGTACCGCCCGACTTGGTGCACGGGCGGGTGATCAGATCATAGATCTTGCGGCAGCAGACAGCGCGATCCCCTCAGATATGCGATCCTTCCTCGAGTCCGGTGACGGGGCACGATCAGCAGCAGAGAAGGCTGTCGGCTCGGGAAGACCGAGCTACAGTGCCGATAGCGTCGATATCCTGGCCCCAATCCAGAACCCGGAGAAACTCATCTGCATCGGTCTGAATTATGCGGATCACGCAGCTGAGAGCGGGATGGATATCCCCACAGAGCCGATCGTGTTCTCCAAGTATGCGTCCGCAATCATCGGCCCGGGCGATACGATCAACCTGCCGTCCTCGAGCAATGAGCCCGACTACGAGGCCGAACTCGTCGTTGTGATCGGGAGATCAGGACTCAACATCCCCGAGGCCGACGCGATGGACCACGTCGCGGGCTATACGGTCGGACACGACGTCAGTGCGCGGGACTATCAGCTGCAGAAGCCCGGGGGTCAGTGGATGATGGGCAAGACCTTCGACACCTTTGCCCCCATCGGGCCTGACCTCGTCACGGCAGATGAGATCGCTGATCCGCACGGTCTCGGGATCCGCTGTATCCTGAATGGCGAGACGGTACAGGACTCGAGCACGGCGCAACTGATCTTCAAGATCCCCCAGCTGATCGCCTATCTGTCCCACGTGTTCACCTTGAACCCGGGTGACCTGATCTTCACAGGAACGCCTCCCGGAGTCGGGATGGCACGTGATCCGCAGCTTTGGCTGAAAGCAGGGGATCGTGTTGCCATTGAAATCGACGAGATCGGTCGCCTCGAGAATCCGGTCGCTGTCGCCTGATCACCCAACCCAGCTTTACACGAATAAGCCCCTTTCTCGTCTCGAGAGAGGGGCTTATTCTTTTGCTATTCCGGACCTGCAATCTAGGCAACTACCCGCAGCACCTCAAACCACGTTCCAGACAATCGATGCAGGCCCAGACCACCGAATGTTCCACGTGGAACACCGATGGCTCTACTTGCGTACGACCACGATCGCAACCGTCCGGTCATCTGTTCGAATGTGATGCTCCTTAAATTCGATACCCAGTGGCCCGAGATCTGCCTCGGCCTCACCGGGTCCCTTCAGGGACAGGAGGACGCCCTGGGATTTCAGAAGGGGCTCCGCCAGCTCCCAGACACGATCAAGCCCCGCCACAGCTCTCGATGTTGCGATATCGAAGGTCCCTTTTCTTGTCTCCGCAACGCGCTCAGCTCTATCGTAAAGAACCTCAACGTTCGTCAGCGACAAGGACCCCACAGCCTCTTTCAGAAAGAGGGTCTTCATCCGGGCCGACTCGATCAGGCTCACCTGAGTGTCGGATCTGGCCAGGGCCAGAGGAATCCCGGGAAACCCTCCGCCAGTCCCAATGTCAGCCAAACGTGCCACATCTGGACCCAAATGACTCAGTAGCAATAGAGACTCGAATATGTGCTTGCTGAGTATCCGGTCGCTGTCAGATCTGGAAACAAGACGCACTCGGCCATTCCAAGACGCAATCAGGCCCTGGTAAGCTATCAGTCGATTGACCGTGGGGCCGTCCACCCGAATGTCCATCGAGTGCAAGAGGGCATCAAACCGGTCAAGATCGGGGTTGTCGTGTTTCAGGCGACCCATGGCTCTGCTCTATGTTCCACGTGAAACCTCTACTTCCCGATACAGAACTGGCCAAAGATCGTATCCAGGATATCTTGCGCTGTTGTCTCACCAACCACGTCCGCCAGCGCTGTCAATCCCCCATCGATCTCGAAACTCACGACTTCTCCCGGCTCTCCGCGGCTGACAGCATCCGAGGCCATCTTCAGAGCCGCTCGCGCTTGATCCAGGGCAATCACGTGACGCTCGTTCGTGATCGCTTCGTAGCCGATCTCGTGGCTTCCCAGCATTTCCGTTTGAATGCGATCCCTCAGGATGTCCAGGTTCTGACCGGTGAGAGCAGACAGCGCGATGGGGCTGGCGTCACGAGAGGACACATCCCAGGATTCAGCGATTCCCAGATCGGCCTTGTTTAGTATTACAACGGCCTCTCTCATCGTCCTCAATAACTTCAGGTCCTCCTCGTTCGGATCCTGACTTCCATCCATCACAAGCAGAACCGTGTCCGAACCCGCGACAGCAATCGATGATCTCCTAGTTCCTTCCAGTTCGACAGGGTCACCGGTCTCGTGCAGCCCCGCCGTGTCTGTGAGGACGACGTGAACACCGCCAATCTCAATGGACTCCTCAATCGTGTCTCTTGTCGTACCGGAACTCTCTGCTACAATCGCCCTGTCCTGGCCGAGTAGCGCATTCATCAGACTTGATTTGCCGACATTGGGTTTTCCGCACAGCGTGACGCGGCACCCTGTCCGGATTAGCTTACCCGTCTGGTAGGATTTGATCTGGGATTCGAGCAACGCTACGGCCTCGGCTAGCTGCCTCTGTATGACGCCGGAATCGATCGATACATCCTCCGAGAAATCGAGATCAGCCTCGATGAGTGCCTTTGTCTGCCGTAGCTGGCTCACAAGTGCCTTGAACCGGGATCTCAGACCGCCCCTCAGCTGGAAGAACGCGCTCCGCAGCCCGTGATCCGTTGTGGCCGACACGAGATCGGCAACGGCCTCGGCCTGGGCCAGGTCCATCTTCCCGTTCAGGAATGCTCGCTTGGTAAATTCACCAGGCTCGGCTACACGTGCACCTGCACCTTCAAGCGATTGGACAAGCTGACCCAGAAGGACAGGGTTGCCGTGGCAGTGGAATTCGACCGTGTCCTCGCCCGTATAGCTGTTGGGTCGGCGTCCGACAAACACGAGGACTTCATCCGCCTCCTGGCCACTCAGCAGCAGGAAACCGCGACGGAGTTGGTGGGACTCCAGCACACCCAGGGGTGTATTCAGAACGATGTGACGGGAAGCGATCTCTATTGCCTGAGAACCGGAGAGGCGGACGATACCGACTGCCCCCGCCCCGTGGGCCGTGGCAATAGCGACAATCGTGTCCTGTGGATTAGTGGACACGTGAGAAATCAGGCTGCGGGAGCAGCCTCAGTCTTGAAGTGCTTGAGGGCCTGCTGCTCCACGAGTGACAGGAGGTTGTACATCGTGAAGTAGAGGACGAGCCCGGAAGACATGCTCCAGAAGATCCAGATCATAAACACAGGCATGATGTAGACCATGGCGGCCTGCTTCGGATCCTTCATCGTGATCTTCTGTTGAACGAACATTGCCGAGGCCATGAGCAGCGGGAGGACGTGCAGGTCAAAACCCGCCACCGTCAACGAATCCGGTTTCGAGAGATCCGTTATCCAACCGAGGAAGCCACTTTGGCGAAGCTCGATGGCATTCCTGAACAGGTTGAAAAGGGAGAACATGATCGGGGCCTGCAGAAAGAGCGGGAGACAGCCACCGAGCGGGTTCACGCCTTGATCCTTGTACAGCTTCATCATTTCCTGATTCAGCTTCTGCTGGTCATTCGCGTGCTTCTCGCGCAGAGCCGTCATCTGCGGCTGGATTTCCTGCATCTTTCCCATCGACTCCGTGCTCTTGCGGGTCAACGGAAAGAGGATGACTTTCACCAGGACAGAGAAGACGATGATGACAAAGCCATAGTTAGGCAGAACGTTATGCAGTGCAGAAAACGCATGAATACATAGAATCGTCATCGGTCTCAGAATTGGTCTGATAAAGGCCCAGCCAAACTGAACAAGCTCGCCGAGGTTCGCGTAGGTGTCTCGGCCGTATAGATCGACCTCCTGCCGCTGTAGGATCGAATAGGAAAGAGGTCCGACCATCAAACCGAACGAGAGCGGCTCTCCCGCGTACTGCGCGCGAATCTCTGTACCGAAGTGCGGCAGACCTTCCTGCGACGTGGATCCGGTCAGGTAGACATCGTAGATCACATCGTCCCGAGGCATAAGGGCCGTTGTGAAGTAGGCGTTTCTGGTGACGACCCAGGAAACATTCCGACCGCTCGGCATGTTCACATCTTCTTCGTTGATTCCCTCGACCGTCCAGTCTTCCACCTCTTCGCCCGCAAGCGTGACGACCTTGTCGGTAACCGGCGTTGCGTAGCCCGCCTCTTCGCCCGCCGTCCCTTCCGTATCCGCAAGCGACCCATCCCACCCTACAGACAGCCAGTCCTGCGCAGTGATCCCATCTACGTCGATCGAATACTCCGCACGGAAACGATTGCCCTGAAACAGGAGTCGTTTGGTAACTCGATTCCCGCCCACAGTTGCCTGCAGCGTCAATTCAGCCTGGTCGTCGCCCTGGATAAAGATCGCTTCCGTACTGG
>CAYYGZ010000272.1:4775-5631 GCA_964471275.1 uncultured bacterium | reverse complement strand
CGGGGCGACTGGATTTGAACCAGCGACCCCTATCACCCCAAGATAGTGCGCTACCTGGCTGCGCCACGCCCCGACCACTGTTCCGGTTTCGAAAATGAGTAAACTTGAGTTTCCTGCGACTTGAAAATACCCGTTTACCCGAGACGCGTCAAGAAAGGAAGCCCTGCAACCGATGCAAATTCAGGTGCAAAGACAAACAAAAACGCCGACCAATCAGTTGATCAGTCAGCGACTCTAGACATTCGTAAAGACAGAGTATCAGTTGGGCTAGAAATTCAAGGACACGCTCTTGTTGTCCACGACAACGGCTTCCTGCTCATCGGACAGGGCCAAACGGAGACGCGGGTCGTCGATGATCATCTCCTTCGCAATGCGAACACGCTGAATCACCTGTTTCTCCTCTCGGGTCATATCATACTCTTGTTCAAACTTCCTTGAGCCGCTACCGCGAGTGTGCAAAGTCGAGCTTCACCTTGTTGATCTGGCGGCGCAGCTTCCGTGATCCCATAGCCGTGTAGTACTTCTCAAAAAGAACGGCTACGGCCCTCAAGATCGCCCAGAACATCGTTTTTCCTCAGAAGTTTGTGGACGGAGCAGAATCGGAGGCCATCATCTGGTCCTCTCGGTCCTCTGCAGCAGTTGTCAGACGGATTTCCAGATCCTCGATGGTTTCCTTGATCCGGCGAACACGTTCCTCGAACGCGTCTTCTTCATCTCGCGCCATTTCCGTGTCGCCCTGAGCATCTGAGAGCTTGCTCTTGACCTGTGTGAGGTCTTCCTTCACACGTTCGAGCCGACGTTCGAGTTTCCGCATTTCTATGGCGGTGAGATACTTGACTACAAACACACCCGTAAG
>CAYYGZ010000272.1:0-4765 GCA_964471275.1 uncultured bacterium | reverse complement strand
AGGCTGAACAGCGCCCAGTAGAGCATTGGGTCCTCCTGGGGAAGATGATGGCGTCCTAGATCCTGCTAAACTGCAAGGCCACCGATATTTACAGCGGCGACGAGAATAATAGGTCAGTCGTCATGCCAAGTCAACAGGGCAGCAGGGGAGTCAGTCTACCTGCGTTTCTGGACGGGAATAGAACCGGGAGCCATAGAGGCGCTGGACGACGAGTCTGACGACAATATTCACGACTGCGGCGACGGGTATGGCGATCAGCATTCCGACCATTCCCCAAAGGTTTGCGGCCACGACCAGGGCAAACATCACCCAAACAGGATGGAGCCCCACCCGCTCGCCGACGACACGTGGGGAAAGGAAGTTCCCTTCGACGCTCTGTACCACCACAAAGACAACCAGAACCTTCACACACTGGATCAGCCCCCCAGAATCCATCAGGGCAACCACCAGCGAAATCCCGAGCGATATCGTCAGCCCGACGTAAGGGATCAGGTTGAGCGCACCTGCTGTGAGTCCGAGAACCATGGCGTATCGAATGCCGGAAACACCCAACCCAAAAGCCGTCAGCACAGCGATGAAGGTGGAAACGATCAACTGGCCGCGAACATACTGGCCAAGGACCAGATCAACCCGGCTCACCAAGTCGAGCACACGCTCTCGGTGCCGCGTTGGGATGGCTTGTGTCGCGATCTCGCTAATCCGCTCATAGTCCTTCAGCACGTAGAACGTTACAAACGGAATCATCAGCAGATTAAGCAGAGCGGCGATCCCGGAAGTCAGCCCGCGAAGAGCGGACGTTGTCTGGTCTGCGAACAGCTTCCCCACCTCCGGCAGTCGGTCCACAAACCGCTGCTGGATCTCGCTTGCGTAGCCGGTGTAGCGATGCAGGGCGAGCCAATCACTGAATCGCTGGTAAAGCGATCTGAAGTATTCTCCGTAGGCGGGAAGTGCGAAAACGAGGTCGCGGACCTCCTCGATAATGCGTGGTACGATCGCGTAGGAAACAAGGGTCAACAGCCCGAGGAGCGATAGGACCAGCAGCGCGATAGCCGCGGTCCTGGGGAGGCGGCGGGACAGGATGCCCACAAGCGGTGCCAGCAGGTATGCGAGGATAAAGGAGATGACGAAGGGCCAGAGAAGCTCCGCCACGCTCTGGAACACATACACGGAAAACAGCAGACTTGCCACAGTCGCAACACCGAGCTCGAGCGTCGCGCCGCGTCTGGACATGAACAGCAGAATCAGGAGGCCCAACCCGACAATGATAGGAGAGAGGTCCTCCGCGAGGAGATACAGCAGCACCCCCAGTAATCCAAGAATGGCCGTCTTGTAGTAGGGCCGGTCCAGTGGGTCACCCGATTTGGACCTGGAGCTCGCGAGATCTATATCTTTGGTGTCTGGCACGAGACCTACCGTTCTGCGCTCAGGAAGTTCTCCGACTGCAGATCCACATCGAAAACACGGATCGAACGCCTGGGACGAGTCGAAGAACGATACTCCCCGATCAGTTCTGGAATGTCATCTCCGTCGAGATCGGCATAGCCGATTCTCTGACCGAAACCGTCCGGCCAATGCCACTCGACACGCTGGAAAGCAGCATCTACGACGAACCCCGTGCTCAGCGCGATCTCCAGGATGCCGTCATCGTCAAAATCCGCAACGCAGATGCTCTCGGCGGACAGGCCCTGCTCTGAGCTCCACTCCATAAAGAGGTTGAGACAGTCATACACATAGAGCCGGGCTATCTGATTCGCCCTGACGATCTCCTGATCCCCGGAGGATCCGCCTCGGATCGGCTGGTAGCTTGCGATGTCAGACGCGCTCTCGGCCGTGAATACCATCTCCAGCTGCGGATCATCGTCCACGTTCTCGACAACCATACCGGAGATCGTCTTGAATTCATCATCGGTGCTCCGCCAGAGCTCACGGTAGTCAGAAGCGCGGAAGATGACGATCTCGCCCAGCTCGGTATACGCGACGATCTCGATCTGTTCATCATCGTTCACGTCCGCGATAAAGACTTCCGAGATCGGGCCACGGAGGTTCGGGCTGACCCATTCTTCTTGGAATCGACCTTCCTTTGAACGGACCGAGTGAATCTGCCCGAGTCGATCCCCGTAGATGACCCGTAGATCCGCTTCACCGTCCTGTATCAGGCGTATGCTGTGCATCTCGTCGATGAGCCCGCCGAACTGGATATCCTTGTTCCCTTTGAGCAGGAACCATTCCAGCTCGCCGGCTTGAACGGCCGTAGCGAGAACGAGCAGCACTCCGAGTGTCTTGAGCATGGGCCAAGCCCTTTCGAGTGTTTAGAAGATGGTAAACTTATAATTTAGGAACCGCCTCGGATCCTGCTTGATCGCCTCTACCAGGCTGTCTACGCCGGCAATCGATCGCGTCATGCCCTCATAGGCAGCGGGGTCGTTGACCAGTCGGCCGAGCGTCCCCTCACCTGTGTTGATCTTGTTCGTGATCGACTCGAGATTGCTCATCGTCGCCTCAAAAGAAGTAGTGGCCTTCTCGACGCTCGACGCGGCCTTCGCCAGCCTCGTCGTAGCTTCGTCCAGGTTCGTGATCGAACGATCCAGCTTAGCCCGATTGTCATCCATCAGGCCGCTGGCGTTCGCCGAAGCAGATGACAGGTTCTTGATAGTCGAAGCGAGCTTTGTCTCGTTGTCCTCGAGGAGCTTCCTCAGCGTTTCCGTCGTCGCGTCCACATTGCGGAGACTGCTCGTCATGCGCGAGATGTTCTCCGGGCTGGTCATGCTGTCGACGACCGCCTTGACACGGTTCGTCATGTCGGCCGCGTCTGCGGTCATGTCATCCATGCCCTGCTCCGATGAACCGACTGCCAGATCACCATCCCTAAAAGTCTCGGTGGAAGATCCCAGCCGGACCTCGATGATTCGCTCACCCAGCATACCGACGCTGCGCAGGATGATCTTGCTGTCCCGAGGGATGTCGCGAAGCGTTCGAAAACCGACCAGAACCATCGGCCGGCCTTGCTCCATCTGGATCTCCAGCACTTTACCGACTTTCACGCCGCGGAGTGCGACCTCGTTCCCCTTCTTCAGCCCCATCACGGATTCAAAGGTTGTGTAGATCTTGTATCCGCCTGCTGGCCCCCAGTAGTTCTCGGACAGCCAGGTCGCGCCGGCGACCAGGATTACAATTCCGAGGAAAACGATTGCCCCGAGGATGGCTTCCTTTTCACGCTTCATCTTCTGTCCCTAACTCCCCTTCGACGAATTTCTGGAAGGTCGGGCTCTTTTCGACCTCCTCGCATGTTCCCGAGGCAGCAACAATGCCTCGGTCGATCAGCGCGATCTTGTCAGATATTCGCATCGTAAGCGGGATATCGTGTGTGACAACGATCGACGTAATGTCCAGATGTTCCTGCAGCTTCAGGATCAGGTCACCTACGACGTTCGACGTCCGTGGATCCAGACCGGTCGTCGGTTCATCATACAGAATAAAGTCTGGCTCGAGCGCGATCGCACGGGCCAGCGCAACGCGTTTCCTCATCCCTCCAGA
This sequence comes from uncultured bacterium, assembly GCA_964471275.1. Classification (GTDB taxonomy): domain Bacteria; phylum Latescibacterota; class UBA2968; order UBA2968; family UBA2968; genus UBA2968. Next base: position 1,231 of record CAYYGZ010000272.1, on the reverse strand, counting down.
GAGATCGACGGGCATCGTTTGCTCGGAACCCGACATCTCCACCTCCTCGAGACAGACGGCAACGCGGTCCCGAATCACATCCTCCACGGACTTTGTGTGCATTCGGAGGCCGAAGGCGACGTTCTCGTAGACGGTCATCGAATCGAACAGGGCCGCGGACTGGAACAGAACACCCACCCGTTTACGCAGGTTAAGGAGTTCTCCTCCCTTGATGGTCGACATATCGTGACCATCCACAACGATGTGTCCTGAGTCAGCCTTGAGAATGCCGATGATATGCTTGAGCGTCACGCTCTTGCCGCACCCGCTCGGACCGAGGATCGTGGTAACGCGCTTCCACGGGATATTGAACGTCAGTCCGTTGAGGACATCGTTATCATCAAAATGCTTGTATACGTCGCTGAACGCGATCGCCGTCTCTTCTGCCGCCATTCGTCAGACAGCCTAGGTCAACATCGTGTGTGTGAGGAAATAGTCGAGGATCAGGATCAAAGCGGAAGAGATCACGCACGCGGCAGTGGCGGCTCTGCCCACGCCCTGTGCACCACCTTCCGCCGACAACCCGACAAAGCTGCCGACAAACGTGATTGCCCCACCGTAGACGACTGATTTCGTCATCCCGACAACCACATCGTATGGCATGAAGTCCATCTTCATCCCCTTCACAAAGTTGTAGACACTGATATCCATCTTGAGTATCGACATCACGAATCCCGCGCTGATGGAGAGCAGGCAGGAATATGCGACAAGCATCGGGATCATGATCAAACCTGCCACAAAGCGCGGCATCATCAGGTAACCGACCGGATCCACAGCCATCGAAGTCAGTGCGTCGACCTGCTCGGACACCTTCATCGTGCCGACCTCCGATGCGATCCCGGCGCCCACCCGACCCGCAAGGACCAGCCCCATCAGGACCGGGGCGAGCTCGAGAACGACCGAACGCACCACGATACTCCCGACCATGTAATCAGGTACGTAGACTTCCATCTGATAGGCCATCTGGATGGACACCGCCATACCGCTGAACGCGGAGACGAGGCAGACCAGCGGGAAGGACCCGACACCGATCGTGCAGCACTGATCAATGATCTGCTTGCGGTAGAAATACGCATACCGCAATTGTAGGATGGTTTTCGCCATGTAGGTGCTCATGGCGTAGGTCTGCGTCAGGAACCGGATGATCTTGGCTCCAATGGCCCTGAAGATTCGCTGCAATCTTGCCTCGGAA
>CAYYGZ010000271.1:0-5638 GCA_964471275.1 uncultured bacterium | reverse complement strand
TGGGCTCCAGTGGACAGACGGGCATCCGAAAGGGAGGGGCGTACGATGACGGCTCTCTTCCCTCGCTGATGGTATTTGGACTCGACCTGCCCTACGTGTTCAAGCCCATCACACAGCGGGGCCAGCAACTCACACAGGAAGCGATGCTGACGGAGATTCGACAGCGCATCGGGTTTGTTTACAGTGCGACTGTCGGCTACACAGACCTGAGCGGGTACCGATTCAAAGACATTGCAGACCAGACATCGTTGCTCCAGCGGCAGTACGATGACTCCGAGGAATACCTGGTTAGATTGATCGTGGGGGCGCTCTTCGATGTCGATGGGGATGGACTCATCACGCAGGAGAATGTCTCAAACGGCTACGCACGTTTCCGCGAACTCCACCAGCAACTGGCCGACAACGCGCGCGGTGCCAGCCGACGTGTGATCCTGCCGAACGAGAAGCTTGCGCGGATCCGACAGGAATATGAATCCGTTCATCAGCGTCCCTTTTCCCGCTAGCCGCGCAGTCCCATCCGCCTCTCTGCAATCTCCCAGAAAATCAGCCGATAGGCATACATCAGCAGAAGGCCTGTCGGCCCCAACGACGAAATCAGGACATCCTCTCTGCACGACCAGGGTCACCGGATTCCGTTTGGGGTGTGACATCTTCAGGCCGGGCTGACCATCCATCCGGACTCCATAGAATGCGTCTACGTGAGCAAAAAAAAAGAGCGGAGACGTGCTCAAGGCCATCCCAGCTCTGCACAATGTTTGCCGTAACAAGCGCTATGGACAGACGCTACCAAAAGAACTCTGGAAGATCACGAAATCCGTGAAGTCCACAAGATCATCTCCGTTTGCGTCCAGACGGCGCAGTTCAACGCCGCCGTCTGCGGGTCGAATCGTCCATTCAGGGCTATCAGAGGATGCATTGTGCAATTAGATGGGAACACGTGCTCAAGGAGTGGGTGAATTGAGGTCCAGCACAGTTGGGAGGGGATCCCGAACCAGGCAGACTTCACCAGAGCGAAAAATTATAAGCCTTTGTTTTTTTTGAGCCAAGGTGGCCGCTGCACCATGCCAGCCAAGTTGACACCGCGAATTTCGGGGCCTATATTGCGCACCGCTCATCGGATGTCCGTCGTATCTGATTCATACAATCACACCGGGCTATGGCCGCAAGATTCCCATTATCCGACCTCAGCACTGTCGACCGTAAACGCTTCTACGACACAACTTTAGCGTTCATGTTCGTTGCGGCCGCCGCACTGATCGGCAGGACCGTCGGCGACGCGCTCTTCCTTGAGCACTACTCCGCATCAGATCTGGCCTATATGTACCCCGCCACGGCCGCGACTGTAGGCATCGTTGCCTATGGCTACGCCCGCTTGGCAAGCCGCTGGCCTCTGGCCAGGCTGGTGTCTGTCCTTAGTCTCACGATCGGCAGCACCTGCCTGTTACTTTGCCTCTTCCTCGCCGTCCAGCCGAACCCGCTTGGTAGAGTGGCTGCATACGTGCTGGGGGATCTCGTTGTGAACCTTCCGATGATCCTCTTCTGGAGTTTTGCGGCTCAATGCTTTGTACCAGGTCAGGCGAAACGCTTGTTTGGCCTGATTGGGGCAGGAGGCACCACAGCCTGCATACTCGCCGGCCTCATCGTGAGGCCGCTCACCGACGTGTTCGGCACGGCCAGTTTGCTGATTATCATCTCAGTCCTCATGATCGGGTTCAGTCTCATCATCGGGAGAATCAGCAGACGAGACGGGATTGGGCGGCACGCCCCGGAATCGACCTCAGGAGATGGTGGCATTGGATCACTGAGCAGCCTTCTGGGACACGTCCAAATCCGGGCGATCATCGGTCTCATGCTCGCGGCAACAGTTGCGCTGACCTTGGTCGACTACCAGTTCAAGGCCGGTACACGCATCAACGTCGCACCGCAGGAGCTGGCCAGCTTTTTCGGAACGTTCTACGGCGCCGCAAGCGCTGTAGCTCTCGTCATCCAGCTGTTCATTGTCCATCGCGTTCTCCAGTCGGGAGGCGTGTTTGCAGGCCTTGTCATCCTGCCTGCTGCACTCGTCATCACGAGTATTGTCGCCTGGGTTACCGAGTCTTTCGGCTGGACGGTGGTCACCAAGTTTGCCGTTCAGGTGTTCGCCTTCACGATCGACAGCGCCGCGCTCCAGATGCTCTACCTCGGGATCGCTCGGCAAACAAGAAGCCAGGCACGTGCCCTGGCCGAAGGGATCGGGAAACCGCTTGCTACGGGATTGACCGGCCTCTGCCTGATTCTGGTGGCACAGACATCCGAATTACATCAACTCGCTATCACGGCAGCCTGCTTGAGTTTGGCGTGGGTCGCCCTCACCCGACTGAATCACATCGCGTACATTAGGTCACTAGTCTCCTCACTTAGCAACAAACAGTTCGACGCCTCCCAGGAGACTGCCGCCCTCCATGACGGGGTCCTCGAGAGTCACATCCGGGAGAATCTCGACTCGGCGAACGATGAAGAAGTCGTGTATCTGCTTGGCATCCTGCCGACGCTGGAGGCCGTGGACTGGTCTGCTGAGTATCGTGAGATGCTGCAGCGGAATGACCCACGGATCAAGATTGCCTCGCTTTCCTACCTGAAGGAATACGGTACAGAGAACGATGTCCCCGTGATTTCGAAACTGCTGGGGCACACGAATGCTCAGATCCGGGAAGGGGCCATCGACGCGATATATTCACTCGGCGAATCGGAGCATCTGATCCGGATCGAGGATTCTCTGACCGATCTGGCTCCCGAAACACGAGCGGCCGCAATCGCTGCACTGATCAATGCAGAAGATCTGGACGGGCTGCTTTCTGCGGGCGCAGAGCTAAAACAGATGCTGACCTCATCTGAGCCACAGGACCGTGTCGCCGCCGCTCACGCCATGGGACGCCTAGAACGCGGCGGTCTCGTCCGTCCACTTATCGGCCTGCTCCAGGACGAGGACACAGAAGTGATTCGCGCCGCGCTGGAGGCTTGTGTCTGCCAGAACGACCCCGAACTGATTGCCGCGATCACCCCCCTGCTTGCAAACCCGAAAGTTGCTCCGCTCGCCGGCGATACCCTCGCCGAGTTCGGGGCGGCCGCACTCGATCACCTGATCCCCTATGTCCAATTGGCCGATGAGAAAGGCGCATTCTCGGGGGCGCAGGGGATCCCGCCCATTCTCTCAAGAATCGGTGATCCGCGCGCACTTCCGGGCCTCGAGAAGGCTGCTCGTTCACCCAACCCCCTCTTGCGCTCGAGCGCAGTAAGGGCCTACACGCAGATGGTTGCAGCACTGGACCGGACAAAGGAGAAACGATCCGTCCTGGAACAGCTTGCGCTACAGGAACTCCGAGAGTCCAGAGCCAATCGAGCCAGAGCCCATGTCGCCAGTTCACACGATGACGCCACGATCCTGCAAGCGGCCCTGACACAGGTGTCAGATCTGCACCTGTCGAACAGCTTCCTGATCATTGACACGCTTACCCCATCCATCAAACTGATGGCGCTCCACCAAAGCCTGAAGGACGAGGGTGAGGCCCGCAACAACGCGATAGAGGTCCTTGAGAATGTTCTCAAGGGCGACCTCAGAAACGAAGTGCTCGTGACAATCCGTGCTTTAGCGGGAGAAGACCTGGGCGACCTCGAAGACTCTGTGGCGAGTGTGCTCTCGGAAGGCTGCTCAAACTGGGTCAGAATAGGGGCACTCTACGCCGCCGGGCATCAGAGCGTCACCCCACCAGACGGGCTTGCGGAAGACCTCTGTCATCCCCATCCTGTGGTTCGTGAGACGGCGCTGGACGCGCTGCGGACGATCGCCCCGAACAGAGCCGCGATTGAAGCGGCAAACCTGCAGAACGACGAAGCAGACATTGTGAGAGACCTTGCACGTGAGATTCTTGAAACCCAAGCAGCCTGACAGGCGGGTGACGTGATAACCGTACAGAAAATCCTGTTCCTGAAAAATATCCCGCTCTTTGCGGGCATGCCTCCCGAAGAACTCGGCCACCTCGCAGGTATTACTGAGGAGGTCGTTTACCCAGAAGGTGAGACCATCATCCACGAGGGGGATCACGGCGAGGAGATGTTCCTGATCGTCGAAGGTCAGATCGAGATCCACCGGGCTGCCGAATCCCTTGCTGTGCTCGGCAGCCAGGACTACTTTGGGTAAATGAGCATCCTGGACGGTGAACCTCGATCGGCGACAGCGACGGCTCGCGCGGATTGTTTGCTCTTGCGTATCCGGCAATCCGAATTCTACGATATCCTCGAGAGGCACTTCAACGTGGCGCTGACCATCATTCACACGCTGACCCGACGGTTAAGGGGAATGAACCAGGGATCCATCAGCGAAGAAGGAGCTTAGACTAAGGTGCCGAGTAAAAAGATCATCTCAGGCGTAGTCTTCTGTGCCGCGATCCTGATGACCAGTCAGCCTGCGTTGGCCCAACAGCCTCAACAAGGCTTCTCATTGGTCTCCCCTTTCAAATCCGAAATTCGCACTCGGCGACTCATTAATTCGATCGCGCTGGACGCCCTCCTGACATACAACTATGCAGAATCGGATTCCACCTACACAGACTGGAAGACTCACACAATCCCGGGCCTGCGTGGCAACCGATACCTGATGAAGCCTGTGGCGGGCGGTAGACACACGATTGAAATCGCCTACGGACTGAACCCTTCGGGTAGCTATCAGATCTATGTCTACGGGCAACGGATCGAGGGCCAGAACAACGTGATGAACCCCGACCTGGCGTCATACAAGGCGAGGTCGGAATACACTGTAGGCCAGGAGAATGCGCGTCTGGCAACACAACAACCGGATGTGGACCACCAACTGTATTATCTCAGCTATCTGCAGGCAGATCGAGCTCTAGCCTTCCTGAAAACGATAGGCTACACGACCGTTGAATACACGATGGCTGCCGGCGAGACGCCCAACGATCGCATCTACAGCACATTCATGTCAGGCCAATGGAAATTGCCTGCCATCATCAAGCTGATCGATGCCACCAAGTCCAGCTTGATGGATGCCCCGCCTGCCGGGGTCTACCAGCAGCAGAAGCAGGGATACGGTGCTGCGACAGATCTGGGCGGAACCTACCTGCACCAGCAGACCTCGGGCGAGCCCCAACAGAGACTGATGATCGCATACGACCGGAATGATCCCGAGCCTATGCAGGATCTGCTGAATCTACTTCGGCAGAAGCTCGATCAACCCGCGAAACAGATCGTCATCGAGGCATTGGTCATCGAGATCAATACCGACAAAATGAAGGATCTGGGGCTCAACCTGCGCGCAATCGACAGCCACTACGATGCGTCGTTCGAAGAGGATGCGACGACAGGACAGGATCGGCCGTTCACTTTTACATTCAGCCGAAATGGGTTCTCGGACATCCTTTTCTTCCGTTCTGGCCTGAAGGCGCTGATGGAGAGCGGCAATGCCGAGATCCTTTCGAGCCCATCCGTGCTTGTCCTGGACGGGCGTCAGGCCCGTATCCAGGTTGGGCAGCAGGTGCCCGTATCCAAGTCAGTCTCGACCACGTCCGGGTTTTCGTCAGGCGTCGAGTATATCCAGACTGGCATTGTCCTGAACCTGCGTCCTCGGATCAGTGAGGATGGCAGT
>CAYYGZ010000270.1:0-5652 GCA_964471275.1 uncultured bacterium | reverse complement strand
ACCCGATCGCACCAGGAGTATTGGCATCTAGCGGAGCGTCGATGGCATCCTGAATGGTGATCCGGGGTCCATACCGCGAAGCTCTGGGCCCTCGATCTCAGTCAACTCGGGACTGGCTTCCCGGGCGATTGACGCCTGGCCTCGTTCGGGGATCACTCACCGTATCCCCGAGATAGGACAATTTCCGCACCTCGGTCTGGTTAATCTTCGATGTTCGGAATGAGCCTGGTGATGAACCCATTATCGGCCCTGGGCGAGCCTGCCCCCCAGTCCTGCCTGCCGGGCACTGACACTCTTTCATGAATAGACGAAGGCGAGACCGGCTTTCCCGAACCAGTCCCGCCTTATTCCTCCTCCACAGAAGCTTTGGAGGTCTCTTCGTCTAGGCAGCTGTTATCTTAGCGATGGCTTCCCTCCGAATTTCCGTGTCCAGAAAAGAACATCACATTCTCACGGACGAAGTGAACTACCCTTCGCTCTGGAATCATGCCGAGGTCCCGAGCCGTCAGCACATTCATAAGCTTGAGCCCTTCTTCGAAACCGTGCTGCCTAAGTAAATCCTCTGAGTGATATCGAACCATAACCCCCTCCTTAAGTGGACCATTAAGGTTTGGGGAGGTTGTTCCCTTGCGGGAAGCGCATTCTTGAGCCCCTCGATAAACCACACAGCACGCTCGGCTTCGTTACCTCCAACGTTTGCCTCAACCGATGCGGAGCCTGCCAGTCCCAAGAGAATCGTTACGTCCTTCACGGTTGGTATCGTAACGACCTCAAGAGGTCTCAAAACACGTTAGGCTTATTCTCAGTTAGTTTCCTCCATCCGAATAGGCCAACACGAGCGCTTTGCTTGGAACGAACGTCAGTGCGTTCCGATTCGCTGTGGAGGTCACCCAGGGAGCCCTGGGTAGAATCAGCCCGCGAGCGCTCGGCCGACCTGGAAAGTTCCGTGATACGTCCTGTTTCACCATCTTGCCCTCCTTGGCAATATGCTGATGGTAAGTAATACTACACAGTGATTGTATCGGAGAAAAGCTGGTTTGCTTTAGCAGGATTTCCTGACTTCGGAACGAATCAGGAACGGCGAGGCGGTCGGGGATGCGTGTGCAAGTGTGATTCCCCGGTAACAGGGCCAGAATTCAACCTTCGGGAGCCACAGCGCAGAGAGTTAACACAGTCGCGAGAACCACGAAGAACACGATGCTACTTACTGTTTATACTCCACTTATCTACACTGCATCGGTAAGGGTAAAGAATGGCTGTTGATCAGACACGAGCACTCCGAGAATCTGAGCGAGTTCACTCTCACCTTCTCCTTCTGGTAGCGCCCTCAGGATATCGTCTTTACCGAGCAGCAGTCGACCCACCCCCCATTCTGGCATCGAAAGACCATCAATGCCTTGCACTGCGCTCTCGTCTGATTGAGCGACCCGTAGTGATCCGGATCGGCGGTCAACAAGCAGGGGACCTGTCTCCGTCCGCACGCAGATGGCCCCCGTCCACTCGGGGGCCGCTCTGGCGACCCGTGCCTCAAGACAGGGCTGAGCGCATGTCAGAAGCGCATCCATATCGATTACCTTGAACTGGAATTCCAGATCAGCCTCCGGACCGCCGCTCCCTCCGGAGGACACCGAGAATGGGTGAGCTGCTGGCAATCGAAGATACAGATCACGCACGCCCTTCCGGGCGCAGAATCCCGTGACCAGCTCGAGAATCCGGTCCGCTGATTCGGGGTCGGTTGCTCCGGCTTCATACAGGGTCGCTCGCCCCTCTCCAATCGCCATCCGGACAAATGCCCGATCGCTGTCGATCAGGCAGGCATCACCCTCAGCACGGTAACCCAGCATCCGGGGGTTTGCTGCAAGCAACGTGTAGGGGTGGTTTGTATCGAGAATCCACTGCCATCGCCGGGGTGTGGGGACAACGGAGCCGGACGGTAGAGCGTTGAGCGAGAGCGAGGAGAGAAGGGCGGCGTCCGCAGACGTGGCTGCCCGGAGCGATGGCGCCACATCCGGGCGGGCGGAATCAACACGCAACAGACATTCAGACCTCGTGAAGGCGTGATGATATCCGAACCGTCGATAATAACCAGGATCGCCGGCCAGGACCAGCAAACCGATCCGTCGTGAAGCGGCTACGTTGTGCACATCCTGGATAAGCGCGGTTCCAACTCCCGCCTGACGGTATTCCGGATGGACAACGACGAGCCCGACCAGCCCGGCGGGGCAATCGCCTTCACAGATGCGGAGCAGCCTGGGAACGAGTAGCGCGTGACCGATCACGCTTCCGTCTTTCAGGGCGACACGTGAGCATTCTGATGTTACCGATAGATCTTGCTGGAGCAGATCATCATACAGACGCGCAAATACCTCACCCACACCCGGTGTGACTTCGAATTCGGATCGCAAGAGATTGCGAACGGCCTCGCGCTCGTTGTTGGAAGCGACGCCCCGGAACTCCAGAGACGCTACCACCCCCCGACCTGCGTTCGATCGACGACATCCTCCACCAACATCCGGATCGCATCATTCAGTCCCAGCTGCCTTGCCCCACGTCTGTCCTGGGCAGCGTCGAAAATCCCGAAACCCCGGAGCCGCTCCTCTTCCCAGAGCGTCTTCTTCTCTTCCGTATCGTAGCACGAGATCCCAACAAGGATGCTGATCTGGAACTGTTCAGAACCGCCGTCATACGTGAAGGGCGCCTCCCGCACGTTGAGGATCTCGCCCCTGAGCACCAGTCTGGCGCTGTCTTCATCCAGAACACGGACGGCACCGTTGGTGACGAATCCCTGGATCAGGCTATCGGTGAGCGTCTGCTGGAGTCCAGATTCCAGGCTCCTGTTCTCGAACAGGGGCACAGCGACCGAGGACGCACCGCCCTTGCCGCTGGCGGAGGTCGAATAGTGCGTGCAGGCCGGGAGTGTCAGGAGCACGGCAATAACACCAAAGGCTCTCACTCGGCCGCATCCTCACCTGCTTCGGCTTCCTGCGGGGCCTCTTCTTCCGTCGACTCGGACTCGCCTGCAGGCACTTCTGCATCGGCGCCGCCTTCGCCTTTCTTCACTTCATCCACATAGTTCATTCTCAGATCGAACAACGCTTGCTCCATCAACTTGTGCTCGCTGTCATTCAGGTTCCCCTGCGTCTTCACCTCCAACATCGACAGCAGGTCGATAAAATTTTTGGCCTGGCCCAGGTCCCGATCCACTTTCTGGGTCATCGGGTTCATCACCTTGCCAAGCTGCTGCATCGCCATCCCCTGAAACATCATCACCAATTGCATAAAGAGCAGTTCATTCTGCTGTTCGTTCGACATCGTCTCTTCTGCCATCTCGCCTCCTGTACACGTGTTCGTAGAAAGGACCTATACTTAGTTCGTTGGCGCGGGACACCTGATGGTCCGCAACACCTCTCGGTAAATCTTCCAGATGATCACCTTTCCTCTATCTACGGAAAAGCTAAACCTGGCGAAAATCGCTGTCAAGGTTGCCTGTATCCTGTGCCTGTTCACGCAGCCCGTATTCGGCGATGAAGTCACGATCTACAGGGACGGTTGGGGCGTACCGCATATCTATGGGGACAGCGATCGCGCCGTTGCCTTCGGGTATGGATACGCACAGGCCCAGGACCGCTACCCGGCCATCGCCAGGAACTACGCGGAATCGACGGGGCAGCTCGCCCGCTTCGCTGGTGAACCGGGTCTGTCGAGTGATTTCCGTCAACGGCTCTGGCGCCACCGAGAGGCCGCCCTCGATTGGCTGACGCTTGCGCCAACGCACGAGTCCAGATGGGTTGAAGCATTTGCGGCGGGAATACGGCACTATGTCGATCAGGATCCGAATCGCAGGGCGAAATGGCCGGACGGCGTCGAACCCGCACACGTCGTCACCCTGACACGTTTCCTCTACTGGCGGGCCGTACTCGGCCAACTGGACGCCGAACACGCCGGGCTGCCGCGGAGCGATCAACCGGCGAATGGCATCCTGTTCGGTCTAGGTCCCGAGCGTACCACAGAGGACGCTACCGTCCTGGTCGCGGATCCGTACGAATCGTGGGAACCCGGCAGAAAGTGGTATGAGGCACACCTGCACAGCCCAACGCTCCACGCCTGGGGCTTCACCTACCCCGGGATGGCGCTGCCCGTGTATGGTCACAACCGCAAGGCCGGGTGGGGATGGTTGCCCGGCGGCCCGGATGTCGGAGACGTCTACAGGATCACCTTTCTGTCCGACACTTCGAGTCGATACCGGTGGTCCGGCAAGATCCGAGCCGCTCAGTCGGATACCTTCCACATCACCGTCAGGGAGAAGGGAACGCGAGTCCTGACCGGGCAGAGAACCCACCTAGGCCCGATCATCCATCGTGAAGGGACTGTGGGCTTCGCGTATCGTGTTCCCGAGGATCTGGGCGCAGGTCAGACAGCGCAGCTCTACCGGATGCTGCACTCGACAGGTTTCAGATCCTTCTACGATTCGCTCAGACCTGCCAAACTCGGTCCGGCAACCCTCCTGTTCGGCGACACGGAGGGCACCCTTTTCTACATTCGATCTGGACAGGTTGCGATCAGACCCGAGTCAGTCGACTGGGATCGACCGGTCCTCACGGACGGGGGTTCCGATTGGCTTGGTATTCACATACAGGAGGACCTCATACAGCTTCTCGATCCACACGCAGGCTGGATTGTAGACGCAGGCACCCCTCCAGACCGAACGACCCCCTATTCACCCCTCATTCCGGATCGATACCCCGCATACCTGTATAATGCAGACCCGGGCCATCTATCCGCGAGGTCCCGCAGGCTTCATCGACTGATCGAATCCGCGCCTCGAGTAACGCTCAACGAGATTTTCGAAATCGCTCTGGACACCCACGTCATCGAGAGCACGGCGTGGCTTCGTGCGCTGAGCTTCGCCGTAGCGGAGTCGGATCCCGGGTGGACGAAGGAGGAAGCGCTCGCGTTCAGCACGCTGCAAGCCTGGGACGGTCGGGCTGAACCGGATCGACTCGGGCCGGCGCTCTACCTCAGTTGGCGTCAAGCTTGCTCGGCAACCGGTCGGAACATCGACGAACGAAGCATCTTGACCGCATCCGAACTCTCGCGGCAAACCAAGCGCCACCTGATCAGCGCATTTCGGAAGGCCCTAGTGGAACACAAGACGCGGTATGGCCATCTGGATGTCCGGTGGAGGGAGGTCCATCGATCCAGATTGGGGAGCCGGTCCTGGGGAATGCCGGGAATCGATCGGAGAGCCGCAAAGAGCATCCGGAGAATCGTGACAAACAGAGACAAGGTCGTGGACTACGCCAGCGGCGGTCAGTCGGCGCCAACGGTCATGATCTTAGATCCGGAAGGCGTCCGCTCATTCTCTGCCGTGCCCTTCGGCCAGAGCGACAACCTCAACTCACCTCACAGCTGGGATCAGGGCGAGGTGCTTTTTACACAGCATAGACTGAAACCGACTCGCTTCGACACGAAACCCAAAGACTTGATAAAGCAAGAGGTCCTCCGCCTACCGGAAGACCTTTCGAAATAGCCGCACGCTCACCGTTGCAACGATCTAGAATCGTCCAGTGTCGTAATGGTGTTGACACTTCAGGTCCTCCCTTGAGCTCCCCGGAAGATCTCTGAGGGTGTTCGTCCTTTGGTTCGGTATTC
>CAYYGZ010000269.1:0-5820 GCA_964471275.1 uncultured bacterium | reverse complement strand
GCCGGGTTTGACGGTGTCGAGCCCTGGGGTAAACCGGATCACACCCCCGAACCGTTCGATGCCGATTTCGTGAAACGGATGGCGGGCAGCATTCAGTCTCGCGGCCTCGAGGTCGCACAATACGGTTCGTATGCGAACCCGACGGACGACGCATTCGATCAGCAGATGTCGGAGTCGATCACCGCGGCAAAACTGTATCAGACCGACAAGATTCGCGCGTGGGTGGGAAGCTGTGGCTCGGCTGAAGCGACTGACGATCAGTTTGCGCTGGCGATCTCAGGTTTCACGACGTTCTGCGACCGTGCGGCCGACGAGAACATTGAGATCGTCGTGGAGATGCACAATAACAGGCTCTCCGACACGGCCGAAGGCTGCATGCGACTGATCGAAGGAGTAGAGCGAGGAAACTTTAGGATGAACTTTCAGCCCATGTTCTCCGATACGCCTGAGCAAACACTGGATGCGGCCCAGAAAATTGCGCCCTTTGTTTCGACAGTGCACGCACAGAACTATGTTCAGGTCGGGAAGAACACACGATCGCTGGTGTCGGAGGGGCTTGTCGACTACAGCACCGTGATCGGGATCCTCCGCGCCGTCGGTTTTGACGGCTATCTGGAGGTCGAATTTGTCAAAGAGGATGCCCCGCAGTCGGCCCTTAAGGCCGATGCCGCCTACCTCAGGAAGCTCTGCGAGACACTATAGAACTCGTCCCGTGCCTGGGAGTGCCGCGTTCACGCATCGACTCGTCTTGCGTGCGCTTCCAGTCGATAGAAGCGTACAATTGTTCCATGGCAGCGCCGCCTTAGCCGGAGTGTATAATCCCTATGCCGAAGCCTGTACGAATCAGCGTCATTGGCGCCGGAAGTGCGACCTTCTCGCTGGGTCTTGTTAAAGACCTGTGTCTCACGGAGAACCTGAACAGCAGTCAGGTGTCCTTCATGGATATCGATGCGGAGAGACTCGAAGCCGTGACAAAGATGGCGGAGCGATACACCGCCGAGATCGGGTCTGACCTGACGTTCGACCAAACGACCTCTCGGGCAGATTCCCTGAAGGATGCGGACTTCGTGATCAACACGGCTTCCGCGCAAAGCCACTACCACCAGGTAGACATGCGTGAGGTCTACGCAAAGCACGGATACTACTACAGAGGGCCAGGGCTCGGCAGCTACTACAATTTCAACCTGATGCTGGATGTGGCTCACGATATGGAGCGGATTTGTCCGGATGCGTGGCTGATCCAATCGGGTAACCCCGTGTTCGACGGATGTACCCTGATGACACGCGAGACGGAGATCAAGGTGTGCGGACTCTGTCACGGACACTACGGTTTCCATCACATCGCGAAGACGCTCGGGCTGGACCTCGATCGGATCGATTTTCAAGCACCGGGAGTCAACCACTGCATCTGGATGACGCACTTTCTGTTCGATGGTGAAGACGCCTACACACAGATCGATAGATGGATCGAGGATGAGGGTGAAGCCTACTGGAAGTCGCATCTAGCCGACCGGACACATGACATCCAGCTGTCCCGAGGCGCCGTCCACCAGTATCGCCTGTATGGCCTGTTCCCGATCGGGGACTCCCCGCGTCTCGGAAACTGGTGGTATCACACCGACATCGAAACGAAGAAGTGGTGGTTTGGCGAACCCTTTGGTGGACCCGATACACATATTGCCCGCCCGGTTCACGTTGAGAACCTCGAGAAGCGTCTGACCCAGATTCGGGAGGCAAGCCAGGATCCCGCCGTCAAGATGACAGAGCTGTTTGGTAGCACGAAAACGCGCGAGCAGCAGGTGCCGATCATCGACGCGCTGACGAACAACATTGAGGGCCAGTTCCAGGTGAACGTCCCGAACAACGGCGCAATCGACGGGATCGACGATGATGTAGTCGTCGAGGTTCCGGCGCTCATCAATCAGAAGGGAATCCAGCCGATACAGGTCGGCAAGCTGCCCAGGAAGATTATGCTCGAACAGCTGCTTCCGATGGTGCTGCAGATGGAACACGGTCTGGAAGCCTTCCGGACGGGTGACAAGAGCATGCTGCTCTGGAATGCGCTCAACAACGGGCAGACACAATCCTACAAGCAGGCCTATGCCACGCTGGAGGATATTCTGCAGCAGCCGGGAAACGAGGGCGCGAGCGAACACTACAGCTATCCCTGGCCCGCGGGACACGAGTCCGTTTACCTCGAGGAGTAGCGTTAAGGTCAACCTGGAGGGGGTAGAGCCTTGGCGCAGAGGGCGCAGGGGAGATGGGGAACAGTCGGGGTCAGGCCTCACGGATTTTTTTTGGGTAAATGATGTTCTTTCTTCTGATTACACTTCCTACCTTTGTCTACGGGTTTGATTTGGCTAACGAATACACAGTCTATCGTGCAGGAACACCGATTACTGTCGACGGTCGGCTCGACGAGCCGACCTGGCTCGCGGCTCCGGATGTGGGAGCCTTTGTGTTTCCGTGGTACGAAGCGGGGAAGCAGGAGCAGACGGTTGCCAAGGTGCTTTGGGATGATGAGAATCTGTATGTCGGATTCCTGTGTGAAGACGCGCACATCTGGGCAGAGCACACCGAGCGAGACTCGGCTGTGTGGAACGATGATACCGTCGAGGTCTTTACTGCGCCGAATCCGGACCGGCCCTTGTCGTACTTCAACATCGAGATGAACGTGCTGGGTATCTTCCTCGATCAGTTCCACCCGGATGGGCCCGGTGTACCGGTGAAGGAAGAGTGGAATGGCGAAGGGATTCAAATCGCGACGTCGATTTCCGGGACGCTGAACAACGATTCCGATGAGGACGACTACTGGATCCTGGAAGTGGCGCTGCCGTTCCGGAACTTCGCCCACGTCGCCAGGAATGCCCCACCCAAGCCCGGAGACACGTGGCATCTGAACCTCAATCGACTTGGCGGAAAGACAAACGTTCAGTACAGCCAGTGGTGTGCGAGTACGACACCTGCACCCCAGTTCCACGCTCCAGCAGATTTTGGTCGTGTGGTCTTCTCCGACGTTTCCAGCCCCTTCTGGCGTCGTTAGCCGCGGGATGTCTTTGAGCCAACAACGATCGCTGACCGCTCTCCTGGCGGTCGTTGCGGTTACCTGCCTCATCTATTTCAATAGTCTAAACAATGCTTACACATTCGATGATCACCCGATCATCGAGGACAATCCTGTTCTGGCTAAGGGAGACCTTCGCTCGATCATAACCTCACCTTTCTGGCCGGGCCAGCCTGAGCTCGGTCTTTATCGACCCGTTACGCTATCCAGTTTCGCCATCAACCGATGGATACTGGGTGAGGATCCCTTCGGTTTCCGTGTCGTCAACGTCCTGTTGCACGCACTGGTCGCCTGGTCACTCTACCTCGTGGCAAGGCGATTCTGCGGGTACGGCCCTGCACTGGCTGCGGCCCTGGTCTTCTCTGTGCATCCGATCAACACGGAAGCCGTGAACGCGATCGTCGGTCGCGCCGAGCTGCTGGCCGGGTTGTTCGTGCTTCTGGCGTGGTATGCGCATCACCGCAAGGATGAAGGTCTTCTGTGGCGGGTCGCTTCGCTGATGGCCTATGCCTTGGCGTGTCTGTCCAAGGAACACGCGCTGGTCT
Source organism: uncultured bacterium (assembly GCA_964471275.1). Classification (GTDB taxonomy): domain Bacteria; phylum Latescibacterota; class UBA2968; order UBA2968; family UBA2968; genus UBA2968. The sequence goes on along the minus strand of CAYYGZ010000269.1, from coordinate 2,211 downwards.
TTCCTTCGTTCCTTGTGGCGGAAGATGTGCTGTTTCGTGATGGCACCCCGGGAGAGAGACTTGCTGATCTGTTCGGACGATGGCAGCAGTATGTCGGGTTTGCAGTCGTGGGCTGTGGCGCACTCGGTCTGCGTGCGCTGATCGTCGGGTCGGTTATGCTGCCGAGCCTGCCGAGCGTCGTGGACAATCCTCTTGCGCACGTGGATGCACTCAGCCGCATCCTGACAGGTCTGGCCCTGCTGCCAAGGTATCTCAGTCTTGTGATTGCGCCTCAGAGCCTGTCGGTCGATTACTCCTACCAGCAGATACAGACTGTCACCACTCTACTGGATGGCTTCGTTGTCACCGGTGTGATCCTGCTGGCAGGTTTCCAGATGTTGATTCACCGGTCGGTGGTCGGGCAGGTCGACGCCCTGTTCGGTCTGGCCAGTGTCGTCATTGTCCTAGCGTGGCTCCCGATCTCCAACATCGCCTTTCCGATCGGGACACCGATGAACGAGCGGCTCGTATATCTGCCGATGGTTGGTGTCAGCTTCTTGACAGCTGCGCTCTACTCGTATCTGAGGGACAGAGTTCGGATCATTCCGGTCTGGGTGGTCGGTGCGGCAGTCATCATCCTGCTGGGCGGGCGTACTATTGCTCGGAATACGGATTGGCGAAACGACTTTGCCCTGTTTGCGGCAGCAGCGGAAGCGTCTCCCAACAGTGCAAAGGCCTATTTTAATCTGGGTAACGCGATACGCGATGAGGGAAACGCGTCAGGTGCGCTGGACGCATACGGCCGCGCGCTCTCGATCTATCCGGCATACTCGGAGGTACACTACAATCGAGGCGTGATCTACCAGGATCAGAAGGCGTATCCGACGGCGCTTGAAGCCTATGCGAAGGTACTCGAGCACGAACCGGATCACGTGAACGCTCTCTGTAATCGGGGAATACTGCTTGCTCGCGAGGGGCGTGCGGATGCTGCCGTCGCATCTCTTGAACGGGCCGCTCTTCTCTCCCCGGCTCGTGCGGACATTTTCTACAATCTTGCACTGGCTCAGGAGAAGCGTGACACGAAGGCAGCGATACAGGCGTATCAGAATGCTCTGCTTTCCCTGCCCGGGTATGAAGATGCCGCGATCAATCTTGCCCTGCTGTACCAACAGGCCGGCAGGATTCGCGACGCGATCCGGGTCTATCGTGACGTGCTTTCGGCTAACTCGGGTGCTCTCCGGGCCCACTACAATCTGGCGACGGAACTCGAGCGGTCGGGTGAACTTGCGGGTGCATTGGATGCATACCGGGAATCGTGGCAGGCCGGTTCGGAAGCCGGCACGTATAGCCGTCTGAAGATGGGGGGCGTGTTCCTGAAGCGCGGGCAGAGAGATTCTGCTGGTGTATCGCTACTCGAGTTCAAGGCCGCGTGGCGAGGCGACCCCAAGTATCTTGAACGTGCAGACCGTCTTCTCAGGCAGACACGATAGAAGAGACGCGCGCACCACGGGATTGACCGCAACGCTGCCCTTCGCTAAGCTTATTCTGACACCTGAGTATCCCCTGAGAGGTGATCTTGCCATCTGATTCCTCTTCAGATCAGCAGACCTCGCTTCCCGGCGTGATGGACAATGTGGATGTTTCATTCACGCGAGCGCGAGCAATCCACGTGGCCAGTCGGCTCAAGCCGATTCTGCTCAAGCACGTGCTACGCACACCCGACAAGGAACCCCTGTGCCGCCTGGCCGGGAGTCTTCGTCGTCGTGCGAGATACGTTCACGACATCGATGTCGTCGCGTGCGTTTCCCGAACGCCGGATGATTTGATGGCACCGGAGTCCAATCCCCGGGCGAGGCTTCGTGAGGATATCGTGTCACGTGTAGGTGAAATCATGTTCTGGGGGCCCGATCACGCCAGGTTCGTGTTCGAAGAGATCCCGATCGATCTGTATTTCACCAAACCTTCCCGTTTCGCTCTTGCACTTCTCATCGCGACAGGGAGCGCAAGGCATCTTCGCCGGATGGATCTCCGAGCCAAAGCCCGGATGCTGCATCTCCAACCTCAGCAGCACATCTTGAAGTCGGCGGATCATTCAGAGATCGCGGTTGGATCCGAGGGCGAGTTCTACTCGACGCTCGGTGTGCCTTATATCTCACCGCAGAGACGTGCCTGACGAGTGACCTGCCCCCATCTATGTGTCCACATCCAGAGTTAGGATGCGGTTGCTGATAC
>CAYYGZ010000268.1:0-5847 GCA_964471275.1 uncultured bacterium | reverse complement strand
CCCTTTGCACCGAATGATTCATAGTCAACTACATCATCTTTGAGTTTCATTTTCTGCTCATTCCTTATGGATATTTTGAGTTCTGGACGCCGATGGAGTAACGACTCAAATATCGTTTTCATACCGCGGCGCCGTCCAACAAACTTCGACGGAAGACTAGGGACTGCCGCCCCAGGCTAACGATTCGCCGCCCTCTCCGGGGCGGAAACCTGTCATCCTCTGTGCTCTCCGCGTTGACAGCTCTTGTCTCTCCGTCTGCTGGCTAGGCCTACTTCTTCTCCATCAGCTCGATCTTGACGTTGTCAGGCCCGCTGATAAAGACGATTCTGAATGATCCGCCATCCATGGGGCCTGCCCATATGTTGACGCCTAACGCCTCGATACGAGCCAGCGTGGTATCAAAGTCATCTGTATCAATGCCCAGGTGATCGTAGCCCAGGATCCGCTCCAGATCGGGGCCCGTAGTCGTGCGATCCGTGATCGTTACGGTAAGATCCCCGATATGCACGCGGATCCACGTCGCTCCGCCATTCTCGAATGGTTCGTCGGCCGTGGCGTCGAACAGCTTTACATACCAATCGGCAGCGGCGTGGACATCGACTGCTTCGTGGTGAACGTGATTCATAGAATACGCTGGCATTTATCTCACTCCTGTTGAATCAAGGTTGGGGCTCGCCACCTCTTTGGTGACGCGCAGTAACCTCCGCGGTGGCCCAGCGCACCAGGTAGGATTACGTCGAGGGTCGTTCCTGCCTCTCGGGACCATCGATCGGTGTCAAAAGCTAAGCCGGTGCGGCCACCTGTCAATGTGATGCTTGACCCATACCGTCCGGATCGGGTATCGGCTGATGGACTCTCCGTTTGACTGTCGGCTCATGAGTCTTTCAGTGCGTCATCAGCAAGGGTGTCTGTATCGTTGATCATCTGCTTCCAGGCATCGGGTGCGTAGTCTGGTCCGGAAGCGAAAGGAGTCGTCTCAATGGTCATGGGCCGCGCAAATCGAATCTCGGCGGCCTTGCGGAATACGGGGTCCCAATCAACCAGCCCGTGCCCGGGCGCCAGGTGCGAATCTCGGTCTCCTGCATTGTCCGTCAGATGGAAAGCCACGAGGTGTTGATCCATCGCTTCGAGGTATTCGCCAGCCTTCCCTGGTGCGGCCGCAACAAGGGCGTGCCCCGTGTCCAGACAGAAACCGAGACAGGGGTGGGAAAAGTTCTCCACGATCATCCTGAAGTGCTCTGGTCGGGACCCGAACCGCCCCTGAGCCGGGGGAAGGTTTTCGATGGCAAGGGTGAAGCCAAGTTTCTCTGCGGCAGGAAGAAGTGTGTCGAGGCTTCTGCCGAGCTGCTTCAGGTAAGCATCGAGACCTTCGATATCGACACTGTAGCCCACCGTTGTCGGATGAAGTATCCCGACTGACGCCCCCAGCCGAGTGGCCTTCTCCATCCAGACCTGAATCCGTTCGACGGCCCCCCGACGTACGGTTTCGTAGAGGGAAGTGACATCATCTGCAGGAGTGAAGGGAAGGTGGAACGTCGGGAAGCTGATTCCTCCCTGCCGAAAGAGCTCTGCAAACGCTTCCATCTCGGAATCGGAATGATCCTGGAAGAACCGATATGTGCCGTCGACCGACGACAGACCCGCGTGCCGACAGGTATCGAGTATGGTCTCAGGGGGTTGCCCAATGAACGGACTTATGTATACAGACCAGGTCCAGGATTTCTTCACAGCGATCTCCTTTACGAATTCTGGCTATGGGCGGTTCTCGACTGGCGCTCGAACTGACGCCGCTGAAATGTGAGGCAGAAAATACAGGATGGCGCTCCTGGCAGCCTACTGGTCGTTCTCGAACTCCGGAAGGTAGGTTCTTACCGTCTCGAAGGCGGTGTCCGCCTCTTCATCGGACAAGGGCATTTTGGGGGGAGCGACCCATTTTTGCATCAGTCCGGATCTGCTCAACACGGCCTTACCTGTGGCTGGTGCGAACCCGTGAAGGGCTCGGAGCGTGGAGGAGAAAGCGTTCGCGCTGTGCTGAGCTGCGAAGGCGGTCTTGTAGTCGTCTGCATCCCAGGCTTCGTAGATGTCCGCGGCAAGCTGTGGCCCAACACAGGGAACCAGACCCGTGGTGGCACAGACACCCGCGTCGAGCAGGTGGAGGAAGAAGGTCTCGCCACCGACAACGACCCTAAAATCGGAATCGGGCCCAAGAGCCGCGAGGTAGGCCAGCGTGTTGGCCGGGATTCCGGAGCTGTCTTTCGTGCCCTCCACACCGACGTCTCGCAGCCGCGGGATGGTTGCTGGCTCCACGGAAATCCCGGTCATCGACGGAATGTTGTAGAGCATGACGGGGACGGGGGAGACGTCGACCAGGTCGGCAAAGAAGGAGACCACCTCATCCTGGGTCATCGGGTAGTAGAAGGGCGGGTTGACCAGGATGCCATCGGCACCCAGTTCTGCTGCTGCCCTGGCCTGCTCGTGTGCGCGGCGGACGTTCGGCTGACCACATCCCACAATCACCGGAGCCTGACCATCTATCTCGTCGACGACCGCCCGGATCGCTCCTTCACGCTGGCCGTCATCGATCCCCGCGAATTCACCCGTCGTGCCGAGAACCACAACTCCCCTGGATCCATTGTCGATCACGCGGCGGGCGATCCCTGCCATAGCCTCACGATCGATGGTCTGGTCTTTGTTCAACGCGGTCAGCAACGCAGGGATGCTGCCTCGTATTCTCTCCTGGAAAGGTGTCATCGGTAGCCTGTCTCCGTGAATCCTGAGTCAACGCCATTTGAGGTACGGATGTTACGGATTGCTGCTGGATCAAGATTGGCTTGTTGGCTATCTCTGCAGGTACTCCGGGGTCACTTCCACCGAATCCTCACAGTGCCTGTCCAGGCGTCCAGACAGCTCACGGACAACATCCGCATACTGTGGCTCCAGGGCCAGATTCTTGAGCTCTGCCGGATCTGCCTGAACGTCCGCGAGGAAGATGTCCTGATCATCGGGTCCCGGTTGTGCACCATCGATCAACACATTCTTGTCGAGCCGGAACTGACTCGTGCGAATGCAACTGCGCCTTGGCCACCCCCGGCCCCCATACCACTCACCTCGACCCCCGTTCGGTGCCATCTTGCTGACTGACTGCCCGTATCCGATCGTCGAGTAGATTGCGTCGGGTGGCGGATCAGCGAAGAGATCACGCCCCTTGAAGGGTTCCGGCGTGTCGATACCTGCCAGGGCGAAGAAGGTTCTGCCAATGTCCAGACTGTCACAGATATCATCCCGTATCTGTCCTGACGGTATGGTGCTCGGCCAGGAGATCATGAGCGGCACGCGATGGACCGTGGGCGTATATGTCAGCTTCTCGAACGCGCCTGTGTCTCCGATCGGATTCCCGTGATCAGAGCCGAAGACGATTACAGTACGTTCCAGTCTGCCGGCTCGCTCGAGAGATTCCACGACACGGCCGACCTGCGCGTCGATCCAGGCAACCTGAGCGTAGTAGTGGAGCCGTGCGGCCCGAAGTTCCTCAGCCGGCATGCTCGCGACATCGTAGACCTCGGCTACACGTCGCTCGAAGGCGGACAGCGTATCCGGCAGTGGTCCGGGGAGACCGGGGTCCAGGTCGTCCAGTTGTCGAACGTACTTTGCCGGCGGCAGCACTGGCGTGTGCGGCTGAAGGATCGAGATACGAGCAAGAAAGGGGCTGTCCGCTGTCCGGATCCAGTCCAGGGCATTCTCGGCAACTGAATCGGGGGGATAGGGGACGTCATCGGGAAAAACGCCGCCCTGCATTCCACCGTTGGGCGCACGTATCATCTGTACGGTTTCTTCGCCGAGATGCTGCCAGAAACGCATGTCGCCGCCCGCCCCATCGTGATACTGGAAGATGTCGTTGTCCGATGATAGTCCTGGGCGCATCTCGGGAGCGACGTGCAGCTTTCCGAAATTGGCAGTCGCATAACCGTTCTTCGAAAACTCTGCAGGGAAGGTATTCAGTCTGCGGGGTAGACGGAAATTCGGCCACGCACCCTCGTTGTTGTAGACCCCCGTATCTTCCGGATAGAGTCCGGTCAGCGTGGAACATCGCGATGCGACGCAGACGGGTGCGTTGCAGAAGTTGTTCGTGAACCGAACGCCGCGATCCGCCAAACCGTCGAGGTTCGGCGTGTGCAGCCGCAGTCGGGAGTGTCCGTAGCAGCCCAGGGCATCCGTACGCAGTTCGTCGCAATAGATCCAGACGATGTCAGGTGTGTCGCTCAACGTCTCACCTCTGTTCTGTGTGACTTCAGCTTACGCCAGGTGTCCGGGTGTCAGTCACCCTACAGCCCCTTCTCGAGGAAGTCGGCTGCAAGCCTACGTGCGGCGGTTCTGGCTGCAGAGTCGTCCTCCATTCCAGGGCCGTTGTGGATGATGCATTCGATCCCCAGCGCGTCCATCTTCTTCTTCAGGTCGAAGCCGAAGCGGGGGTGGTGGATGCCGAAGTTGGGGTCGTCATCATCGGTAGGAGGACGGTTCTCTCTCTTGTAAATCCCAAACACGGGTGGGTCGTCTTCGGTCAGGAAGTTGATGGCCGCACCGTCCTCGACAAGCGCTGCAGTATCGCTGTCCAATTGGGGCCAGACGTCTTGAGGTAGGCCGAAAAGCTGGGCAAGCGCGCGATGGGTGTGCGCAGTCCCACCGACGACGCGTGAGATGAACCGCGGGTCGTAGCTTGTCTGACCCTCGGTGGTGACAAGGCAGCGCAAACGTGTGGACTCTCGGAGAACGGGATCGGCATTCTCGGGGTCCGCCATATCCGGACGAAATTCCAACCAGCTGGACATACCTGCGCCTGCAGAGCTGCCCGCCCCTGCGATTCGGGTCGGGTTGATGCCGAGTTCCGTCGCGTGGTGGCGAATATGCTGGAGCGCATGGCGACAATCGTGGAAGGGTGCGGGATAGATGGCGTGTTGGGAAAGCCGGTAGCTGATGGAGATGACCGAGATACCCCGCTGAAGGCACAGGTTGAAGAACTCCCGGTTGATGCGCAGCTTGTCACCATTCATGAAGCCGCCCCCGTGGATGTAGAGGAGCAGGGGATGTGGGCAGGAACCGGGGGCCGTGTAGAGGTCCATGACATTGCGCTCGTGAGGACCATATGCGATGTCAATGCGGTCAGGGCTGAGTTCGCCGGCCTTTTCGGTGTTGGTCAATGAGGATACCTGTGCAGGATTTGTGATGATCGATGAAGAGGGTTCGCTATGATTTGCCGTGGTCTCTATAGGCGAGGAGTTAAGATGGAAGCATTGCCGTGTGAAGTGGCTGGCCCCCGTGCATTCTTCTTCTACAGTGTGGGTATTCGTCCATCTCGTCAATTACTTCCAGATGCAGCACCTGCGTCTCTGCGTCGCCTCATTCGCCGGGAATACGGACGCTCGCAACAAGGTGTAAGTATTCGCTATAGAGTGCCTTGTTTCCGACTGCTGACTACTCCCAGCTACTCTCGTCGATGCCAGCTCCACCGTGATATTCCTCCCAGCTGGCGAGTGAGTTGTCCTGATGTGGGATTCTGTCAGAGAGCATGTGGTCCAGGAGCTTCGTGCGAAGCTCGGCTGCTTTTTCGGGGAAACTGTGTAATACGTTCCGGTGGCAGTGTGGGTCCTGCGTCAGGTGGTAAAGGGCACAGTGGTCGGCTTTCGTAGAATGGATGTAGTTCCACTCCCGATCCACGTAGGACGTATAGCTTGTTGTCTTCTGATACCGCTGGCTTCCATCGATGGATTCTCTATCGCTGCTTTCTGCGATCGCCCAGTCCCGATGACCCCCGTCAAACAGGTTCTTTCCTTCCAGGTAGTAGGGACACTC
>CAYYGZ010000267.1:0-5858 GCA_964471275.1 uncultured bacterium | reverse complement strand
CAGCCTTCGGCCCGCATGGATTCCTCACCTCGCGCTATTCTCGTTGCTGGAGAGCGTTGCGGTCACAGGTCGCGATTTGCCGCTCTAGCGCCACGTATGCTTGCTCCCTCGGAATGGCCTTGGTTAGTTCTGTGAATCGTTCAGGTTATGCGCTGGAAGCTTTGTCTCTTTGGATCAATAACCGGCGCTTGATCGGTGCTCTCGATTTTGGCAGCTTGTGATCGCGGCCGCATCTAACGTGCAAACCCCTCTCTACGGCAAACTTTCCTCATGATGTATCTCTATATGGTGATGCTGTTCCTGGTAATTCTCGTGGCCCCACCTGCGAGGGCCTCGGAACCACGCGTCATTTCATCGGATGACCAGGGGATCACGCTGGAAATCAGCGGGCTTGACTACCGACTTTCGGATTCCTCTCTGGACGGTCGTGTTTATCAGAAGCTGTTTCTTCCTGGCGGAATGGTCCTGCCCGGGAATTCGGGTCGTCCCGCTGTTCCCGTCATCTCTGCACTTGTCGGCATCCCCTTTGGCGTAGAGCCACGACTCGAAATCCTCGACGCAACGTATGTGAACACACCGGACATCGATCTCCTGCCGATATCCGATGATCCCGGTGCACCTCCGGCTCGGGACGCGGATGTCTACGCGGCGGATCGGTGGCTGCCCCTCGAATCTGCCTGGGTCACCAGATCAGGTATCATCCGGGATCAACGTGTGGTTGGCGTTTCTCTGAGTCCGGTCCAGTACAATCCTGCACAAAGAATGCTTCGTGTTGCTTCACGCCTCCGTGTTCGCATTCGCTTTGACCGAGCACAAGGCGCACGTCGTGTCGCCAGAAGATCGATTGTTGCCGACAACACTTTCGATCCTTCCTACGCCGCTGCTCTGGTGAATCCGGAGGCTGCATCCGCGTGGCGGTCGAGGGCTGCACGACCGAGTCCCAAGCAGAGCGATTATTGGTATGATCCGACAGATAGCTGGTATCTGATTCCCGTGACCGAAGATGGTCTCTATCGGCTGGACACTGATTGGTTCGACGCCTCGGGGATCGCGGTATCGGACGCGAGTACCGCCACGATTCAGGTGTTCGTAGATGGATCCGAGCTTCCGCTGGTGGTGGTGGACGGGGGAGACGGTTCTCTGGATCCAGGCGACCGCGTTCTGTTCTGGGGGGAATACAGGCGAGAGCCGGATCGAGATACCGAGAGCCGGTTTGGACGGAAACACAGCTACTGGCTGCGGTACGGCCAAGAGCAGGGGAAACGGTTCACCGTGACGAATGGTGCCCCGACCGCCGCCACACCTGCTGCCTGGGTGATGCAGACGGTGCACACAGAGAAGGATTCGGTCTACGAGAGGCTCGGCGAGGCCGCCGACGTCGAGCGAGATCACTGGTTCGATCGGCGGACGGCTTCACCGTCGAGTGCCGGTGGTCAGGAGTTTCCCGTGACAACTCCGATCCCGCTGCCGGGGCTTGTGGCGACACCCGATGTGGATGCCACAATCAGAGTCGGTATGCACGGCATTTCGCTTCGCGATGAGTTGGATCCCGATCACCGAACCCGCGTGGAGATCGGTGATGGTATTCCTGTGACGGAGGATAGATGGGACGGGCAGTCCGCTTTCATCGGAGAGGGATCGCTGGGCGCGAACCTGCTCACCGACACACTGAGCGTCAGCCTGCGAACGCCCGGATCGCCGGAGTATCCGCTCGATCCGGTTCCTTATGTCGATCACGTGAGGCTGAACTGGATCACAGTTACCTATCCGCAAGCACCCGCAGCCCGATCCGGCCGGTTGCTCTTCACCTCTGAAGCGACCTCAGACTATACCGTCAACGGATTCGCCGCCCGGCCGAACCTGGTTCTGGACATCGACAACGATCGTCTGATCATGGGTGGTGAGATCGTTCAGGATGCCGATGCATTCACGGTCTCTTTCGCCAGTCAAGCGGGGCGAATCCTGGTGGCCGACTCAACGGCGTATGTGACGCCCGCACTTGGCCAGACGGATCTCGCCTCTTCCCTCCGCACGAACCTGGCCGGTGCCAGCTACCTGATTGTGACCGATCCGCTATTCGCGACACAGGCGGAACGGTTGGCAGAACATCGACGGTCTCTCGGGCTGACCTCACTGGTGGTCGATGTCCAGGATGTCTACGACGAGTTCTCGTATGGCGATCTTACCGAGCGAGCCATTCAGGATTTCGTCCGCTTTGCGTTCGAGAACTGGACAGATCGTCCGGCATACCTGCTCCTTCTCGGCCGAATGACCTACGACTATCGTGATCTTCTCGATCAGCAGAAGAACGGTCGCGTACCCCGCGTGCCAGCGATTCCGTTCCAGTCTGTGCGCAGAGGTCAGGCTTTCACTGATCATCTGTATGGAACGGTAGCCGGAGACGATCCGTTCATGGATGTCAAGGTGGGGCGTCTTTCGGTCAACTCCGCACACGAGGCCGAAACGGTCGTTTCCAAGGTCATCGCGTATGACGAGGCGCCCGATGACAAGTGGCGCAGCCAGGCGTCGTTCCTGGCAAACTGGGATTCGGTCGCGGGCGATGTGCTGTTCATCCAGGACAGCGACCGAATGATCGAAGCGTATACCGACCCTCTTGGGATCGAATCGTTTCGTATCTATCACACGGCCACGACGCCACCCGAGCCCAACGAGAGTTCGAGCGAGGTCATTCAACAGATGAACGAAGGCCGTCTGCTCCTGAATTTTATGGGGCACGGCAGTGCGGCCCTCATGCAGAAGTTCATCGCAGGAACCTTCCAGCAGCGCGGCTTCAATTACATGTCCCAGATCGCGAATGCGGACAAGCTCCCGCTCGTAATCGCGATGTCCTGTCTGAACGGGCTGTATGACGAACCCACGTTGATCTGCTTTGCAGAGGAGATGGTCAACAAGCGCAACGGTGGTTCCATCGCGTATGTGTCGGCGTCCAGTCTTGCCTTCATCTTTGTGAACAACGAGATCAACAACTCGATGCTACGCTACATGATGCGCGAGGGGGTGACGGATTTCGGGGGATCGATTGCCTTGGCCAAAACAGATCTGCTTGCGGCTATGCCCGGAATCGACAATGGCGTTCTGATGATGAATTTGATGGGTGATCCGGCCCAGCACCTCGCGATCCCCTCAGGTCCTGACTACAGCATTGCGGCTGCGGACGTGGATGTCACGGGTGATGGTGGGGTCCTCTCAACTTCGGATACTGCACGGGTCATGGTCCGTATACACAACGAAGGGATCATTGCTGGTGAGATGCTGAACCTTGTTGTACTCGATTGGGATCTCGATGCGGGCGTGGTCGATACCGTGGGAACCGCCACACTCGCACCGTTTGGGGGGACGGACAGCACGGCAATCCTGTGGCCGCTGGCGGGGCGAACCGGTCGCCGACAGGTGAAGGTCGTACTGGATCCGAATCGACGGTTAAGCGAGAACCGTGTTGATAACAATCAGGCTGCCGTGGAGGTCGAAGTTTTTGGCCGGCTCTCTGCTGTGCTTGCGTTCCCTTTGGCCAGCCAGGAGGTGACCGGTGCCGTGAGGCTGGGTGTGCGTACGGGACTGGATTCCCTCGGTCCGACGTTCGGCGAATTCGAGCTCAGCCGGACGCTGTCCTTTGGTGCCGATGCTGTGCGATCCGGGCAGGTTGCTGCGTCCTCGGGGTTGGCCATTCATGTATCGACGAGCCTGACCGAAGGCACGTGGTTCTGGCGAGCACGAATGTCCGACGAAGAAGAGGCTGGCGCCTGGGCACAGCCTATGAGCTTTGTGGTCGGTGCACCGGCTCAGCCCCGCTCTGTCTCTTGGCGGCAGGAGGCGTTCGAGGCCCTGCGATTGAGCGATGGGGAGGGCGTTGCCGCGTACACGGATGGATCGGTCGGACGCACAACCGAGCCGTTGCCACTCCGTTTTACGGCAGGCTATCGTGAGGAAACCATCACGGCGGACGGGGTGCCCGCGACTGGTATCCTGGCCACCGACGGTATCTTCCACTATGTAAAGGGTTTCTTCTCGTCTCCACAGATATACCCCGATTCTGACACATTCATCAAGGTCGGATCCGGTCTGAACGGTACGATTTCCGGTGAGAATCTAGGTCCCGCGAGTGATCCCGATATACCGACCGTATCGGCCACCTACCACGGGGACGGATATGTCTACGCCGACAACAGGAAGTCGAAGGAGATCGTCCGGATAACACCCAGCACGGGGGAAACCACGATCGTACCCGTCGCCGCAGGTTTGCTTGAGGTTCGGTCGGGACTCGTATTCGACGGGCACTCCCTGATCACGTCCGATGGCAATTTGATTTACAACGTGGCAAACGGGGTGAACGGTATCCCTCGAGCCGGGTGGGCGGTCCGTGTTTTCGATCCACAATCCGACTGGTCGATCGTGCGCGAGTTCGAGGTGGCACCTACCTCTACCGGTTTTACCTATGCGATAACCGATGGCGTAATCGCGGATGGCGAGTATCTCTACCTGGTCGAGTTCAGCACAGGGTCAAGTCATCGTGTGCGTGTCGTAGACGCCGGCGACGGGTCATTCGTGGCGGAATACCAGAGCGATCAAGGGGAAACGGATATGCTGACAGGTCAGTATGACTGGATCAACAACAAGGTCTGGTTCGGGCAGCTGACGGGAAACCAGATCCATCGTTACACGGGCAGACGGCTTCCCGAGGAGGGCGTCCTGGTCTCGGCGCCCATCGGTCCCGCGAGTGCGTGGGGATCCCTGTCGGTCGAACTCGCCGGTGAAGCAGCCGGCAACTCCGTGCGTCTGGATCTCCTCGGTGAGACCGCTGGGGGTGTCTTTCTTCCGATTGCAGAGTGGTCGGACCGGGCTGCCGGAGAACTGGACCTGTCGAGTCTCGATGATTCCATCGATCGAATCAGAATGCGTCTCCGGCTTTCGGGATCGGATCTGGGGCAATCGGCGTCTCTGGCTTCCTGGTCGGTTGCCTATCAGCCTGTTTCCGATATCTCAATCACAAACCTCGAGGTGAGTGCGACCGAAGTCATGGAGATCGAGCCTGTCCTGCTCTCTGTGGACGCAACGAACTGCGGACCGATCGACCTCGCGCTTGGTGCGGCTGTGGCCTTCTATGTCGGCGAACCGGAAGGTGGCCGCATCATCGGTCGTCAAGCCGTTCCCGAGGATACGGAGATCGGCGTGCCCCGCCGGATCGAGTTCGCCTGGATTACGGCTCAGTTCGCCGGTGTCCATCGTGTGCACGCCCGTGTGGAAGATCTGTTCGGCAATGCTGCGTATCACACATCCAGCCTGCAGGCGGAGTCCGTTATCGAGATACAGACTAGTTCTGATGTTGGGATCCCGTCGATCGAGATTCAGGCACTTGATGCGACCGGTGAGGTCCGATCGGGTGACTACCTGCCAGCAGATGCAGACTTTCTGATCTCGATCACTGATTCCAGCGGTATCGAACGATCCAGCGTGCGGATTCTGCTTACCGCACCGGATGTCGAGAACCCGGTTTTGGGTGTGGGATCGAACCTTGTATCCCAAGTAACCGAAACCCCAACGCTGATCTCCTTCAGGTATGCGCCAGCGGTGTTCGACGATGGCACTCACACGCTCGAGATCCAGGCGGACGACCGTATCGGCAACGGGCCCGCCACGAAGCGTCTCAGCTTCGAGGTGACCTCGGTATTCAGGCTCGAAAGCGTACTGAACTACCCGAATCCAATGGCAACCGATACGGATTTCACCTACATCCTTTCGCGACCTTCAGAAGTGACGATCCGCATCTACACGGTAGCGGGAAGGCTGATCCGGATCCTCGAGGAAATGTCGGCCAGGGCAGGATACAACCAGGTGCACTG
>CAYYGZ010000266.1:3344-5864 GCA_964471275.1 uncultured bacterium | reverse complement strand
TATCCTACACACCAAAACCATATTTTGTGCTAATGCCACAATAAGGCCCACCGAGTCGACGTGTCAAGCCTCTAAGGGCCCGCACGAGCTGAAGCTAGCAGGAGAATCGCCCTCACGCAGCGGATTTGCTGACTTTTTTCTTGTCCGTGAACTTTATGCGGGCCTATATTCTCGTTGTAACATAGTCTTTCTCTCCTCCAGATTCAGAATCTACCAGTCACTCCCTCGGTTACACCCGGTCGTATTCGCGTTTGTTCTAAAATCCGCCATATTCAAGGTGGAGCCTGCCCGCTGTTGTTGTTCGGTGCTCAGGCAACTCTGCACTTGTTGTGCAAATAATCAGGGGGGGAGGTGAAACGACATGAACAAGGGAGAATTGGTTGCCGCTATCGCCAGCGATGCTGGACTCACAAGCAAGGATGCAGGTGCGGCGCTTAACGCGACAATCGCGAACATCACGAAGGCCCTCAAGAAGGGCGGTACTGTGACACTCGTGGGCTTTGGGACATTTTCGGTCGCAAAGCGCAAGGCGCGGATGGGTCGTAACCCGCAGACCGGCAAAGCCATCAAGATCAAAGCCGCCAAGGTGCCGAAGTTCAAGGCAGGCGCAAAGCTCAAGGCCTTCAAGGCCTAGGCTGATTAGCTGCGACAAGCAAGAAGGGGACGCGTCGATGTGATGACGCGTCCCCTTCTTGCTTTTACTCGTTTTTCGCACGGAGGCTGAAACAGTAAGGGTGGATGTCCGCCGGCGGACATCCACCCTAGGCTACCGTCGATCCCCCTCAGGCCTGCTCCCCTTCCCCCTCTCCCCATTTGTGACGAAAAGAAGCAAACCCTCTTGTCTTATCGACGGTTGCTATTCATAGAATGCTATGCAGCCAGACAGTGTTCCCGACCGCCGCGGTCAAGAACGTCAGACCACGTACTTTCGTACGACTCCAGAGCAAGAAGCCATACGGTTCGATCGCCCCTGCCCAGCCTGAGATCCTCTGCACATTCGTCAACAACACGCTCCGCACGATCGACCACCGCCCAATCTCCGTCGCTCAGCAGATCAAGAATCCCAGCGACCTCGCTCTGTATTCTCTCGACCACCTCACCAAACTCCTTGCTGAGACTCTCTACACTAATCGTATTGTTCGCGGCGTCTACAACCATTGTTTCCAGCATGGGGATTGCCTCCTGAAGATTGGGCGCTCAACTACCTGCACAAAAAGATACTACTCGTCCGTGCACCTGTCAACCCTTTATTTTCAATTTAACTTAAATTGATTAATCTGCCTAAAAAAAGACAACCTTTCCCAGGATTCCGCCGTTGGCGGGAGGGATGCCCAACGACAGGCCACCAAAGGAAAGGGCGCCTACTCATGCAGTAGACGCCCCATCAGATTCGGAGTTCCTGAGATTGAAAACGGGATCCTCGACCATCCCACCCCTAGCATGCCCGAGGATCCCAATTGGGCCATCCCATAGCCCCGGGAAAATATACGCGACGGCCAATCCACTGTCAACACTGAATTAGACAGCGGAGTCCAGACGTCCGCCCTAACGTCGTAGCTTCTTGAGCTTGGAGTCGTACACGATTTTCAAGTTGGAGTCGGTTCCCGAGATCGGGCCGGGGGCCCCGTAGGGCTGCAGGACCGGATGATTCAGGTTCATCGTGTACTCACAGCGCCTCACCAGACCCAGCGTCGCGTCGATCTCCCACTCGGCCGTACCTGTTCCCGGCCCCTCGACCAGAACAGAGAACGGAACTGTCTCCATCCATCCAGAGTAGTCAAATTCACGTTTCTCTTCGATCTCGGCGATCCGTTTTTCGCCCTTCTTCACGATCTTCACGAGTTTATATTGTGACCGGATTTTCAGCGTAAACTTCTTCCTCCTGGCGCCGAGCTGAAAGAAGGAGCGTTCGAATTCAGACTCCCCGTCCCAGGTCGCCCCTTCCGAAACGGGTCCATCTGGGAGAGCCGGTAGAATGGCAGAACACAACAGCAGCTGCAAATCGTTGACGATGTCAGTGCGCTTCCGAATCTGGTAGACACGGAAATCGGGTAGCAGCTCATAGGCACCCTTGTTACGATCCAGAGACCAATTGAATGCAAGGTCGTTCAGTTGGCCAAACGTGAACGGATACTGCTCGAACGTGAGCTTGCACCCGCTCTGTTTTGCCCAGCTGTCTGCATCCTTGATGACGGTCCGGCTGGATACCTGCCCGCTGTCGCTGACCGCTCTGGTCTCGACAGACTTCCAGCTTCCCAGTATTTCGACCTCGACCTCGCCTCCCGGGAACGTCAACTCCTCACCCCGATCGCTGGTCAGATAGGCGGAAAAGCGGTGTTGGTGCTCTGCGGTCCCCCCGCCGAATTCCTTGAGGTCAAAGGATATCGTCTCCTGCGCCCTCAGAGGCGACAGACAGATCAAGAATGCCAACCAGTGGATCATGCGCACGAGGTAGATCCTTGGGGGGTGTGTCATGCGGGCCTCCCGGTGAAAAAAGAGAAGTATAGTAGTCAGCTTGAG
>CAYYGZ010000266.1:0-3334 GCA_964471275.1 uncultured bacterium | reverse complement strand
GAAGAGGTATTTGGTGACCCCGAGGGGAATCGAACCCCCGTTACCGGCGTGAAAGGCCGGTGTCCTAACCGCTGAACGACGGGGTCACCTTTTAAAGAGCAATCAATATATAGAAAAGGTCCGACCAGATCAAGTTTTGGAAGACGAGCCGTAACTAACTGAAAACTCAGTCTTTACGACTCCACACAACACGTCTGAAGCTGGTCTTGACAAGCGATGAACACCCGTCTAAACTCAATAATTCCAGTACCATTGCCAGCACATCCTTATGAAAGGCACATCCTTGGCTGACCACAAGATACTGCTGTTCGAGCCCGTTCACCAGAAAGGTCTCGACTATCTCGCGGACAACGGATGCAAAGTCACGTACGCAGAGGGCTTCGAGCCCGCGCAGATCGTAGACGCCGTTCGGGACGTCGACGGCATCCTGGCCAGGGCCCAAGGATATATCGATGGGGCAGCCATGGACGCGGGTCAGGGATTGAAGGTCATCGGCCGCCACGGGATCGGCGTTGACAACATTGACGTTGAGGCAGCCACGGAGCGTGGCGTGTATGTGGTCAACACACCGATGGCGCCCGCAGAGTCCGTCGCGGAATTCGTCGCGATGGGTATGATCGCACTCCCCCGTCGGATCGTGCAGGCAGACAGGGCAACACGTGACCTCGACTGGGGGTTCAGGAATCGCGTCCACGCTCCCGAACTGCTGGGCAAGACACTCGGAATCGTGGGGTTCGGCCGAATCGGCAGACGGATTGCGGAAATCTGCGGGATCGGCTTTCGCATGAACATCATTTACTCGGATGCCTTTCCCGCAGGGGAAGAGGAGGAAAGACGGCTGAGTGCGACGCGGGCTACACTGGACGAGCTCCTTGCCCGGTCGGACTACGTTTCACTCAATGTCCCTCTTCTGGATTCGACGCACCACCTGATCGACGCAAATGCGCTCGCCAGGATGAAGCCATCTGCGATTCTCGTCAACTGCGCACGGGGTCCGGTCGTGGACGAACAGGCGTTGGCAGATGCACTCAGGAACAATGTCATCGCCGGTGCAGTTATCGACGTCTTCGAGCAGGAGCCCGCCGTGGCCGAGAACCCGCTCCTTGATCTTGAAAACGTGTTGCTCACGCCGCACTGTTCCGGACATTCGGCGGAGTCCTCCGAGAACATGTCGATGGTAGCCGCAGACATTGTGAGAGTGCTCCAGGGCAAGCGCCCCGAGTTCTGTGTGAACCAGCCGTCAAAACCACGTCGGACCTTGAGTTAGAGTATTGACAAGATCTGAGCCCTTTGTTTACTTGTCCGGGCTCGAAGTCATCCTGGTCTAGACAGCAGGTAATGGATGAAGAGGTTCACCACGGTAGCACCACAGCCTAAACCAAGATCGCGGCATAACGGGCGATTAGCTCAGTTGGTTAGAGCGCTGGTTTCACATACCAGAGGTCACTGGTTCAAATCCAGTATCGCCCACCAGCCAAGAATCTGTTTTCCCGCGAAGTTTGTTGCAGCGGAAAACGCACAGGTACAGGGTGCATCTCCCACAAGAGAGATGCACCTTTCTTTTTTGGTTACACGGATGAACATCCTGCCATTACACTCGAGGAGAGTACTCGCATGAAGGATAGCCTGTACAGCTTGTTGGAGCTCCAAGAAATCGACAAGGAGATGGATGCGCTTGAACGGTCGAAGGAAGAGTTCCCGACAGAGATCGGCAGGTTGAACGGCGAGCTGGAGACGGCTCGCGGGAAGATCGATGAGACGGAGAAGCACGTGACCGAGCTGGAATCTTCCCGAAGATTGATGGAAGGTGAGCTCGACACGATCGCAGCTGACCTGAAGAAGCACCAGGATCGTCTCTACGAGGTGAAATCGAACCGGGAGTATGATGCTCTACAAATAGAGATCGAGACACTCGGGACAAAGAAGGACGAACACGAATCTGGCATTCTTCGATCGATTGACGACCACGAAGACCTGTCGACCAAGCTCACCGAAGACAAGGATGCCTTTGCAGAGCGAGAGAAGGAGATCCTGGGCACCATCAAGGACCTCACATCACGATTGGATTCGGTGGAGGGAGACGTGAAGAAGTGGAAGAGGAAGCGGAAGGCCTTCGAATCGAAGATCGACCGACCTGCACTCGCCGCTTACAATCGTATTCGCCGGATGGTTAAGGGGGGTATTGCGGTCGTAGAAATCAAGAAGGGCTCGTGCGGAGGCTGTTTCCGCCAGCTCTCCCCGCAGCTCCTTGTCGAGGCACGTAGGATCAACCGCGTGATGCGTTGCGAAAACTGCGGACGAATCACGGTTTGGAAGGATGAAGTTCCGGTCTAGCCAATCCGACGGACCGGACACGGAATACAAGCGGGCCGGATGGTCGCGTCCCGAGGAGGCTCCGGCTCCCGAGGGGTGAGGAAAGTCCGAGCACTACAGGGCAGGATGCTGGGTAACGCCCAGGCGGGGAAACCCGACGGAAAGTGCAACAGAAAGCAGACCGCCAGCGGACGGGCATCGCCCGTAGCGGGCAAGGGTGAAACGGTGGGGTAAGAGCCCACCGCGGTTCTCGGTGACGAGGCCGGCACGGTAAACCCCATCCAGTGCAAGGCCGAATAGGAACGGAGAGGTGGCCCGCCTCGCCCAACGAACCGCGCGCTCGCGCAAGGTTCGCACGTTCGGGTTGGCTGCAGGAGGTATCGGGTAACCGATGTCCCAGATAAATGACCATCCGTCAGGCCCTGCGGGGTATGACGACAGAACTCGGCTTACAGGCCCGCTTGTGTAAACAACGGCGGATTCGCTCTTGCGATCCGCCGTTTCTTTTGCCCTGGAGACAGGATGATCACGGTTGCTGGCGCAACGCTGAAAATCATACAAGGTGACATCACGGAACAGGCGGTAGACGCGATTGACAACGCAGCGAACAATCATTTCTAGATGGGGGCGGGCGTGGCCGGGGCAATCAAGCGGAAGGGCGGCGAACGGATAGAGCACGCCGTCGTCAGCCAGAGCCCCGTGAATGTAGGCGAGGCCGTGATCACGACAGGAGGCGGTCTCGTCGCGTCACACGTCATCCACGCCGCTGGCATGGGTCAAGACCTGAGGACCGATGTCGACAAAGTCTCTGCAGCAACCCGGAACAGCCTTCTTCTCGCGACAGAGCACGATCTCAGCAGCATCGCATTCCCGCGATCGGCACCGGCGTAGGTGGTCTCTCCCGCGAGGCGTGTGCCCGTGCGATGATCGACGCAACTGTGGAAATTCTCGTCAAGTCCACAACGGGAATTGACCGGGTGTTGTTTGTACTTTTCGACCAGGCAGGCTACGATGTCTTCCT
>CAYYGZ010000265.1:0-5896 GCA_964471275.1 uncultured bacterium | reverse complement strand
CGGATACCCG
The DNA here is from genome assembly GCA_964471275.1 of uncultured bacterium. Lineage (GTDB taxonomy): Bacteria > Latescibacterota > UBA2968 > UBA2968 > UBA2968 > UBA2968. The sequence goes on along the minus strand of CAYYGZ010000265.1, from coordinate 5,886 downwards.
TCTTGCGCCTTCTTGCACTGGGCCTGGTCCGACTCGTTGAAGCTGTGCCGACTCAGGTAGGCCTGTTCGGGTGTCGAAATACTTTCAGAAAGTTCCCACGGCCTTGGTACGCGAATATACATCAACGTAATCCTGCTGCACCGGATTGGTCGTTCAATGACCAGTCGTAATCGTGGTATTCGACAGACCAGGTGTCTTCAAGCATCGCCGCCCGGATCTTCGGCGCATAAAGCGCAACGTAGTCCAGTATAGTGGCATCGTCAACGGCGTACTTCCACTCATACCAGCCAATAAAGTCTGACTCGAACCAATCCAGAATTCTGGATAGAATGATGCGTTTTCGAGATCTGTCGATGGTAACGATTCGGGATTCATTCAGAAACTGTCGCATCACGATATCAAGCATTTCATCGATGCCGCTGGCAAAAAATGCACCTGCATTCAGCCGGGGACAACTGACGGACGCGCAATTGATTGCAGCGTGAATGCGCGGCTCCTTGAACTCCGCACGCAGCACGTCGTGTTCTATGTTATTGAGGGTGTACGACTCGCCGCCAACCGTAAACCACGTGCGATTGAAGAAACCCGACAGATACTTGATATCCTTCACGCTCTTGACGGGATAGGCATCGATGACGCCCTTCAACACGAGAGCGTTATACGCGTTTATCCAATAGGCAAGCTGATCCTCCCGTGTGGAGAACCGATTGGGATGGCTCTTAGGGCTGACCGCGACTAGCGAATCGACATACCTATCCAGCCCCGCTCGATCCGCCTTAAGAGCGGTGTAGGCGACCTGCCCCCTGTCGTTCACGTTCGCGCGCAGAATGGAGTCGAATCCGGTGTGGTCGAAAGGCTCCGCAGCACCCGGTGACGCGTAGACGAAACCGGCAATCACCAAACAGAAGACGAACTTCATTCGGCGCTCCCGGCGAACTCCGCGTTCTTGAGTGCCTTCCGGGCGATATGTGTGATCAGCACGGTGACCGCGATCGTTGCGACGAGGCCTACACTGAGCAGCGCATCCTGCTGCCAGGTTCTCTCCGTCGCACCTGCTGCCGCATCCAAACCTGCCTTGCTCACCGTGCCCAGGTAGACATACATAACCGTGCCAGGAATCATCCCCAGCCAGCTGGAGATCACGTAAGGCATAAATCTGACCGAGGTCAGACCGTAGAGATAATTGCTGAGGTTAAACGGGATCGCCGGGCTGAGCCGCAGCAAACCGACGATTTTCCATCCCTGGATGCCGATCGCGCGGTCTATGGCCTCGAAACGTGCGCTTGACGCCGCCTTTTTCGCTACCCAATCTCTGGCCACATACCGGGAGATCAGAAACGCCAACGTCGCGCCTACCGTGGAACCCGTGGACACGACGATCGTACCGTTGACGACACCAAAAAGAAAGCCCGCCCCGATTGTCAGGACAGATCCGGGGAGGAACAGCACGGTTGCGATCACATACACGCCTCCGTACACGACCATTCCCTGTGGTCCCATTTCGGCGACCCAGAGATTGAGCTCTTCCAGCCAATCCCCCACCGGCAGGTATATCCTCATGAATACAAGCCCCACAACGAGGATGGCCGCGGCCACCCATTTCAGGGAGATCCCGCTCCGTGGCTCGTGTGAAGTGACGTCTGACATGGTTGTCTCCTAGGCACCGCGTTGCTTCCGGTATAGCCACCCAAAGATCGATTTCGCCCGTGGTGTCAGCCGAGTCCTGCTGTACTGATCACCCAGCTTCCGAGCGATCTCCGCAAAAGTCGGATACGCGTGTATCGTCGATGCGACGCCGCCCAGACCGATACCGTGGCGCATAGCGAGGACGAACTCGTGAAGCAGGTCTCCCGCGTGTGGTCCAACAAGGGTTACGCCCAGGATTGTGTCGGAACCTTTTTCGGTCAGCACTTTGGCAAACCCGGCTTCCTTGCCCTCCACGATGTTACGGTCCACTTCATCGAGCGTCTGCGTGTACAGGTCGTAAGAGACGTTCGTCTCCGCCGCATCCCGCTCGCTCAACCCGACGTGCGCGACCTCTGGGTCCGTGTAGGTGGACCAGGGTACCACCGTCAATGCAGCTTTCTGTCGGAGGAACTGGAACGGCATCATCACATTCCGCACCACGACGCGAGCCTGTGCATCCGCCGTGTGGGTAAACTGGTAAGGACCGGCGATGTCGCCTGCCGCATAGATATGACGAGCCGAAGTCTGCAGATAGGCGTTAACCGGTATGCCTTGTTTAGTGCAGTCTACGCCCGCCGCCGCCAGGTTCAGGCCTTCCACGTTCGGGATCCGTCCCGTCGCGATCAGCAAAGCGGAAGAGCTGAGTGATATCATCTCTGACTCGCCGCCGGATCCCTTTCTCTCAGCTTCGAGGTGAATCTCGTCGTTTCGCATCTCGGCGAGCTGAACGCCGGTTCTGGTCAGGACAGTTACCCCCTCCGCCTCGAGCCGACTCTGGACAAAGCTGGCTACATCTGCATCTTCCTTGCCCATAATCTGCGGCAGGAACTCGACGAGCGTTGTCCGAATCCCAAGCCGGCTGAAGACCTGGCCGAGCTCACACCCGATGGGTCCCGCCCCCAGAATCACGATGCTCTCTGGCTTCTCGTTCAGGTTGTCGAAGATCGTCTCGTTCGTGAAATAGGGCACATCCTCAATCCCGGCTATCGGTGGGATTCCAGCTCTCCTGCCCGACGCAATCACAAAGTGCTTTGCCCGCAGCGAGATGTCGACGACCTCCACCTCGTAAGGTGATCGGAAAGAAGCTTGGCCCTGAAATACATCTACACCGAGTTTCTCGAAGCGCTCGACAGAATCGTTCGGTTCGATCCGGGCTCTACGAGACCGCATCCGCTTGAAGATCTTGTCGAACGTGAACTGCGGTTCCATCGGGTCAAGGCCAAACTGCTCCGCTCGTCGCACACCCTCAATCGCACGCCCGGAAGCGATCAGCGCTTTACTGGGCACGCAACCGAAATTGAGACAGTCTCCGCCCATCTTGTTGCGTTCGATCAGGGCGACTCGGCCTCCCAGAGCCGCTGTGCCGGCCGCGGAAACAAGTCCGGCAGTTCCGCCGCCGATCACGACAGCGTTGTATGTTCCCTCTCCTCTTCGTTCTGCCACTTTCGCCATCCCTGTTGAGACGTCTGTCCGAAGACCAAGATACACGAAACCGACCCGAAGGTCAGCCCATCACTCGGTTGGCAATAGTTGTGCCTGTCCCTGGCGAGGCATTTCAGCCCTGAAAGCGCGTCTGCCTTAACTGTTGTTATTCCATCAGTTCACCCACAGAGCAGCCAAGGTTCGTTACCCATGGACTCTGACCAATCAACGCAGCGGGCCGGTGCGGCGGAGCGCTGCAGCTCTAATGATTCCGTGATAAACAGAAAACGGGTGGACGATTACCGTCCACCCGCCCTGATGCGATCTAGGCCGTCAAGTCAGGAGGGATCGTAGAAGGTCAGGTAAGATTTTCCTTCCAGTTCTCGCTGCAGGAGCACCGCGAGTTCCATGGCGTGATAATCTCCCCACATGGAGCTCTCGCCGCTGGGTGTCGTCTTGCCCTCGGGCACGTGATCCCAGCCGTTCGGTCTGTGATAGATGGAATGAAGCACTAGCCCCTGGTGTGACGGATCTGTTGAGAGATAAGGCTCGGCAAACAGGGAATTGGCCGTGGTGAGCGCGGCTTGCGTGTATTTCGCGTCGTCGAGATACTTACCCAGCCGGTACAGGCCCTGGGCAGTGATCGCTGCCGCCGAGCTGTCAACCGGTTCGTGATCGTTGTGGGGATCCGCGTTTACCGACGCCCAATCACCAAGTTCACGCAGACCGGGCGCCCCCGTATCCCAATATGGGATACCGTCCAGAGCCGTCGCGCCGTCGATATAGAAGTCGGCAGTGGCCTTGGCCGCCTTCGTGAAAATAGAAGTGATATGGTCACGGCCTCCATACTTGTCGAGGTCGGCATCGGACAGGGTCTGCAGGAATTCCAATAATTCCGCATAACCTGTGATGATCCAGGCAAGCCCACGAGTCCAGGTCGAGAAGGGCGAGTAGCCCTGCTGGGTACTGGCGCAACGGTAATTTCCGTCGCTGGTGTTGAAGATCGACTCGTGAACAACGCGACCACGAACGTCGTAGCTGTCTCGACCCTCACCATAGTAAATATTGTATGCCGCCGTCGTTTCGGAATGATGGATCAGCCTCTCGAGCAGCGAGATCGAACGATCATTCTCACCCATCAGTTGGTGCCCGAGCGTATGCGCCACACCGAGGATGCGGCAGGATCGAATGGTATCTGAGAACAAGGAGTGAGGTCCGTTGAACGAGTGGATATAGCCCTTGCCATCATGGATAGTCGTCCACCTTGCAGCCTGAACCGCGCCTGACGATTTGATAGCCATCTCATAGAAGGCCCGCTCCCAGTCCTCACCGCCCGTCCGTCCTTCAATCAGCAACCGCCTCAGGTTACCGTATGTAGATAGGTTGTTAAATCCGTGGTCGTGTACACCCGTATGGGTGACGTGACTGGCCATCTTGTCGACCGTCGCTTTGCGACCGATTTCTAGGAACGACGTGTCATCGGTTACGTCATACTGTAGGACGGAACAGCCAAACTGGAAGCCTTGCGTCCATTCTGTCCACCCGCGCGTCGCATAAACACCATCGACCGTGAATACGGGCGTACCATCCGCAGGGTCCCAGGACTCAGCGATGGATTTAATCTTCTGGCCAGCAAGGTCGAACACGCTCATCAGGTTGCCACCCAGGTCATTCAGTTTTATTGATTCGTCTATTTTCATGCACCCTCCGGTCCGGTCCACTCAGCCATCTGTTTTGCTCAATAGGCAACATACCAAATCGACAGAAACGTGGCAACACAGGCCCCATTTGCCTTGAGCAACACGGGGTGGTCCCCTATCTTCATTGGCACATTTCAATCATACGTATATGGGAAAGGGAAAGAAAAATGACAGCCGAAAAACAACCACCTGTGGGTTATGACGACACACCGATTCTGCCAGGTCAGCAATGGCGTGTTCACGATGGGACGCGTCCCCAACCAAGGGTGATCACACCGGGTGATGCGGGTTGCCCCCCTTCAGATGCGATTGTTTTGTTCAACGGATCGGATGCCTCAGGCTGGGCGGGCAAGGACGGTGGAGACATCGGCTGGACCGTGGAGAATGGCTGTATGCAGGTCACCCCCAAGACAGGTGATATCACGTCTCGCGAGTATTTCGGCGACTGCCAGCTCCACATTGAGTTTGCGGCTCCGGAGGAAGTCAAGGGATCCAGTCAGAGGCGCGGCAACAGCGGAATCTTCCTGATGGGTTTGTATGAAGTGCAGGTGCTCGATGGGTTCGACAACCTGACTTATGCGGATGGACTTACCGGCGCGATATACGGTCAGTATCCCCCCCTAGTCAACGCGTGTCGGAGGCCCGGTGAGTGGCAGGCGTATGACATCCTCTTTGTCGCTCCGCGATACCAGGGTGAGAATCTTGTCAGCCCCGCATACCTGACCGTGATCCTGAACGGCATCGTGCTTCATCACCACCAGGCCTCTCACGGGCCAACAGGGCATAAGAACCTGTCATCATACGATTTATCTCACGGGCCCAAGGGTCCCCTGAAACTCCAGGACCATGGCGATCTGGTCCGATTCAGGAATATCTGGGTGCGTGAGACCGATGACTATGACGCAACCCGTTAGGCGGGCGGCATAATGCAGTCCGGGCAGGCGGACCACGTCGTTGAGACGTATCCCGCCATTCTGTTGGCAAAAACAGGAATGGTGCGAGACCTGCCCCCAGCTACAACGGATACGTGAAGGGAGTCACACGGCCACATAGGAGTGGGGCTGGATCACAGGAAACC
>CAYYGZ010000264.1:0-6006 GCA_964471275.1 uncultured bacterium | reverse complement strand
TACCCGCACGCACGTGTTTGTAAGATTCGCGCCGAGGGCATTCCTTTTTAGGTTCCGAGAAGTCATCGCGACGCGGCTCGCGATTGCCCGTCCAGCTCTGGGGCTTGCCCCGTTCCGGGGCCGAGGCAGATCAGGATTCGAGACCGTGTCATCAACGGTGCTTAGAGAAAGCAGCGATTTCAGATCAACCCCACCTACTGGCTCAATGTGTCAACACCATTGTGACACTGGACACTCACGTAGCTCTGCTTGTTTCAGTCTCCGGACAGGAGGCGAAGTCTGAACCCGTGATCTGATTCGCATCCAGGGCTCGTCACCTGCCCGAAACCGACATCCGTGAAACTAGCCAACAACGGGTGTCTGCGCCATACTCGTGTACTTCTTTACACCTCCGCGCGCCAATCGTACCTTGCGCCGTCAGAAATCACAATGTAGATGGCCTGACCTGTTCTGAGCGTCGCTTCCCGATCACGGAGGGAAACATGCACCACGAATTCGAACCAGACCACTACCACACGACAATCGCCGCACACGAGCCGGTTCTCTCAGTCAACAGCGGAGACAGCGTCTCGACGACAACGGTCGACGCCGGAGGAAAGGACAAGGACGGCAGCCAGGCAGCGGAGGGCGGCAACCCGCAAACGGGGCCCTTCTATGTCCAGGGCGCCAGACCCGGTGACACGCTGGCAGTCAAGTGGGACCATCTCATGCCGAACCGTGGATGGGGGCACACCTCCGCACACGTTGCCCCGAATGTGCTCGACCCGGGCTATATCCCAAAATTCGACGATGAGATAACACGCATCATCTGGGCGATCGATTTTGGCAACCACACCGCCACTCCCGCTGAAGTGTGCACAGACCGGCGGCAAACAACACTCGGGGAAGGTCAACCCGTCGAAGGCTTGCTCGCGAACCTGACGCTTCCGCTCAACCCACATTCCGGCTGCTTTGGTGTCGCACCATCGCGCGGCCAGGGAATCTCAACAGCCACATCGGCCAGCAATGGCGGCAACATGGACTACAACGGGTTTATCCAGGGCGTCACGATGTATCTTCCGGTCTACGAAGAAGGCGCCCTGTTCCACGTCGGTGACGGTCACGCGCTCCAGGGCGACGGAGAAATCGTCGGAACCGGTATCGAGATCTCCTTCGACGTCACATTCACTGTCGAGGTCCTCTCCGGCAAAACGATCCATTGGCCTCGGGCTGAGAGTGACACGCACATTATGACCACGGGAAACGCCCGCCCCCTGGATCAGTGTGTCGAACACGCCTCGACCGAAATGATCCGGTTCCTCGAACAGGACTACGGTCTCAGCACCCGAGAGGCACACGTCCTCATGGGAGAGGCGGTCGAATACGACATGGGCAATATGTTCGACCCTGCATACACGATGGTGTGCAAGATATCCAAGGCGGTTCTGGAGACTATGGGGGCAACGCGTCGATAGACAACCCCGATACCCCGTGACAGCACGAAAGGGGGCGATCCCATCTTCCGGAATCGCCCCTGGCCAGCCTCCTGTCCGGTGATCTACCCCAACCGATTCAGCATGTCGGTGATCGCGCGGGCGCACTGCCTTTCCGCCTCGCTGGCTTTCCTCAGCAGGGCAATCTTCTCGGTGCCATCCATTTCCTTATCGCTTACGCTCTCCAGGCAACCTGCGATTTCGTCATATCGATCCGCTACGTCAGCGGCAAGTACAGAGAAGTTTGGACAGTCTGCCAAAATCTCTCATAGATATGCCGCCATACTGCGGCATTCAGTCCGGGGCTCGCCCAAAGTATGGTGCCGGATAGCCTTGAAGTGATCTCTCAGGACGTCTGAATCCGGAAATTCCGCCAGCGCGCCCTCGCTGGCAGACCAGAAATTGTGCGTCGCCGTATCGATCGCTTTCTGGAGTGACGCGTCACCGATCGCCCGCGCTGCCCGGGAACGGAATCCATCTACGTGAGCGCTCATCAGGTTCGCTCCTCAAGCACCTCGGCCAGATGCCGGATCTCGGGTCCGCATCCCTTGCGCAGACCACGCATCTGCATCAGACATCCGGGATCGACGGTCGCCAATGTGTCTACATCCGTCTGCATCGACCGTCTGAGCTTCTCTCCGGTCATCGCGTTCGACACCTCTGGCATCTTGATCGAGAAGAGACCGCCAAAAACGCAGCATCGATCCGACTCATCCATCTCTACGGCTCTGCAGCCCGTCTGTTTGAGAAGCTGCCTCGGCTACGACCTGATCCCGAGCATTCGATTGGCGTGGCAGAAGTCGTGATAGGTGACGACCATCAGTTCCGATGTCGATTCTGGTGACCAGTCTGCTTCCACCAGGAGTTGGCTGAGTTCTCGTGTCCGATCACCCAGGTTTTGCGCACGTGCCTTCCAGTCTGCAGTGTCTTCGAACAAGTGGACATACTCCTTCACCACCATCGCCGTACACGATCCGCTCGGTAGCACAACCGCATCGTAATCTTCGAAGATCTCGATCATACGCCGGGCGAGCGATACCGTCTGATCACGGAAACCGCTGTTAAAGAAGGGCTGACCACAGCAGGTCTGCGCCTCGGAAAAATCCACCTCGTAGCCGGCTCTCCGCAGAAGCTTGACGGTGGCAACACCGATCTCCGGCAGAATCTGATCGACCAGACAGGTCACGCACAGGGCTACTTTTTTCAAATACTAGGTATCTTCGTATAAGGTGATGGGTTGCTGCTGATTGCCTCTTCTTGGTTCTGCTGGACCGAACGTTTACATTCCTCTGTATGGACAGCTCAGATAGACGATACCTCAAAGACCTAGATCGGACACACGTCTGGCATCCCTTCACGCAGATGAAGGACTATGCCGCGTCAGATCCGATCATCATCGAGCGTGCGGACGGGCCCTACCTGTACGATACGGATGGGAACCGATACCTCGATGCCTTCTCATCCGTCTGGTGCAACGTCCACGGACACCGGGTGAAGCAAATCGACGACGCGATTCGGGACCAACTGGATCGGGTCGGCCACTCGACGCTGCTCGGCGCAGCCAACGTTCCCGCGATCAGACTCGCGAAGAAGCTCGTCGATATCACACCGGCTGGTCTCGAGCACGTCTTCTATTCGGACAGTGGCGCAACTGCGGTTGAGGTTGCGCTGAAGATGGCCTTCCAATACTGGCAGCAGTGCGACGATCCCCGACCGGAGAAGACACAATTCATCCACGTCGCCTCGAGCTACCACGGTGACACGATCGGTGCCGTCAGTGTCGGGGGCATCGATCTCTTCCACAAACTCTATCGTCCCCTCCTCTTCGACAGCCTGACCGTGCCCGCACCTCACCCGTATCGCTGCTCCTTCTGTTCGGAGGAGTCTGAGTGCAACAGGGGTTGCCTGCAGGCGCTCGAAGAAACACTCGAGCGACAGAGCGACCACATTGCCGCGTTCTTCGTCGAGCCCCTGGTCCAGGCGGCCGGCGGCATGCTCGTACATCCCGATGGCTATCTAGCCAGGGCGGCGGAGCTCTGCCGGGAACACGATGTCCTCCTTATCGTGGACGAGGTCGCCACTGGATTCGGTCGAACGGGCAAGATGTTCGCGTGCGAGCACGAGTCCGTCACACCCGACTTGCTCTGTCTCGGAAAAGGGATGACAGGTGGCTACCTGCCGGTGGCGGCAACCATGACAACAAGTCGGGTCTATGATGCCTTCCTGGGAGAGTATGGCGAGCAGAAGACTTTCTTCCATGGCCACACCTTCACGGGAAACCCCATCGGGTGTGCCGCAGCACTCGCTTCCATCGATCTTCTGATCGAGGAAGACATCGTCGGTTCCCTCGAACCCCGAATACAACACATCGCTGGCCGCCTGACCGAAATCACCAATCACCCCAATGTCGGCGACATCCGCCATCTGGGCACGATTGTCGCGATCGAACTGGTCGCAAACCGGGCCTCTCGGCGCCCCTTCGACTGGAAGGAACGGATTGGCGTTCAGGTCTGTGATTCCGCACGCGCAAGAGGTGTGTTGATCAGACCCCTGGGAAACACGATTGTCCTCATGCCGCCGCTGACACTAACCGTTGATGAGATCGACGAAATGCTCGACGTGACCATCGGGTCGATCGAGCAGATCCTTGGACCTACCCGTGGCTGACGGCTTCTTCATCACCGGCACGGACACGGATGTCGGCAAGACATACGTCGCCTGTCTGCTCATCCGTGCGCTCCGTGCTCGAGGGCTCGATGTCGGTGTGATGAAGCCTGTATCGGCCGGTGGCCGGCAGGATGCCGAGGAGCTGATGTCGGCAGCAGGCATCTCGGATACGCCGAACGAGGTGAACCCGATCGCGCTTGCCGAACCTCTGTCGCCAAACCTGGCGGCGGAACGCGAAGGAACATCCATTGACCTCCAGCACATCCTGAACGCATACCAGACCTTGTCGCATCGACACGAGACAATGATTGTCGAAGGCGCAGGAGGCCTGCTGGTTCCGCTTGCGAATCGTCTTTCGATCGCCAGCCTTGCTGCCCAGTTTAGGCTGCCTCTCATCATCGTCTCGCGAGCAGCACTCGGTACGATCAACCACACACTCATGACCATCGAATCCGCAAGGGCCCGAGGATTGGCAATAGCCGGTGTCATCTACAACCACACGCATCCTGCAACCGGCGATCCCTCCGAGTGGGCCAGCCCTGAAATCGTCGCACGGGTATCCGGCATCCCCAGTCTGGGTACTCTTCCTCACGCGGATGCTGTCGACGTTGTTCAGGTCGAGCACTGCTTGAGCATGAAGAGAATCATGGAGTACCTGCAGTGAGCGAACACACCGTATACACCACCTCGTTCAGGGGACTGGGTGCGCTGACGACACGTGAACTTCGACATCGACTGAGCGTCGATCGGGACGGGATGGTCGCCTCTACGGTCCGCGACTACGACGTCACTCGCTTCTCATACGGCAATATCGAGGGTTTGGGCGGTTTGCGCACCACGGAAGACGTGTTCTACGAACTCGGGCAAGTCGACCTCACCGGCAGCAAGACCGACGAACAGCGGGTCGGAGATCTCGTCGATTCGACCCAGATCGAACAGGGCATCACGTGCAAACAAGTCCTCACGCCAAAATCGGGGATTGGACGACCGACCTTTCGAGTCATCGTGCAGGCGGAGGACGCGCCGTGGAGGAAATACCGGCGAGAGCGCCTCGAGGAAGGGGTGGTACGAGCGATTGCGCAACGCTACAGGAAGTGGCGGCGCGTGGATGACAACAGCCATCTCGAGATCTGGGTCCACGTGATCAACAGGTCGGCCCTTGTCGGTCTTCGCATGACCGATCGCACCATGCGGCATCGGGACTACAAGGTCGCGAACCTGCCCGGATCTCTCAGACCCACGATCGCCGCAGCAGCAGTCCAGCTCTCCAAACCAACAGACTCGGACACATTTCTTGACCCCAACTGCGGCGCAGGCACCATTCTGATCGAACGTGCGCTCGATCGGCCGCACCAGATGCTCTTCGGCGGCGACATCGGCGATGAGGCAATTTCGGCGACCCGACAGAACTTCGGCAATAGGCACAAGCCCTGGGAGATAAGGACGTGGGATGCCACGGCACTTCCGATGAAGGACGGTTCAATCACACGTGTCGTCACCAATCCACCTTGGGGCCGGCAAGTATCGACGGGCCTTCGAATCAACGACTACTACCTTCAGTCCATGCGTGAGATTCAGCGTGTCCTGGCCCCGTGGGGACGCGCGGTCCTGCTCACGAGCGAATGGCGGGCGATGCAGGACGGGCTGAAGAAATGTCGCGCACTCCGGGTTGATGAGCAGATCCGAGGCATCTCGGTCATGGGACGCAAGGCAGATCTGTTCAGCCTCATCCGAATGGATACGTAGACGAGACACACGTGAGGGACACCGGTAAGTGGGTGATACGAAATCGGGTGGGATGCGTGAGGAACACCATATTGGCCCCCTGAATGAGTGAGACCTCCTATAGTGTTGTAATCATAAGGGT
>CAYYGZ010000263.1:0-6015 GCA_964471275.1 uncultured bacterium | reverse complement strand
TTTTTGCACTCAGGGCACTACTCCTGCAGAATCAACCCGTTATCCGGGATTTTGGGGATGTGTCTTTCGTCGCCAGATTCAAAAAGGGCCACGGGATGCGCTTTCCCGTGGCCCTTTCTGATTCCCGGGTCTGCCGATCAGGGCTTGATGATTACCTTGCCCTTGGTTGCCCGTGATTCCAGAGCGATGTGCGCATCCGCGGCTTCCCCAAGGGGCAGCGCACGATCGATCCTGATATTGAGCTCACCCGAGTCAACCCAACCGAGTATGTCGTTCGCCCTGCCCAGCAGCTCCTCACGCGTCAGTGTATAGCTCACGAGCGTCGGTCGGGTTAAGAACAGGGAGCCTTTCTGGCTCAGGAGAAGCGGATCAACAGGGGGAACGGCCCCGCTGGCATTCCCGAACAGAACCAGGTATCCCCGGGGTCGAAGGGAATTCATGCTCTTCTCCCACGTGGATTTGCCGACAGAATCGTAGACGACGTCGACACCCACACCATCGGTCAGACGACGCGTCTCTGCCTCGAAGTCCTGTTCGTTGTAGAGAATGACCTCATCTGCACCCGCTCCGCGAACGAGTTCGGCCTTCTCTTCCGTACCGCACGTTCCGATCACCCGGGCACCAAGCATTGTGGCGATCTGGGTCATGATCAGACCCACGCCTCCGGCCGCCGCGTGCACCAGAGCCGTATCTCCCGATTTGAGCGGATAGGTGCTGTGGGTCAGGTAGTGAACGGTCATACCCTGGAGCATCGACGCTGCGGCAGAGTCGAAATCAACGCTGTCCGGGATCTTGAAGATCTTTTCTGCTGGTGTGGCCAGGTATTCGGCGTAGGAGCCCGGACACCCCGCCCAGGCGACCCGGTCACCGGTTCCGAATCCATCGACATCCGGCCCAGCCGCCTCGACTGTGCCTGCTCCCTCGAGCCCCAGGGTCAGGGGAAGCTCGACCGGGTAGAGGCCCGTCCGGTGATAGGTGTCTATATAATTGAGGCCGGCGGCCTCGACCTTGATCAGGACCTCACCCGCCTTCGGGATGGGCGGGTCGATCTCCTCGTGGCTCAGCACGTCCGGCCCACCGTGTTCGTTAACGCGAATGGCTTTCACGTCTGCCTCCGTATTGAATTTTATGTGTGCGGTTTCGAATGGTCCTAAAGTAACCTTGATGCCTGGTTGGTCAAGTACTGCGGCCGTCAGGTGGGGAACCTTGACAACATCGGGTCCCCCGGGCATATTCGCGACAAGGAAGGATCGCTAGCATACAAGGGAAACGATGGGTGATTTGAAGCAGACGATGCTGTCCCGGGGTGGGTATTTCGAGGGAACGGATCAGGCCTATCCGGAGCACTTCGGGAATCCGGCGGCTGAGGTCGCGGCAGCCCGATCGTCTGTTGTGGCGATCGATCGGTCGAGCCGGGGGAAGCTTGTGTTCACGGGGGAAGATCGGGCAAGATTTCTGCACGGGATGTTGACGAATACGGTCATCCGACTGGCCGAGGGCGACGGCAACCACACGGCGCTCACTGACGCAAAAGCGAATACCCAGGCTGACCTCTGGCTGTATAACTGGGGGGATCGATTGGTGGGGGAGACGGAGCCGGACCTTCAGCGTCAGGTCAAGGGTTTCCTTGATCGTTACATCATCGCAGATGACGTCGAGATCAGCGACGAGACAGACCTGTGGGGTATCATCGGTCTGCACGGACCGCAGTCAGAGTCGGTACTGGCCGACGTGCAGAGAATTCGGGTTGATCTGGGGCCCTGCCAGAGCCTGGCGGCCGAGATTGCGGGGGTGTCTGTCCGCATCTGCCGACGCACATACACAGGAGAGTCGGGCTTTGATCTCTGGATTCCCGCGTATGGGACCGCGAGGGTTTATGGGAACCTGATGGATGCCGGTGTGCGGCCGGCCGGCGAGCGCGCAGCCGAGATCTTGCGGATCGAGGCGGGGATTCCGCGATACGGTGTCGATGTGGATGACCGTGTTGCGCCTCTGGAAGGGGGATTGGCCGATACGGTCGATTTCGGCAAAGGGTGCTTCATCGGGCAGGAAGTTCTCGCGAAAATGAATAACCGGGGACGTCCCCGGCGATTCCTGGTGGGCATCGCCGTGTGTGAAGAGGGTGTCCCCGAGTTGGGTTCGGATCTCATGTCGGATGAGAGGGTGGTGGGCGTGGTCAAATCCGGTATCCGGTCTGAGAGTCTTGGGAGCGCAGTCTGCCTGGCTTCTGTTCGGCGCGGGTTCGAGTTACCGGGATCGCAGCTCTGCCTTGCCGATGGTCGAGCGTGTAGGGTCGTCCCACTCCCATTCGTCAAGGGTAAGTCGCTTAATACAAACAACTTGAACGTTTCAGCTTGACCGGCTTGAAGGTGAGCCGATATTACGTGAGTGATCCATGCCTGACGATGTGATGCGCATTCAGAACATGCGCTTTTACGGTTACCACGGTTTGTTTTCCGAGGAGAACAAACTGGGACAGCACTACGAGGTTGATGTCGAGATATTTGGATCCTTCGAGGGGTGGGCAGCTCACGGTGCCAACCCTGATGTGAGCCAGATCGAGGGAGGGATCAACTATCCCGAGATCTATTCGCTCATCGAATCGATCGTGACAGAAGAGGTCTTTGGTTTGGCCGAATCGCTTGCCGATCGCATTGCCGGGGCCATACAGGAGGGATTTGGTGTTGCAAAGTTGATCGTACGCGTTAGGAAGCCGATCCCTCCCGTTCCCGGGCATTTTGACGGGATCGAGATCGAGGTGTCCCGCGGGCTTGGCTGAGTCGTCTGACCAGGTCCGGGTCTACGCCGGGATCGGAGGGAATGTCGGGAATCCTGCCCGAACGATGTGCAAGGCGGCCCGGACACTGGACGGTGAAGAGGGAATTGAGGTCGTGGCCGGTTCGCCCATGTATCGCAATCCTCCCATCGGACCGCAGGATCAGCCGCACTTTCTGAACGCCGTGCTGGCGTTGTCCGTTACTCTGACGCCGGAAGCGTTACTGGATCGGTTCCTGGCCGTCGAGCGGGACTTCGGTCGCGTTCGTGACATCCCCTGGGGGCCCAGGACGCTCGATCTCGACATCCTTACGTATGGCGATCACGTGATCGATGTGCCGGGGCTTACGATTCCGCACGCACACATGCTCGAGCGGCCGTTTGTGATGATACCGCTGGCCGATCTTCGCCCCGATGACTGTCATCCAACAGAAGGCAAATCCTACCGTGACCTGGCCGCAACGGTTGGGAGAGAGGACCTGGAACGCGTCGATGTATCGCTTTTCTGAGCCCGATAGAGTCGTGTGTTGAGCGCCGCGGCACGATACATCGCCGTCGAGGGCGTTACCGGCGTGGGGAAGACCCAACTGGCGACGCTCCTGTCTGCCCGGCTCGGCGCCCGGCTCGAGTTGGAAGAGCCGGACGACAACCCATTCCTGCCCTTGTTCTACGAGGATCCAGGCAGATACGGGTTCCAGGCTCAAGTGTTCTACCTGCTGGAACGGTATCGCCGATTGCAGGCCTTCCATCAGATGGATCTCTTCCGGTCGCAGGTAGTGTCTAATTATATGTATGACCGGGATGCAATCTACGCTCACGCCACGCTGAGTGATACCGAGCTGGGGCTATACGATCGGATTGCCGAATCGCTGGATGACACCGTACCGTCGCCGGATCTGGTCGTACTTCTGCAGGATTCGGTGGACAGCACCGTTCGCCGGATACGCGCACGTGGTCGAGGGTATGAACGTGGAATCACCGAGACCTACGTCGCCCGCCTGAACGAGGCGTACACGCATTATTTCTTTCACTATCGTTCGAGCCCACTCCTTATCGTAAACGTCTCGCAGGTTGATTTTGTGAACCGACCCGGGGATCTGGACCATCTCCTCCACCAGATCGAATCGCCGCACTCGGGTACCCGCTATTACCGCCCTGCCCACGTCGAAGCCTAGTTTCGATGATCAAGTCGACTGACGATATCCGGGAGATGAAGAGTGTGGATCCGGTTGCCATGCTGACGGTCTACAACTACCCGACAGCGATGGCGCTTGATAGATGCGGGCTCGATATCCTGTTTGTCGGGGATTCCCTTGCTCAGACAGAATTGGGTCTGGCCTCGACGGCTGACATCGGTCTCGATCAGATGATACATCATCTTGGGGCCGTCGCTCGGGGTGTCGAGCAGACACACCTGCTTGCCGACCTGCCTTTCGGTAGTTACGATTCACCGGGGGATGCGTACGAGGGGTCGAGCCGCCTGATCGAGGGGGGGGCCCTGAGTGTGAAGCTCGAGGGGCCACGATACAAGGTGGTCGAGCATCTTGTCGGGAAGGGCGTCGCCGTGATGGGACACGTTGGTTTGCTTCCGCAGACAGCGAAACGATACCGTCGACAGGGTACCAAGACTGAATCCGCAGCGCGAATCCTTGAGCAGGCCAGGTCCCTGGAGGCCTCGGGATGCTACGCGCTCGTGATGGAATACGTGTCTCACGAGACGGCTCGGTTGATTACGGAGAGCATCGGGATCCCGACAATCGGGATCGGGGCGGGACCGCATTGTGACGGTCAGGTCCTCGTGATCTCGGACATGCTCGGGCAGTATGAGTCCTTGCCCTCTTTCGCCCGAAAATACGCAAACCTCTACGAAACGACGACGTCCGCTGCCAGGCAGTATCGCGAGGAGGTCAAGAGTCGCACATTCCCAGGCTGATCCTTGGCAAGACCCCAGGTCATCGAACGCGTCACCACGATGCAGGCCGCTTCAGACGCAGCACGCTGCGCCGGCCGGCGGGTGACTCTTGTCCCGACGATGGGATACCTCCACGCGGGCCACGGCAGCTTGATCCGGCGCGCACGCCGGGACGGGGATGTCGTGGTTGTCAGCCTTTTTGTCAATCCCACACAGTTTGGGCCGAACGAAGATTATGCGGCCTACCCGCGTGACTTTGATCGAGATATCGGCCTGATCGAGGCGGCAGGCGGCGACGTGGTCTTTGCGCCCCCTGTCGAGGAGATGTATCCGAACGGTTTTGTGACCCACGTGGACGTAGCCGGGCTGACGGATGGGCTCTGCGGCGCCTCGCGACCGGGCCATTTCAGAGGTGTGGCGACAGTCGTTACCAAGCTCTTTACGTCGTGCCGGCCTGACGCAGCTGTTTTCGGGCAGAAGGATGCGCAGCAGGTTCTGGTTATCGAGCGCGTGACGCGCGACCTCAACCTGGGCGTGGAGGTGCTGGTATCTCCGACCATACGAGAGGCGGATGGTCTTGCGAGAAGCTCGCGGAACATCTACCTGTCACCGATAGAGCGGACACAGGCACCCATCCTCTTCCACGCTCTGCAGCGCGGCCGCGAGCTCGTCGAAGCCGGTGAGAAAGGCCGTTCGATCGTGACCACCGCGATGCGAGCGCTCATCGAGAAGGCCGAGGGGGCAGATATCGACTATGTCGAGGCTGTCAGCGCGGAAACGCTGCATAAGCACGACGTCCTGGCGGGGACGGTCCTTCTGGCTGTTGCCGTCCGATTCGGGCGTGCCCGCTTGATCGATAACGTGAAAGCAACGGCGCCAGCCTAGAATCTCCACCCTGGCTGCGCAATTGTCATTCGGCTACCTTGACGGCTCTATAGCGGTTCCGTATATTTTGGCTTGCTTTTTATGGATCCGGCCTGTCCGAGCGGACCTTTCGTAAGTTGATAGATTTCAATCGATTACATCTTTTCCTGTATGGGCTCTGCCCGAATAACAAGGAGACTCTGATGGCTCATAGTTTACCCGATCTGCCTTATGCACACGATGCATTGGCCCCCCATATTGGTGCCGATACGATGGAGATCCATCACGGCAAACATCACAACGCCTATGTTACCAATTTGAATGCTGCGCTCGATGGAACTGGTCTGGAGGACAAAGACCTAGGTGAGCTTGTAGCAAATCTGGACAGCGTTCCCGAGGACAAGCGGACGGCCGTCCGCAACAACGGTGGCGGACACTGGAACCATTCCCTGTTCTGGCAGATC
>CAYYGZ010000262.1:0-6028 GCA_964471275.1 uncultured bacterium | reverse complement strand
TGACGACCGCGTTCAACGAAGATTCAAACCCCAAGAAGATTAACCTCGGTGTCGGTGTCTACAAGGATGCTGAGGGTGCTACTCCGATCTTCAGAGCCGTCAAAACGGCGGAAGAACGGGTGTTGGCCGAGGAAAGTACAAAGAGCTATCTGACGATTGGTGGTGACGCCACCTACGGTGAAGCCGTACAGCATCTCCTTTTTGGAGAAGGTCACGAGATTGTTACATCCGGCCGAGCCTGTACCGTACAGACACCCGGCGGAACAGGTGCGCTTCGCGTTGCGGGCGATTTCATCCACAGCCTGTTTCCGAACGCAACCCTCTGGCTGAGCGATCCAACCTGGGCCAATCATCCCAAGGTATTCGGAGCCGCTGGTTTGCCGACCCGGACATATCCCTACTATGACTCAGAGAAGAACGAGCTCGACTTCGATGCGCTGATCGGCGCGCTCGGTGAAGTGCCAGAGGGTGACATCGTCCTCCTGCACGGCTGCTGTCACAATCCGACGGGGATGGACCCGAACGCCGACCAGTGGGCGGAGATTGCCGACGTCGTGCAGACACGCAAGTTCATCCCGCTCGTGGATTTCGCGTATCAGGGTCTGGGTGACGGTCTGGACGCGGACGGAAAGGGGCTGCACACGCTTGCGGCGACAGGTTGTGAGATGTTCGTTGCCAGCTCGTTCTCCAAGAATTTCGGCCTCTACCGCGAGCGGATCGGTGCGTTGACCCTCGTGAGCGCCGACAGCAATGCCGCAAAAGTCGCTCAAAGCCACGTGATGATCACTATCCGGACGAACTACTCGAATCCCCCCGCACACGGGTCCTCGATCGTGACGACCGTGCTGAACGATCCAGAGCTACGGCGGCAGTGGGACGAGGAGGTCCGCGAGATGCGGGACCGAATAAATGGCATGCGGAAGCTGTTAGTGGATACGCTCGAGCGCAAGGGGGTGATGCGCGATTTCTCGTTTATTGCCCGGCAGCGCGGGATGTTCTCCTTTTCCGGGTTGACGGCCGATCAAGTGGATGCGCTTCGTGATCGGCATTCCATCTACGTCGTGAAAACAGGTGGTAGAATCAACGTGGCCGGCGTGAGGCAGGAGAATATGGACTATCTGTGCGAGAGCATAGCTGATGTTTTGAGCATCTGACGCGCAGACACATTGGAAGCTGTTGTTTCGGCAGGGCGATCATCTGATCGCTCTGCCGTTCTCATTTACGGGCGCTTCCGCAGGTCCGGATCAGTTGTGGCATATCCCACCAATTGTGATCTGGATATCGATCTTGACGCGGTATACGATCGTCGCGAGCATGGGGAAACAGGACCCGCGAGTTATATCAGGTCGATAAGGCAGACAAGGTCCTGCGTATATGAGAACAATATGAGGGAACTCACGTGAGGTTCAGAATCGTAATTATCCTAGCCTTGGGGTTGAGTATGTCGTGTACAGAAAGCGATTGGCCTAAGGTCGCCTGCACGCCTGAGGAGTTGGGCAGACTCAGGGCCGCATACCGATCAGGAGGAGCGAAGGGAGATGTGATCACCAGACGCATCGAGCGCGCAGATCTGGCGATGTCGCGGAGGATCTCCTTCCCACCCGAAGGTGGCCAGCACAATCAGTGGTATCAGTGTGACAGGTGCCAGATTGGACTGAAGACGGTTGACGATACACACCACGAGTGTCCAAACTGCAATGAGATCTATTCGGGTTACCCCTACGACAATGTCATCTATAGTCGGCATCTCGGCACGCTGACCACCGACATGAACGAATGTGCCTGGGCGTTCGCACTGACTGGAAACATGGCCTATGCCGGTAAGGCGAGAGATATCCTGGTCGAATTTTCAGAACGCTACAGTCAGTATCCGCTGCACAGCGCGAACCAGGGGAAGCGAGACGATCGACTGAGCAGATCGAGCGGTCACGTCTACGAGCAGACACTCAATGAAGCGAGTTGGACAGAACGGGTTGTTGAGACATACGATCTGATTCGCGAAAGCGGTATGGTCAGCACACGGGATCACGAATCGATCCACACGTTTCTCAGAGAACTGGCCGAGAACATCTCGAAACACAAGGCGGGGAAGAGCAACTGGCAGACCTATCACAACTCGGCTTTCATGCTGATCGGCGGCGTTCTCGAAGATGATGACCTGATCCGACAGGCCATCGAAGATCCGGAGAATGGTCATCGATACCAGATGGATGTGTCCGTCCTGCCGGGCGGTATGTGGTATGAGAACTCCTGGAGCTACCATTTCTACACGCTGGGGGCAGTTGAACGGATCATTGAGACGGGGCGACGGCTCGGGATGGATCTGTATACGGATCCGACTGTCAAATCGATGTATACGGTCGCAATGGACTATGTGATGGCCGATGGTACGCTACCTCGATTCGGGGACGCGTTAACGACCGGAACGCAGGGCCATCGATACGAGACGGCATACAGCTATTGGAAGGATCCGGCGTTCTTAGCTGTACTTCCTGAGGGGCCGACCTGGGATTCGATTCTGCTCGGCCGAGACCAGACACCTTCCGGCATTCGAACGAGCAGGCAGGAGAGCGAGCTCAAAGAGGGAGCGGGGCACGCCATTCTGCGTGTGAATGGTGACGGCGGGGCCTCGAGTGCGGTACTTACGTTTGGCCCTTTTGGCGGGTTCCACGGGCACTTCGACAAACTGTCCTTCGTCTACTTCGCGATGGGAAAGGAGTTGGGCTATGACCCCGGGCGCGCCCGCAGCCAGGCTTACCGTCTCCCGATCCACAGGAACTGGTATCGCTCGACTACAAGCCATAATACGGTTCTTGTCGATCGCCAGTCTCAGGAGGGTGTTGAGGGTATTGGAGAGTTCTTTGCACACAACGAAAACCTTGCAGTTACGGTTGCGCGTGTCGATTCCGCCTACGAGGGTGTGTCGCATCGTCGCATGTTTGTTCTACGACCCGATTATGCTGTAGTCGTCGATCAGCTGGAGGACCGCTCCGGAAGCGAACACACATTTGATTGGCTCTACCACAATGTGGGTGAGGGAATTGCCTCCGATGCGGCGCCGACTCAGGGCATGCTTGGCGAAGGGCAAGGTTTCGAGCTTGTGGATGGGATCAGGAAGGGAGCAACTGATGACGGCTGTCGCGTCACGATCGACGTGTCTTCGGATGCGGTCGACATCCTGATGGACGGCCAGGCCGGAAGCGAAATCGCTGTCGGGACGGGAGTGGGAGAATCGATACTGGATCGGATTCCGATGATGATGGTAACAAGACGGGGAGCAGCGGCGAGGTTTGCCGCCGTGATCGAGCCGCGCAAGGATAGACAAGCGTCATCGATTAGCGAAGTCTCGATTCTGGGTGACGTACTGGGTATCGCTGTTGTGAAGACTGACGGAAGCCGAGAGGAATACGGATTCTCGCCTGAGAAGGGCCGGTTCGAGGCCGTCAGGCGAGAAGCTGGAGGAGCGTCAACACGGCTATACTAGCTTGGACGCAATAGCCATCGTGTGTTTGAGTAGCCCCGAACATATACGGGGCGCATCGAGAATCCGGCCAAGCCACAATACTCATGCGTAATCCGGCTTCTCGATCTCAACACGTCCTGCACAACCTGTGTGGCCTACAAGAAGTTTACGGGTATAGTCACGTGCTTCAGGTCGCATAGACTACATTTCCTCACGTCTCACGCGAAAGGTCTCCTGATGATCATCGATTCACACTGTCACGCGTGGCTGCGGTGGCCGTACGAACCGCGGGTGCCGGATGACGAGAGCAGAGGCACGGTTGAGCAGCTGCTGTTCGAGATGGACCGAAATGGAGTCGATCGGGCCGTCCTGGTCTGTGCTCGCATCGAACGGAATCCGGATGACAATGACTATGGGGCAGGCTGCGTTAAGCGGTTCCCAGACCGGCTCGATATGTTTGCGGATGTCGATTGCAGTTGGTGGCCGTCCTACCAGGTATCTGGATCTGCTGATCGATTGGCAGGGGCTGCTGCTGCCTACCCGATGAAGGGCTTTACGCACTATGTGAAGGGCGATGACGACGGGAGCTGGTATCTGGGGGAGGAAGGAACACGATTCTTCGAGACGGCTCAAGAAATGAAGCTGATCGCCAGTCTGGCGATTGGGGCGAATCTGCAGCCAGTGGTTCGAGAACTTGCCGGAAGGTTCCCTGATGTTCCCTTTCTCTGCCACCACATGGCGGGATCGCGTGTGGGCGACGGCGAGCGGATGAAAATGATCTGCGCATCGGCGGACGCTCCGAACGTCTATGTCAAAATTTCCGGTTTCTCGTATGCGATGAATGAACGAAAATGGGACTACCCCTACCACGAGACCCACGATGTTATCCGTTGTCTCTACGATGCTTTTGGTCCAGATCGGCTCTGCTGGGGGTCAGACTACCCCGTGGTACGTAATTACATGACCTACCAGCAGGCGCTCGAGGCCTTTCGCTTACACTGTGACTTCATCCCGGAAAACGATCGGGAAGCCATTCTTGGAGATTCGCTGAAGAAGCTGTTGGATTCAGCTCGAGATATTCAGACTTGAGGAGGGAGTATGCGGCTTAAGGATCGAACAGCAATCGTGACAGGGGGAAGTTCGGGTGTCGGCCGAGGCATCGCGATCGAGCTCGCACACGAGGGGGCAAATGTCGTCGTGGCCGATGTTCAGGAGGAACCAAAGCAGGGGAAGTATCACGATCAGGATGTGATCACAACCACCGCAGAGGAATGTGCGATTCTGGGGGCAAGGAGCTTGTTCGTCAAGACCGACACATCGAGTGAAACGGACGTGACGAACCTGATTGAGAGGGCGGTTGAAGCATTCGAGGGACTCGATATTCTGGTCAGCAATGCGGGCATTCACATTCCTGCGACGAGTCAGGAGCTGTCGGTGGCCGACTGGGACCGGGTAACAGGTATCAACCTGCGTGGCGTGTTTCTCGGAACCAAGTTTGCGGTTCCGCATCTGATCAAGTCAGACGCAGGTCGAATCATCAACATTGGGTCGGTGCACGCCTTCCACGGCGGCGCGGGACCCGCCTACGCACCGGCCAAGGCCGCTGTCGTGAATCTGACGAAGGACACGGCCTGTGAGGTTGGAAAATACGGCGTTACGGTGAATGCGGTATGTCCGGGCTACATCGAGACACCGATACAGGACTACCTGACAGAAGAGGAGATTCAGGGGTGTCTGCACAAGACACCCCTTCCCCGGTTGGGCATACCCCGCGATGTCGGTCGGGCTTGCGTGTTCCTCGCTTCGGATGATGCCGAGTGGATCACGGGTGTTGCGTTGCCTGTCGATGGCGGCTGGCTCGCACCGGTTGGGTAGCCGGTTTGGTTGAGTATAGAGCGGCGAGTGATGATGAGCTTGAGGCGTGCATCGCGCTTCAGCATCTTGCTTTTCGCCCTAGGCAGGATGGTGCGCCGGATCGATACAGAAGCTATGTCAGGGAGGACCCTACCTACAGGCCTGGGCAAACTCGCGTGGCTCTGGTCGATGGTCAGATCGTGGGCCATCTGCGGGTTTGGGACCGAAAGCTCTCCGTCCGGGGTCAAGTGGTCACGGCAGGGGGGATCGGCAGTCTTCTGACGCACCCGGATCACCGAGGACAGGGGATCGCGTCCGGGCTTCTGGCAAATACCGAGGCATATCTCGAGGAGGTTGGCTACGACATTGGCCTTCTCTTCACGATCATCGGTACATCGTACTACGCTGCGCGAGGATGGACTCCGATCCCGATCGCTGTTTTCGAGATCGACCTCAACGATGCGAAGGATGTCGATCCTGTCGAATGCCGACCACTGAAGCTTGCAGAAGATCTTGATGCCGTTCGGCGGGTTCACGCCAACTGTTCCATGGTTTATACCGGGACAGAACAGAGAGATGAAGCCTACTGGTCCACGGGGCCAGCCAGATACCGATCCGTGTTCCCCAACGTGGGCATCGAGAGGGATGGTGAGGTCTGCGGCTATGTCAACTGGGATGTGACGGAGTCAGGGATCTGGGTGGTCGAGTGTT
>CAYYGZ010000261.1:0-6060 GCA_964471275.1 uncultured bacterium | reverse complement strand
GTATCTGGGTGAGAAGTCGAGGGGAGAATGAGGCCGAGTGTGGATTTTATTCGTAATTGGATAGTTTCCTACCGCCCTCTGAACACGGCCCGATGTCTGCTGGGTATTATATTCGAGAAGCCTCTTAAGGAGTTGGTGTCACATTGCTGACTGCTTCTGAAATCTTTCAAGACGACCCCTGCGTAACTTGACCAAAGCTCTCCGCGAACTGTATGAAATCTGGGAAATCCACCATTCCACTACCATCCAGATCGAATAAGGGGTCAGCTTTGCCGAAGGCCTCAGCAAAATCCAGGAAGTCCTTGAACCCAACTTCGCCATCGCAATCAAAATCGGGTCCGCAACTGCGTCGCGTCAGGTCAAGGTCTCCCAATCTGAACACGCCGCCGCCGCTCGTTCCTGCATAGAGTACATCGCCATCGGTCGCGATATCAAGTGTCTCGATTGCTCTCATTTGCAGCCCATCGTTGTGCCGGTGCCACGTGGCACCGGCATCTTCACTTACGTACAGACCGCTTGTTAAGCTCCCTGCGTAAACAACATCTGGCCGTCGCGGGTCGACTACAATGGTCCCAATCCACTCTTCCGGCTCCATGCCCACGCTGCTCGCCCTCCAGGAGACTCCCCCATCGTCGGTCTTAAACAGGCCAGAGTTATTCGTTCCTGCGTACAAGACGGCGGGATTGTTAGGGTCGCCTGCCAGGCTCATTACCATCGCGTTCGTCAGGCCGTCGGACGCCCTCTCCCAAGTGTCACCCCCATCTACTGAGCGAAAAACGCCCCCGCCCACGGTGGCCACCCACGCCACATCAGCGTCAGTCGGATCGACTACGATCTCAGCAACTGTCAAACCGTCCACGGCGGTGTCCTCGTGGCGCCTCCACGTATGCCCGCCATCTGTTGAGGTGAGGATACTCACAATGGGAGGTGTGCTACATAGATCTGGGTCAGCACCTTTGGCACATCTCTGCACACCAAACCCACCATAGACTTTTTCCGGCTGCGTTGGCGCGAAGGTAATCGCCTGGAATCCCTGAAACTTCTGATTGGTGTTGGGCCAGCGCAGATTCCCTAATTCTTCCTCATAATTTGTCACGAGAGACCACGTCAACCCGCCATTCACACTTTCGTAAGTCCACCCCCAATGAGCAGAGGACATCAGCACGTGACTCGGAGAGGAAGGATCAATCGTGATTCGCGCTCCCTCAGCTATCGGACGAACATGAATTGGGTTAATCCCTTCCCAACTACGTCCCCCGTCGTCGCTCCTGAAGGGCCCACTTCGCCCATTTGCATACACTACCTGTGGATAATGTGGATTGACAGCAACATCTAGGATGTGGGCTCCGGTATAGCCGGTGCTGGCTGAGGACCAACTGCTACCTCCGTCTTCCGACAGGAAGTTTCCTCCACCATAATTGTTGATAAATATCCGCACAGGGTCACGAGGATCCACTTGCATATCGATTGGAAAGCCAGGGCTCACACCCCGTGGACCCCATCCCTGAAAGGCTCTCCACGTTCGGCCAGCGTCTTCGCTCCGATAGAACTCAGAATATCCAGCCGCGTATGCCACATTCGGATTCACGAGTGCAAACTCAACGGACTGGATTTGTGAACCGTCGATATAATTCCAGGTTGACCCACCGTTCGATGTGCGATAGATACCACCGCTGGCAGCGTAGGCATTATTCCCGGCACCCGCGAGGAGAATCTGCGAGTTCTCTGGGTGCATGGACAAACTGCCAACATACAGGTTTCTCAGTCCAGCGTTGATTTGCTGCCACGTCTGGCCAGCATCGGTAGACTTCAAAACTCCAACACCGCCAGGCGAATTGGTTAACGGGTTGGAGTTAGCAGCTTCCCGATCGAAGATCCCAGTCGAAACGTAAAGCGTGTTCACATTGCTCGGGTCGATCAACAAGTAGCGGGCTAGATTGTCTCCACGCCAAATAGCGTTCCAGCTAATACCGGCATCAGCTGACTTGTAGATAACGCCCTTGACAAGATCAAATTCCTTGCCCGTAAGGGGCTCGCCAGCCCACACCCAGCTGTCGATTTCTCCCGACGCATAGACTACGCTTGAGTTGCCAGGCTCAACTGTAATATTGCGGATCGTAAGACTTTCGGTTTCAACAATGCCACGTGTACGATTTGTCCACGTCTGGCCGCCGTCCTCAGATCGGTAAATAGCTGCTACACCTGAAAGTCCCAGCCAGACAATGTCGTGATTGTTCGGATCAACAGTCAGGCTGAAAACAGGGATCGCGTCACCTGACTCGCCGGTACGTTCCTCGATACCCGCGTTGCTCGGAAGCCAGGTCCGCCCGCCATCAGTGCTGATGTGTGCACCCGCTGACGCGTCTGTCACAAACATGAAATCTGGATTATCTGGACGCATTTTGATGTCATAGCCAAGACCGCCGAGCGGCCCGCCGGTACGCACCCACGAGAATTCGCCCAAGGGACCAGGGGCGCGTTCGCGAGGTTGGCTGTTAGAGGCAATCTCAGAACCAACATCCAAATCGTCCGCTTCACTGCTAATAAGAACATTGTCGATGAGAACACTGCCGATACTTTCAAAACCAGGTTTTCCCCTCAGAACTGAACGAAAGGGATCGTCGTATTCAAACAGCAAGGATTCATCAAGGAAAAACTGCATACGCTGATTCTGTAGAGTCACCTCAAGGTGGTGCCACACCCCTTCACCGACATTCAGGTTTATCTCACTAATCGGATCTTCATCAGAATCAATGAAGAATTCGACAAATGTTGGGTGAATCGGGAAAAAATACCGACCGGAATCAAAGAGTACATTAAAATGGTAAGCTCCCTGAACCAGTTTGAAATCTGCTTCAAAGAATGCGTTACCTAGTGGCTCCATTCTCGGTGTAGCCCATTCATGGCCAATGCCCTCAAATACATGATTCGTGCCTTCTACTATCACTTTCCATCCACTATCGCGGTCCCAACCCGACACGTTGCCATCCTCGAAATCATCCTGAAAAACCACGGTTTGAGCAAAGGATTGCGAAAGAAAAGTGATGGAGATAGCAGCGCATACAAAAAGAATTCTCATTGCAAATACTCCCTCCCAAAATCACTATCAGCCAGGCTCACCACTTCATTTTCCATCAAGATGTCGGCCACGTCCCAATTCTTCTGCTGCATAAGCCTATAGTAGGCACGCCGGTAGATGAGACGCGCTGAAATGGTCGTTCCGCCGAGGCGAGGCGAGATGAATGTGAAGCGCGCAGAACGGGTAACGCGGGCAGGCAGACGGGTATCCTCGACGAGGCGTGTAGGGGTCCAATAGGAAGCTGTCGGCATTTCGCCAGTCCAGATTTGCTGGAGAATTTTCGCAAAGTAAACACCCGGAAAACCCTCTAGATCGCCAGCCCAATCAGGCAGCATAGGACCGGTTACGAGCGGCAACATTTGCCCTTGCTCATCGATCGCAGTTAGAACCAGGAAAATTTGCCGCAGCGGCGATCCTGTTGGGAGATGATGGCCTGCCCTGGAATTCGTAACGCTCACATCCACTACGAGTTGGCCATTTGCTTGCGTCGTGTTGACGGCCAGTTCTGCTGCCTCCTGTAGCAGAGCTTTAGAGCTCGCGCCCGGGAAAGCGTGTGTGGCAATGTCATCAGGATCGCGCTCTACGCCGCCACGCCTCGGTGCGAAGTTCGTGGTAATGCCATCCGGTCTCATATGACAGGTCTGGCAGGTCTGTCCTTCAGCCGAATAGGTGCTGGCTTGCCACTCGGTGAACGACTCATAAATAGGTACACGCCAGAAACTTGCCGAATGACAGGGCGCACAAATTTCGCTCTCCTGAATTAAAGGAAGATATGTATCACGACCGAAGTCGACGTCGTCATAAGGGCCGAAAAAGATGTCTGTGCCCACGCCTGGCCGCGTAAGCTCAATGCTTAACATCCCTGGTCTATTGTCATATGGCGCTCCTGTCTTTGGCTCCAGCACGACATTGGAAATCTTGTGGCAGAAATCGCAATGCGTCCCTTGGGAGTCCAGGCCGGATGCGTGATTGGAGTCTGCATACGGCGAGCTCTTTGCCTTCAACGTTGGGAGATGGCAAGTCGCACAGTTGCCAGGGTTCGATGGAAAGTCGAGCTTGTAACCAGGACCGAAATACGACCGATTCGGATCTGGCGGGATTGAGACGCGACCGTAGTCCCGCCTGGTCACGAAGCGGGTGGGAGGCGACTGGCTGCCATCGATACTCGTGCCATTGTACATCGTCATGAAACGTATGTTATTCACGCCCTGGGCGTGCGCACTCTGATTCCATTCGCCGTAGATTGTGGAATGGCAGTCCCGGCAACCCAGCTCGAACCAGTCGGCCAACGGTCTGTAGAGCCCATCAACTGAAACCGCCGCCGCGACGTCAAGACTTCTCCGCTTGAGCCAGGTTGTCGCTACCGAACGCGTCGGAGTTGTCGGCGGCTGCCAATCGTAATCCGTCCGGTCCGACTTGAGATACGGCTGGAGCACAAGCCTGACGGTCCGGGTCCAGGGCCAAGCGTCTACACCGCTAATACAGCTCCCCTCCTGCCAGGAGGTGACTCGCACGCGAATCGCTGGATCAAAGCCTTCGAGCGTGAAACGACCATCGGCATCCGTCAAAGTGGAGGTGCCGGTAGCCTTGACGCGGACAATGGCTCCCGGCACGGCTGAACCCGACGAATTACTCACTACACCAGAGACAGTCTTTACTCGCGGAAAGAATGTGGCCAGCGTTGCGGAAACCAGAACGGCCGAGACCAAGAGAATCCCGAGTTGGTGCGCTCGCCCTTCGATCATAGCGTTGTCTTCTTCTGGGTCTCAAATGAGATACTTTTCCGTGTGAATAATTGCCGCAATTAATATCTCATAATGGGAATAAGTGTGCTAGTTTCAAAAGAATCGTCCTGTTTTTCTGGCGAAGTCGATCATTTGCGGTGAACCCGTTGTCGTAGACGAGGAATAAGTCACTTCCTGGTTTGTACCGATAATTCAGGAGGAAATTGATCCCGGCAGTTTCCTTGTCATTGTTCCATTGGGCAAATAACTTGATGAAGAAGTCTGTATTAAATGAGTAGAGACCCCTCGCAGACACGGTTGTGATGTTGAAATTGGCCCCAGGTAACTGGATCCAATTAGCGTTGATATCCGCTTGGACCAGAAAGCGGCCCAAGGGGCTGAAACGGCTCTTTGCGATCAGAGAATACTTCCTTCCCGTGTAGTAACTCCCAAGCTTCAGCATGATATCGCTGGCAAGTTTGCGTTTTTGGCTAAAGTTCGGCCCAATTTCCATCGTCGTGAATTTATAAGTGCCCTGCGGTATCGTTATTTCCGAATGCTTTCTTGATGGGGAGAATGACGCATTTACAGTGTCTTCAGTATAAACCCCGTGGGACCTGTGACCAATCTCCGCTTCTGAGCTTCCAGAAACCTCTCCATCTGACAGAAAGAAACTTCAGATCGTCATTTAGGTCTGTAAATGCCTGCATTACTGGCCCCGTGTAAAGGTCTCCCCATCCGAGCGTGAATCGAGTCCACGAATCGACGTTGTAGCGGCGTAGTCCTGCCAAATCACCCCGACGATTTACAAATCCCACCGAAGGGCTGAACCCACTATCCAGCTGAAGAAATTTCGCACGATAGTTCAATTTCTTCCCTGAGTACCTCAGATCCAGGTAACCCGCATCTCCGACGATGTTTTCAACCGAATCACAAGTCCGAGCAAAAAAACCAGTCAGAGTCAAGTTGCTGCGACTGCGGCCCCAGGTGAAGTCTACGCCTGCTGAGCGGTTATATGCGGCCCAGCCTCCTTTTCCGTCTGCCGATTGTTTGTTTACCAACATCATCCCCACAGCGGATTTTTGCATCACATCTCGTCGTACACGTGCAACAGAGTAATTTTTCTTAAAAACTCGGAGGGTGTCGCCGTCGCTCAGCAAAGAGGCCTCTTCCGTGAGAACATTTAGCGCACCAATACCTGTTTTGCCGACCTTTCCCGCGAGCTTGGCCCCGACAAGAATCGGCGTCTGAACGCCA
>CAYYGZ010000260.1:0-6096 GCA_964471275.1 uncultured bacterium | reverse complement strand
ATCAATCAACTCTAATGGCAGCTTGAAAACATCTCGCTTTGGGGGGACCACTACGAAGGGGCAGAGCGAGACAAAGGCGTGTTGCCGCGAAGCACACAGGGAACACTAGGTGAGAGCCCGCTTGAGCCTCGGATGGGGCGACTGATCATTAGCCTGGGGTGGCAACCCTAGGGCAACAACGACACGTCTTCACGGCCCGGTGCCGCGGTACACATACTGAAGTCGAAAAGATAATCCGTCGGTGCCTGATATTGCGTCAAGTTTCGGTGATCCAGAAACCGGTCATCGCCACGCGAAACACGTCACTCCTGACGATATTCCGTAACTGATTGCCCCCTCGGCTCTCGCTCGGGGCGGGCTTTCGATACGACCTGACTATCTGTTGGCGTACGTGCAACCGAACAGTGATTGGATACGAGGTCACTCGCACCTTCGCAGGAAGCTCCGGCGCGCAGGCAGGGCGACCGGTGACGCGGTCCTCCGTCTGAGCAACTGCCGATGCATCTAGTGATGTGCCCTAATCCTCCTGTATAGACAGGAGGATTTCTTTTTGCTCCTCCGGGATGATGACCTCCGTTGGGATCGCGCGCTGACGGATCTCGCGTCTGAACCACTCTGCGGCTTCGAGTTCGCCGTGCACGAGGAGGGTCCAGCGAGGCTTCAGATCCTCGATCATTCCCATCAGCTGTCTACGATTAGAGTGAGCGGAGAAGTGGAAACGCTCGACCCGACAGGCGACGGGTATCGATCTGCCAGCTTCCGTCATCCTGAGGATCTGCCCCTTGTGAGAGGCCACAACGCGATGGCCCGGCATCGCCGGGTCGATGTAGCCGACGAAGAAGATCCCGTGGTGATCGTAGGGGAGCATCTTCTCTGCCATCTGGAAGGACATTGTGTGTTCGGCCATCATTCCGGAGGAAACGATGATGATGCTCGGTCGCTTCAGGTGGGCGCCTTTGGTTACGTCTCTCGGTAAGGGTCTGATGTCGAGATCACGCAGACGCATCTCCGGGTCCATTCGCCGCGTTCTTGTCGCCGTCCGGTCGTAGACTTCCGACAGCACTTCCCCCATTCCGGCCGTATAGATCTCCACATCCGGGATGGTGCCCCGTTCCCGCATCGCGTGGACCATCGCTAGCATTTCCTGCGTCCTGCCGAGCGAGAAGGCGGGGATGAGGACACTCCCTCCGCGATCGACCACCGTGGTCACGGCCGTGGCGAATCGCTCCTTCTCCTGCCTTCGCGTTCGATGCTCCGACTGCTCATCCGCTCCGAGAGTGCACTCGGAGATCAGCACATCCGCCCTGCCTTCCGGATACTCCGCTTTCGGGATGATTTCCTGATCGTGTGCGGTCGTGTCCCCCGTGTAGAACACGTTGCCCGACGGCGTCTCCAGGTAGATACCGGCAGCACCCAGGATGTGACCCGCATCGTAGAACCGTGCCTGGAAATCCGCCCCGCCTTCCGCCTGTTCGCTGTAGATCGGGAAACTGCGATCCGTTCGGAATCCTTGGAAGATGTAAGACATCGCTTCGACATCGGTCTTGGTATAGAGCGGATACTCGGCGATGCCTTCCTCGTCCCGGATGCGTTCCATTACCCGGACCGTCTGCTTCAGGAGGATCGGGGCAAGGCTGGCCGAAGCATCGGTCATCATCACCCGCGCGTGCGGGAAGTAGCTGAGGGCTACCGGGAGCGACCCCAGATGGTCGAGATGGCAGTGCGAGACCAGGATGGCCTCGATCTCGACATCCCTGATGAGGCCGTAGTCCGGCAGACTGTCAACACCCTCCCTGCGAGGGTGAACACCTGCGTCAAGGAGTACAGACGTACCGTCTGCCTGAATCAGATAGGCTGAATCACCGACATCGCGCGAAGTACCGATGGCCGTAAAGGAGATCAAAGCGTGTGGCTTTCTTCCATCCCCCACACCCGACACCGGATACCCGGGCGTATGGGATGTCGGGGGTCGGGGGTGGGAAGGAGATCGGGGTATCTCTTATTCCTGAATTGCTCTACGACGGTTTGTGAGGGTATGCTGTCCACTCGAACCACCTAGACAACGAAATGCGGGTTGATGAAGAGACAATCGTGTTCCTTCAAGAAGGACACGATGGAGCGGAAGTTTTCGAATTTGCGGTCGTCCCACCCGCTCGGATGCAGTTGGAGGGTCATCAGGGGGATATCTGCGCGGTAGGATGCGCTGAAGGCTTCGAAATCGGGATGATGCACTGGATGTTCGACGTTGATCGTCCGCTCAAGTATCCGTTTCTTGGAGCGCGGGTCACCATACAACCACGTGGTCAGGTCGGGATCTTCGTCAACAGCGGGCAGCGTGTTGTCGTCGATGTGGTTTCCGGGAGCACCGAAGGTGGTGAGCGTTAGCCCGAGTCGATCCTTCGCAAGACGCTGTGTCTCGCTCAGATGATGATGCTGGTGCTCGAAGGAGGTATTGTGGAATTCGGAGTAACGCGATCCGTCTTCCCGCTTGTGATTCAGCACGTGGTCGAACCCGTGGTTCCAGAATTCGAAACGACTGTCGGCTGCCAGGTCGGTCAGCCGACTCACGTAGGCGGTTGACGGGCCGGCCAGGGAGTTGCCGATCAGGCCGAGCGCAGCCGTAACATCGGCATCGGCAATGTAGTCGATGAACCGTGACCATCCGAGTGGAAGCACATCCTTCGGGTGTTCCCGGATGTCGTCGGCTTTCAAGACGACTTTTTGGCGATCGATCGTGGTCATTGCGCGCGGAACATACTCGTCGTGATGGGTAGTGTCAAGTAGGCCCAGGATCTACAGGAGAACACACAGATGACAGGGATAGATGGCACGAT
Source organism: uncultured bacterium (assembly GCA_964471275.1). Lineage (GTDB taxonomy): Bacteria > Latescibacterota > UBA2968 > UBA2968 > UBA2968 > UBA2968. The sequence goes on along the minus strand of CAYYGZ010000260.1, from coordinate 3,262 downwards.
GATGGTGGTTTCGATGTTGCTCTTCGTGTTCGTAGGGATGGCGCACGCAGGGCCGGTCGACGAGCGTGAAGGAGAACCCGGACGCTGGGGGTTCAGACCCGGGAGAGACGAAGCGTGTGCGATGAACCCGCCAAATCTGTCGTGGCGCCCACAGGAGGACGCCGTCACCTATCAGATTCAGATTGCCGCGGCGGACAGTTTCTCAGCGCCGGTATACGAGGCGAAGGATATCGTCTTCAATGTGCACACACCCACAGAAACGCTCGATCCAGGGCCGTATTTCTGGCGTTTTCTGTTCAGCACTTCCGAAGGGCAGTCCGATTGGAGCCAGGCACGATCCTTCTCTATAGCGGAGGGAGCTGTCGAGATGCCGCTGCCGCCGAAGGCAGAGCTGATGGATCGGATCCCAAAGTCACATCCCCGTCTGTTCATCAGACCGGAGGATATGGCGGATCTGAGGGTACGAAAGAATGGTGATCTGAGCAGACACTATGCTGTCTTGATCAAAGAGTGTGATGAACTGCTTGCAGAGCAGCTGTCGGTCGAGGAGCCACTGCTGTATGACGACGATATGGTGCGGGGAAGCGACCAGTGGCGTGAAGTCTGGTGGGGAAACAGACGCTACACGCAGAAGGTTTTGAATGGCGCAGCGACGCTGGCCTTTACGTGGCAGCTTGATGGAAACGAGGCCTATGCCGCTGAATCGAAGCGCATTCTGCTGGCGTGTGCCGAGTGGGATCCGAAAGGAGCCGCCGGGTATCGCTACAATGACGAAGCCGGGATGCCCTACAACTACTTTTTCTGCCGCACCTACACCTATCTGTATGACTACCTGAGCGAAGAAGAGCGAGACGTCTGCCGTCGTCTGATGAAGATTCGAGGCGACGAAATGAATGACCATCTGAATCCAGGTCATCTCTGGCGGCCGTTCGGCAGTCACGCAAACCGAGCATGGCATTTTCTGGGCGAGATCGGCATCACGTTCCTCGGGGAGGTCGAAGGCGCTGAGGAGTGGATCTGGTTCGCGATGAACGTGTTCGCCAATACCTATCCTGTGTGGAATGACGATGATGGGGGCTGGCACGAAGGCACCGCCTACTGGAACAGCTATCAGCATCGCTTTACGTGGTGGGCGGACATTATGCGCGCCGCAACGGGGATCAACGCGTTCGACAAGCCATATTACTCGAAGGTCGGCTATTACGCGATGTATCTGCAGCCACCGGGTACGGTCGGCGGCGGGTTCGGCGATCTGACCGCACACCGGGAATCTGAGGACAACGTGAACCTGGTTCGGATTCTGGCTGCGCAAGCCGGGAATCCACACTGGCAGTGGTATGTGGATGTCCACGAGAAGGAGGACCGTCCGCACGGCTACGTCGACTACATCCGTGGTGCACTGCCGAAGGCGGAACCGCAGGCGCCGGATGACCTCCCCTCGTCGCGTCTGTTCAAGGGCGTCGGTCAGGCGTATCTGAACACGAATCTGCTGGATGCGAAGGATAACGTCGAGGTCGTGTTCAAGAGTAGCCCCTTTGGTACACAGAGCCACGGATACGACTCCAACAACGCGTTCCTGCTGTATGCGTTCGGCGAGCGTCTGCTCATCCGGACAGGTCGACGTGACAGCTACGGGAGCGAACATCACAAGGAGTGGATGTGGCACACGAAGTCGGTCAACAGTATCACGGTCGACGGTGAAGGCCAGGGAAAGCGGACCGCGGATGCGATTGGTGAGGTGACGGGCTTCCACACATCCGAGATGATCGATTATGTCGAGGGAGAAGCCGGGCAGGCATACGAGGGGAAGCTCGACCGGTTCACCAGACGGATTCTGTTCCTGAAGCCTGACGTGATCGTCGTCTACGATGTGGTCAAGGCACCGGCCCCCTCCTCGTTCGAATGGCGGCTGCACGCCCCGACAGAGATGGTGCTGGACGGTTCTAGCGCACGGGTGGTTGCCGGGAAGGCGGCCTGTGACGTCGACTTTCTGTGGCCTCAGAATCTGTCGATGTCGCAGACGGACAGGTTCGACACGCCGCCGAGACCACGGATCAAGCTTGTGGAGTATCATCTCACCAACACACCCGAAGAGAAGGTGGAGTCGCAGACCTTTGTGACCGTGATCCGTCCGTATCGGTCGGGGGACGCGGCGACCGCAACGATCGAGAAAGCCGAGTCGATTGGCGGTGGATACGGACTGGTGATGGGGACAACCGTGGGACGAGCGACGATCCTGCTGCAGGAGAACGGTGGGGGAGCGCTGTCGTGGGAGGGGATGGAGACGGAAAATTCAATCAGCGTGTCGGTCGTAAGGGAGGGTGAGGAGGTCGCTCGATTCGAGCATTGATCGCTGCGAAACGAGTAGGCGGCGGTCAGTTCGAGCGCCCCCCCGAGAACCCGACCTAAGCGGTCCATAATGGGAATCATCTCTTTGAGCCCATCCCGAGCAAATATCTTGGGGACGAGGTAACGATGTCTGGACCTGTATCTGCACGAGACTCGCAAAGCCAATGGTGCGGAGATCGATAGATGACTCTCTTCCGATGTAATGCACTACGTCGTGTTCGATCGGTGTTCGTCACGATCCTCACCGGACTCGGCTTCCTGTGCGCGGCGTCTGTTCCTTCTTCGTCTGCAGGGGCGGACGAAACACGTCCGATCGACGAGCTCTACCGCGCGAAGACAAGCTAAGCCGAGCTCGAGATGTCGGTCGTTCGGCGTGAGAGGGAGTGCAGTATGCAGCTGAAGCTCTGGTCCGAGGGGATGGATTCCACCTTTATCACGATTATCGGGCCCAAGAAGGATGCCGGTATTACGACGCTCCGTGTCGATACGGAGATGTGGAACTACTTCCCGAAGATTAACAAGGTGATGAAGGTACCTCCCTCGATGATGATGGGGCCGTGGATTGGGTCGGATTTTACAAACGACGATATCGTCAAAGAGAGCTCGATGCTCGACGACTATGACGCGACGATTGACGATTTGACACGAGTGAACGGGGTCCTTACTCGATCGGAAGGCGTCGAGTCCGCCTCGCCTCGCGTATACGGCAGCGCGCTCGCCGCCGTCGATCAGAAGACCTCGGGAGCGCAAATTCTTGGGGTGCATCCCGAACGCGAGTCGGCCACGGCGCGTATGGAAACGAAGATTACGGCGGCAAGGAAGTGGCCCAGGTCCATCGTCTGAAGGAGCTTGAATAGGAGAACGGTCGCCTGAAACCTCTGGTGGCCGATCAGGCCCTGGACAACTTGATCTT
>CAYYGZ010000259.1:0-6118 GCA_964471275.1 uncultured bacterium | reverse complement strand
CGTATGGAGACGAACCGGACAAGGCGATTGGAGGAGCTCTATGGGTAATCTGAAGTGGATTGCCGTCGCGCTCGGTGTCCTGATCGCTCTGTATCTGGTCACTCAGATGCAACAGAGTGGTTTGCAGACCCAGTCCGATGCGGTGTTTCCTGAAGATCCGGGTAAGATTCAGACGATCGAACTCTGGACGAAGGATGATACGCTCAAGATCGAGCGAAGCGCCGAGACCTGGGCGATCGCAGGACACGATACGCTGACGATGCGTCCGAACCGGATGGACACGTTTTTCGACAAAGCGATGAAGGTGAAACGGGAGACGTTGATTTCCACGAACCAGGAGAAATGGTCGAAATACTCGGTCGATGACAGCACGGGGACACACGTCAAGCTGTGGGACGCCGCCGGCGGTGAGATGATTCACGTGGTCTTTGGTCGTTCAACTTCGGATTGGTCGCATAACTACGTACGAGCCGACGGTGTCGACGGTGTCTACCTGACGAGTGAAAGTGTGATGCATATGATGTATCCCCGAGCAACGTATTGGGGAGAGAAGCCAAAACCCGTGGAAGAGGCTGAGGGAGATAGTGTCGCGGTCGAGACCGGGGTGGAGGGAGTCAGTGCGGAGGTGGATGCGAGTAAGTGATATCGGTCGTGAGTAGTGAGGTAGGAGAGACTTGAAGGCGCCCTCTTGATCTGTGGATCGGGAGGGCGTTTTCTATTCTATTGGGGGTGTGGGAGGTTGTGTCGGATACCTCGTTTGGTGGGGTGGGTTCTGGCAGGGAAGCGATGCAAAAGGGCAACCATGAGGAAATTGAGGGTGCATCCCCAGATGCCGGCGTGGATGCCCCAAGGCTTGGCGGAGATATCAGCTCCCAGCCAGCTGGCGGTCATAAGGGACAGGGTAAGAGCGGTCCCGGCAAGCATTCCCGTGAGGATCGGACGACGGGAGAGGGTCGGGAGGTGGATGCCGAGGAAAATCGCAGGGGCCACCTGGCAGAGGAGCTCCAGTTTGATTTCGGTGAGGCGCCAGATGGTCTGAGGGAGAATAATAGCGAGCAGGGCGGCACACGCCATGATTGCCCACGACGAGAGCTTACCGACAGTGATCAGACGTTCCTGCGAGGCCTCTGGATGGGACGGTCGGTAGATGTCCTGAGTGACGATCGAGGAAATGGCGAGGAGCGCAGAATCGACCGTAGACATGATCGCGGCAACCACGGCTGCGACGAAGAGGACGAGCATCCAGCTGAGCGATGGTATGTTCTGGCCGAGTGTGTTCAGAAGTCGGAGTGCTACGGTTTCACTGGCTACGCGGTCCAGACCCGGCGTGTGTGCGGCCGCTATGATACCGATGTAGAAGATAAAGAACGTCGTGACCAGGGGCATGAAGACCATGACCTGGAAGGCGCTCCGAAGGCTGGCAGCGCTCTTTGCAGCGTAGATGCGCTGGATGGCCTGTGGGTAGAAGGGTACGCCAAGGAAGATGATGGCGAGCGTGCTGACCCAGGTTCGCAGACCGGAGGCATCGGGCGGCTGGATATGCCCCGGTGTGCGAACGGCCAGGATTGCCGCGGCTTCGGCCAGGCCACCATAGGTCATCTGAATGGCGACAAAGATCACGATACAGCCCGCCAGGAGCAGGATGCCCTGTATCGCATCCGTCCACGCAACACTTCGAAATCCACCAAGTGTTTCGTAAGCGACCATGATCAGAGACAGCAGAAGAACGCCGTGGACGAACGGGATGCGGCCGCCCGTTGTCGTCTCCACGATGAAGCCGATCGCCTTCAGGTTGGACAGGATGTAGTTTGCCAGTGCCCAAGTGGCCAGGATGGTGGCCAAGATGGTGAGTCGGCGGTCGCCATACCGATGCTGCAGGTAATCGCCCAGCGTGAGGAACCGGTGACGAAGGGCGAGCACCTGAAGGCGCGGGGCAAAGAGCAGGTAGGCTCCTACGATGGACATCATGAATACGACGGACACGAGGAACGCGAAGCCCGACCGGTAGGCGACGCCAGCGTAGCCGATGAGTGTGTTTCCACTGTATTGTGTTGCGTAGAGTGTGAGGAAGAGAACCAGCGTCCCGAGTCCGCGTCCCCCGAGGTAGAAGTCAGCGAGAGTGTCTTCTTTGCGCGCACGGCGACCTGCCCAGCCGACGAAGAGAAGAGATGCCAGGTAGATGACCAGGAAGGCCGTTCCCGTCGGCCCCAGGAGCGGGGCAAGGCTCCGATCAGACAAGGTCAGGCCTGATTCGATTCAGGAGGTTCGGTACCCGGCACGTCAGGGCAGGCTCCTCGGATCGAATTTGAGTGACCCGTGTCGTACGAGTGTGTGGCGGAAGCGAATCAGATCGGGGAATTCCGGTGTCCAGTCAATCTCGTCTGCGCCTTCTCTGGGGAGAACGAGCTCAGCAAACGGTCCGAGTGTCTGTGACCCGTCCTCGCGCGAGAGATAGGCATACGGATAGATTCTAATGGTCTTTATGGTATCGCAAGCCGGATCGTTGTAGACCTTCTGTAAAAAGGTGTAGGCCATCAGCAGGAAAGCCGACCTGGCTTGGTAGATCGACTGGGACTGGATGACAATCGTGCCTGGTTCGTCTGGTGTGAAACCCAGTATTCGTAAGCCGGATGTGACCGCGTGGAAGTAGGCGGCCTCCGTTTCATTTCGGGGCGTTCTGAGGGCCGACTTCGCCAAGTGCGTCTCGTCCCGGGCCGTCGACGCGATGTATACGATGGCCCCAACACACAGGAGACCCAAAAGGGCGGCCCGATGCCAGAGTTTGATCTCGACCTTCACGTCTCGCTCCTGTTGTGAGGATCAGCGACGTGCTCCCAGTATCTTTCGAGCAGCCAAGAAACGCAGAGGGCGTAGACGATTGCCCCGATCCATACGCCCAACGCCCAGGTTGGGAACCCGAAACGGATCGTGGTGTCGTCCGTCCAGATCGGCGTGGTCGAGAGTAGAAGGATCAATGAGACAATCGCAAGCCGTGCTCGTGTCACGTCAGCGAATCGCCTGGGAGACGGTCACGAACTCGAAGCCTTCGGACCGAAGCCGGGGGATGATATCCTGAAGCGTCGCAAGCGTGGTTGCCTTTGCGTGTGCGATACCGATGGCCGTGCCGTGCTGGCGCGCTTTCATAGACAGTGACCGCAAGCTTTCGGCTATCCGCTCGGATTCATCTGACAGGTCAAGGAACTGGGTGTTTCTGCCTGCCGGGATGCCCCTCTCCAAGGACACGTTGTATGCGATGGAGTGGGGGCTGGTCACGCTGTCCACGAAGTAGAGGTCCTGCGCCTTGATCTCGTCGAGTACGTAACCGATAACCCGGCGATCTTCCGTTACGCGTGAGCCCATGTGGTTGTTCAGACCTTTTGCTCCCGGTACCGCTTCGATCGCTGCCCGGGTGACGGTCCGGATCCTCTTGTAGTCGTAGTGAGCGAAGACGGCTCCCTGGCCAGGATCCCGCTTCGGATAGTCGATTGGCTCCATTGGCAGATGAACCATGACCTCGTGTCCCCCGTTCGTCGCGCGTCTGGCCATCCAGCTGGTTTCCCGCTCACCGGGAAAGATCGATACCGTGACCGGTACGGGAAGTGCGCAGAACGCTTCCAACAACGCTCTCTGCTGGTATCCACAGTCATCGATGATAAGAGCGATGCGACCCCGTGTCCGCTCCACATATGGGCTTCGCCGAAGCGTGATCAGGTTTGTACGCTGGTCATCGAGCCCAACCAGGAGCGAGAGTTGGGCACCCTTCAGATTCTCCCGGCCCTCTATGATGGATCCCCCGAGCCGCTTTGCGAGTCGTGTCAGCCAGAGGTTCGACACCACGAGGGGGATGTCCTCCGGGATGTTGGATGCGAGTTCCCAGCGCATCGCGCTGTTTCGGTGCTCGGGTAAGCGCCGAACCCTGATGTTCTCTGTAGGTACGCCAAGCCCGGCCAGGATGTCGATTGATCTCAGCGACATCGTGTCTGAGAATGCGGCGATATCACCCGGTCCCGCCCGCCAGGTATTGGCCACGGTCGAAACGGGTGGGTGCAGGTCGTCCGTGCGATGTGCCGGGGGTCGCCAGAGGAACACGCCTACGGCGACCGATGCGGCAACCAGGATACCTGCGACATGCCAGGGACGGACCGAAGGTCCGCGCCGCCGACCCTTCGCCATCCGGGTTTGATTACGTTTCCCCTTGTAGATCGCGATTTTTTTTCGAGGTTTGGATTTTCTGGAGCGTCTTGCGGCCATTTGATTCCTGAGAGGCGCGATCGTGCGTGTCACGCAAAATGAAGCTGGAGCGTGCTGCGGGGAATGGATCCGCTTGCTACTAGGGAGCAACCCACCGGATGGGGTTGGGTATGAAGCAGACGACGAAGATTCCGATCGTCAGGTATCCCAGCCATCGGCGTGGCGGGTCGAGCGACGTGACCGGATCCAGCGTCGGGGGATGACGGCGTCCCAGCACGATCGAGATGCAGCCCCAGATCAACCATCCGGGCCACCGACTCGAGAACCACGTAGAAAGTGGCTCTGGATCAATCAGCCAACCATATTCCGGGCCGAATGCCCAGATTCCGAAGAGTGTCGCGATGGCCAGCTTCGACACGATTTCGTGCCGATCTCCGAATCGCGCGTAGACCAGGTGTCCGCCGTCGAACTGACCGATAGGGAGCAGATTCAGAACGGTGACGAAGAGTCCGAGCCATCCAGCGAATCCGACGGGATCCAGCATGAGGTCGTAGCCCGCAGGTATCTCACCAACGATAAGATATTGGAGCCACGATGTCAGGAGTGAATCCCCGAAGATCAGGGCCCCCTGCCCTTCAAATCGGCCCAGATTCACGATTTCTGCGGTCGAGTAGCCGTAGGCCAGGGCAATGATGGCGATCACAAACCCGGCGATAGGACCAGCGACCCCGATGTCGAAGAGCGCCCGGCGGTTCGGAATACGTGATTTGATCCGGATGACCGCACCCATGGTCCCGATTATCGTGGGGATCGGGATGAAGTAGGGCAAGGTCGCGTGCACACGCCACCGACGGGCTGCGAGGAAGTGACCCATTTCGTGCACCCCGAGGATCAGGAGCAGTGTAGACGCAAACGGAAGGCCCAGCAAGAGGTTCTCGGGTAGAAAGAGAAGTTGCCAGGAGATTTCCTGATCGGGGTAGCGGTCGTAAAAGGCGGGCGAGGCTCGCACACCTGCGAGTGTCGTGGTCACACAGGTAAGCAGAAACAGGATGATCTGCTTGCGTTCCGGCTTCACCGGTTCGGAGGAGGGTTTCCCGCTCGGAATGTAGGTGACAGGGGGTGTGCCGATTGATCGGGGCGTGTTTCCGTTGTGGGGAGCGTCGGTAGACACGTCTCGACTAACGGATGCCGAGGGTTACGCAATGGGAATCGTCCAGACCGAGGTCTGAGGGGACAAAAGCATAGTCGATCCGCCAGTTTCTTCTTCGGAGCCCCAACCCGTATGACATCGTCCGGGTGTCGTGGCCTGATTGGTAGCCGAACCGCACGGCGAGCGCGGGGACGGGAGTCACCTCACCCCCTACGTGGAGACTGCTCGACCCAAAGCGCGGGATGCGGTAATCGGAACTGACCAGAAAGGTTGCGTGCTCCCAGGAGATCCCGACACGGATTTTGCGCGGCAGGGAGGAAGCGACCTGATCCAGTTCGGCCATCTTCCCGAGGTTGAGAATCGATGCGCCTATCGAGAGCGGGCTCTCCGGCTGTCTGTAGGTCAGCCCGATGTCGAGACCAAATCCGGATGCCCGATCCGCCTCAAGATCTTCGTGGAGGAATCGTGTGGTGAAGCCACCATACAAGCCGCTCGATAGCCGCTGCCCGTAGGTGAAGGCGGCGTTGAATTCGAAGAGGTTGAATGTCCCGACCGGGTTGAGGGACGGGCCGGTTCGGGTCTCAAACCCACCGGCACTGTGGATGCTCAGGCTAAGCCCGAGACCCACCTTCCCGGTCCCGTAGGCCCAACCGGATTGAAATTGGGAAATCCCGGCGATGCCGGACTGGTGCGTCAGAACGAAGTCTTTCTTCGTCAGTAAAGCGACTGACGATGGATTGGCATAAATCGCTGTTTGATCGTCATTTATGGAGACAA
>CAYYGZ010000258.1:4987-6124 GCA_964471275.1 uncultured bacterium | reverse complement strand
AAATACTCGGTCGATGACAGCACGGGGACACACGTCAAGCTGTGGGACGCCGCCGTCGTCCAGCAGGAATGAGGAGTCCGAGACCAGCACCAGCTGACTCGTCTCGGTGCTGACACCCAGCCTGGAGGTTGCGTAGACACCGATCGTTCGGCTCGCGTCCGTCAATGTCTCGAACATCGGATTCTCGACCGGGTTCAGGTTGTAGAACCCAGACGCGATGCCCGATCTGTCGGACGTGCTGAAAAGGGGTTGCACGGTCGTGGTTGAATCGGCTGAATCCCAGGAGATTTCGCTCGGAAACAGAAGATGCGCCTGTTCCAGTCCCTCCACCATTACGTGATCGCCAAAAGAGCGCACGATCGGGAAGAACGGGTAGGCAACAGCCGAGTTGATCCGGAAAAAACCGCGCTGTTGTGTCACCGTGATGTTATTGCAGAACTCATCAAGGACCAGATTGTCTTCCAGCGACACACCGTAAGTCTCGAGCACTTCGAACAGATTCGAGATGATCGGTGTTCCCTGTTGTGTCTGTAGACTAGCATTGATCTTGCCCTGCGCGAGGAACAGGTTGCCTCCCCGGTCAATGTAGTCCCGTAGATGCATCAGTTCGTCCTCGGAAACCGAGTCCGTTACACCGCTGACGAACAGCAGGTTCACTGTCGGCGCCACTGCCTCCGTCAACGACACCTGCTGAACGCGATACGACTCGGAAAGTTGAGCTCGAATGCTCTCGGTCGCGATTTCCTGACCCTCGAATTGGGCAATCCCGATCACCTGCTTCTGCTCGTCGACCATCTTCTTGATCTTGCTCGTGATTTCATACTCGAGACCTGTCGTCGTCTGCACGACCGGGATCACTTCTCGCTGGTCCTCATACAGAAAGACAAGACCCATGTGCACCCGCTTAATCTCGAGTTTGTCATTCTCCACGACCTGAAGCTGCACCGGCTGAATCCCGTACTTCACGGCCTCTTCGGCCAGCTTCTCGTCGTCTTCGGGCTGATAGAACTCAAACCGCAGGTTGCCGTCAGAATAGGCAGCATATTCCTCCAGAATGTCCTGGAGAAAACGCCGGTTGTTGCCGTAGCGACCGGGGAGGTTCTTGGAGAAGTAGACCTTGGCCGTCAGCAGGTCATC
>CAYYGZ010000258.1:0-4977 GCA_964471275.1 uncultured bacterium | reverse complement strand
GGCTAGACGAGGAAAGCGAATAGACCTGGCTGTCCGTCAGATCGACACGGAAGAACCAGGAGCGACCGACGATATTCAGGAGCGCCACCGCAGCGACGGCGATGACTACGTAAATAAGCAATGTTTTTCGATTATTGACCATGGCTCACCTCCACTTCCGCATTTCGACTGACCGGATCGCAAGCGTCAGGAACAGCCAGATCATCGTACCGAAGTAGATCAGATTACGTGAGTCGATCACACCTCGTGACATATTCGACAGGTGATGATCGACCGCCATATACTGAACGATGACCGAGATCGATGTCGGAACGAACATCAGCATCTTGTCCATCAGGTAGAAAACTAGCACCCCGACGGCACCGATGATGAACGCGACAACCTGGTTTTCGGTCAGACTGCTCGCAAAAGTCCCGATCGACGCATAGAAGGCGCCAACCAACAGAAGACCGAGGTATCCACAGAGATTCGCACCTACGTCGATGTTGGTGCCGACGGCAAGCAGCGTGAAGAAATGCACGAGTGTAAAGGCGAGACCGGCACCGATCAGAGTCACGGCGGCCAGATACTTTCCGATCACGAATTCGTAGTCGTGAATCGGCAGGGTTGCGATCGTCTCGACCGTACCGAGGCTGTTCTCACGCGCGATCAGACCCATCGTCACTACCGGACAGAAAAACAGGTAGACCATCGGAACCACGCCGAAGAGCGCCCGCATATCGGATTGATTGATCAGGAAGAACGTATTCGTAAAGAAGTAGCCGTTCAGAAGAACAAACGTTACGAGGAAGATGTAGGCCATTGGACTCTTGAAGTAGGCAGCCAGTTCTTTCCCGAATATCACACGGATATTACGCATGGACGCCTCCTTCCGCCGTAAGGTCGCGGAAGACGTCTTCCAGCTGAACCCGGTGAGGACTCATTTCAAGAATCACCCATCCTGAAGATTTTGCGTAGTTGAAAATGTCGGCTCGCGGCTCGGAGTCCCGATCGTATTCGATTAAAAGAACGTGATGCCCGTCCCCTTGGGTTCGAGTCTCCTGGATGTGCAGTTCCGGAACCTGCGACTTGAGTCCCTCAACACTCTCTCCGGTCGCCTGCGCCACTTCCATCGTCAGCTGCGTTTTTCCCTGGAAGCTTGCCATCAGTTCCTGTGTCGTTCCGTTTGCGACAATTTCACCCTTGTCGATGATGACGATCCGATCCACCGTCGCTGCAATCTCCTGCAGGATGTGGCTCGACATGATCACAATCTTCTCACGGCCGAGGTGTTTGATCAGCTCGCGGATCTCGACGATCTGGTTCGGATCCAGACCCGACACCGGTTCATCCAGAATCAGAATCTTGGGATCGTGGATCATGGCGGCGGCAAGACCGATCCGCTGCTTGTATCCCTTGGAACATGTAGCAATCGGCCGGTGTATTACCTCGGACAGGCCACACTGCTCGACCACCCGGGCGAGCGCCTGATGAAATGCCTTCCCCTCCAACCCACGGACTTCTGCCGTAAACTGGAGATAGTCGAAGACTCGCATCTCGAGATACAACGGGTTCGCCTCGGGTAGATACCCGATTTGCTCCCTGATCTCGAAAGAGCCATCGACGACGTTCTGCCCGTCGACAAGCACGTTTCCACCGGTAGGCGCCAGGTAACCGGTCATGATCTTGAGAGTCGTCGACTTCCCGGCTCCGTTGGCACCCAGGAACCCCAGGATCTCTCCGTCGTGTATGTCGAAAGAGATCGACTTGAGGGCCTGGAAATCGCCGTAGTTCTTGACGAGGTTATCTATGCGAATCATGCGCGATGAGACCTCCTGAACCATCGGTTGTTAAGTATCACGCGTTCGAGCGCTCGATCACGGCCCGAGGCGTACGGATTCAGATTGGATAAGAAAGAAGATTTCGCACATTTGAACAAGCGGAATCTCATTAAAAACAGCATCTTCGACGACCTGCAGACCGATTTTTCGTGGTCTTCTGACAGGATTTCAAATAGGTTAGATGCCTGATCCTGCCGAAGAGTTCCCATTGGCCACGGTTTTCACGAGTAACCAACGGAGACAGACACAGATGCGCCACCTAATCCAGATATCGTTCATCTTGATAGGATTCCTGGGTTCGACCCACGCGGAAACGACCCTCGAGCAAGACATCCAGCAGCTGGAGCGGATGAGCGACACCTTTGCAAAGGTATCGGCGCGTGTGCAGGCCGGAGTTGTCGCCGTCTCCACGGAGCGAATCGTCGCGACGGCCAGCCCGTTTCGGGGTCTTCCTTTCGACGATCCCCTGTTCCGCCGATTCTTCCGCGTACCCCAGCGACAGCGTGAACGTCGTACACAGGGACTCGGGTCCGGTGTCATCATCAGTCCTGATGGCTATGTCCTCACGAACAACCACGTCGTTGAGGGCGCAGACCGGATCGTCATCGACCTCACGGACGGTCGCTCCTTCCAGGCTCGTGTTGTCGGTACCGATGAGAAGAGCGACGTGGCGGTCCTAAAAGTCGACGCCGATGGCGAACTTCCGATCGTGCCGGTCGGAGATTCCGACAAGCTGAAAGTCGGCCAATGGGTACTGGCGATCGGTAATCCCTTCGGTCTGCAGCATACGGTTACCTACGGCATTGTCAGTGCCGTAGGACGGGGAGATGTCGGTATCGTCGACGTCGAAGATTTCATCCAGACGGATGCCGCAATCAACCCGGGAAACAGCGGGGGAGCACTCGTCAACCTTCGGGGGGAGCTCGTTGGAATAAACGCGGCAATCCTTAGCCAGTCGGGGGGCTACCAGGGCATTGGGTTCGCGATTCCCGTCAATCTGGCAACACGGATCAAGGATCAGCTCATCGACTACGGCGAAGTAATCGTTGGATACCTCGGTGTCAGTTACCAGACGCTCACGGCAGACATGGCGGACGCACTCGGCGTCGGCACGACATCTGGGGTGTTGATCAACACCGTGCACCCGGACAGCCCGGCGGATCGGGCCGGTCTGACGCGTGGCGATGTCATTGTGGCGATCGATGGGGGGAACGTCACCGATGAGGATGACTACCAGAGAAGAATCGGACTGGCCGGAGCAGAGAAACGGATCAAGATCGACATCTGGAGAGGAAGTAAGAAAAGAACGGTGCGCGCGACACTCGAGGCGTCTGAGACCACGGCGGGGGTTATCTCGAATCGAAATGAGCTGCTCGGCTGGGAGCTCCAGGAGATGACAAACGACCTGGCCCGCCGACTGGGATACCGTCCCGGCTCTGCTTTGATCATCACTGATGTCGTTCCCGGGAAGTCTGCGGCCCGCTCCGGTCTCCGGCGGCTCGACCTCGTCCTTGAAATCAACCGGAAACCCGTCGGTACCTTCGAGGAATTGCGTGATGTCCTCACGGATCTCTCAGCAGGCGACGACATGCTCCTCCTCATACGCCGCGGTCGGAAGACCTTCTACATGCCGATTCGAATACCCAGAAGCTAGTCCAGCTGCAGGCCAACGCACATCCAGAGTATCCAGTGTCATAGTGGTGTTGACACATTGAGCCAATAGGTAGGGCTGATTTGGGATCGCTGCTTTCGTTAAACGCTGTTGACAACACGGTTTCGAATCTGGATCTGTCTCAGCCCCGGAACGGGGTGACCGCGCGGCCCCATCACAGGTCTGGGCGGACATTTGTGAGCCGCGTCGCGATGACCGCTCGGAATCCGGAAAGGAATGTCCCCGGCGCGAATCCAACAAACACGTGCGTGCGGGTAACAACCTTAACCCAATGTAGAGAAACATCCGACTCCAACGAACCTGAACTGTAAACACCAACTCTGAATCAGTACACTCTAGAGTAGTCCTGCCGCCCCCAGCGCATACCGGATTTCCTCCTCCTGTTCGAGGCTGGAAGCTGGCATCGGGGCCCGCGGCACCCCCCCGTCTCGTCCCTGCAGACGCATCGCGCATTTCACATTTGCGGGCAGATTATCGTGATTGATCGCGTTCCAGATCCCGAGCAGCTTCTCGTGCACGGCCTTTGCTTTCATGTGATCCCCCGCGTTCACAGCATCCCAAACATCGACACATAGAGTCGGAGCAGCGGTCAACACGGCAGCGATCGCTCCGTGCGCCCCCAGCGCGAACGACGGATACAGCAGCGCATCCACTGCCGTCATGATTCGACCCTTGCTCCCCGACGTGACCAGCAGGTCCGCCAATAGCTTCATATCCCCCGCGCTCTGTTTCACCCCGATCACACCATCCACCTCAGTCAAAATCCGATCCAGAAGTCCAGGTGACAGATACGTCCAGGGTACCACGTTGTAGATCATCACGGGCAACCCCGTCTCCTCCGTCAGTGTTCGGAAGTGTGTCACCATCGCCTCATCAGTCGGTCGAAACAGATAGTGAACGGGCGTAACTTGGAGCGCGGCAATGCCAAGATCCGCAACGGCTTTTCCGCGTTCGACCGAGCCCTGCGTGCTGTCCGTGATGATCCCCGTGATAACGGGAATCCGGTCGCTCGCCGCCCTGACCGCCGTTTGTGTGATCACCCGTGTCTCTTCCGTCGTGAGCGTATGCCCTTCGCCCGTACTCCCACAGACGGCGAGCCCGTGGACACTTGCCTCCTCGATCAGATAGGTTACATCTGTCGCAATAGCGGCCGCGTTGATCTCCCCATCGGGTAGAAAAGGTGTAACCATGGGGGGAACAATGCCCTGTATCTCATTCATAATTGCGATCCTCGCATAAAAAGCCCTTCCAAGACAGAGCCCAAATCGTTAAATTTCGTCTTCCTATGTCCGTGAAAACAAATCCCGACAGAGTGATTCGATGCCTCGCGTACTGATTGTCGACGACGACAACGCTCAACTCCTGTTGCTGCAGGAGGCACTGAGTAGCGAGAATCTCGAAATCATCCTTGCATCGGATGCTCGAAAGACTTTCGAGGCCATCTACCGGCAGATACCCGATTTGATCATCCTCGACATCGGGCTC
>CAYYGZ010000257.1:0-6165 GCA_964471275.1 uncultured bacterium | reverse complement strand
GTTTACTACAGTGCCAAAAAAAAGCGTTTGACCTTGTAAGTTTTTTACCCTTACGTGTCGTTCACAGCTGTACGAGATGGCATAAGAATTGATAACAATGCTGATAAGTCCTTTTCTCCTGCGTCGGAATACCCTTTAAACACGGGCATTCTAGGCAGGGCCGACACCAATGAGTTTCGGAGATGATCTAATAGGGGCAATCAGTTGTCGGGTAAGAGTCTCTTGCGGAACCGGGCAGGGTGGCAGTGGAGACTGTGGTTGATTGCATAGCTGACTCTGGATGCAGGGGCATCCGGGTTTCGGTGAGTAACTCTGGCTCGATTACGTTCACACGTAAGTCGGGCTTTTTGTGTTTGCAGGTGTAGGAGCTGTCAGTTGTCATCCATTCGCCACGCCACGTCCGGACTACCGCCCATAGCGGTGCGTATCCCCTCCGGTTCGTGTAGACCGTAAATCAGGAGGAAGGGAATGAAGCAACTTTGCAGGTTTAGGTCCGGTCCGCTGGGTATCTGGGCTGTTCTGCTCCTTGCAGTACTGCTTTGTATACCGAGTGGCACTTTTGCACAGACGACGGGTAAGGTCGCCGGCCGCGTCACGGACGCAAACGGTGAACCCCTTCCCGGCGCGAACGTCGTTCTTGTCGGGACCCGGCAGGGCGGTGTGGCAGGTGTTAATGGTGAGTATTTCATCCTGCTCGTAACACCTGGAGTTTATGATGTGCGGGCCACGCTTGTTGGCTATCAGAATGTGACGAAGACTCAGGTTGAGGTCTTTGTTGACCGCACGGCCACTGTTGATTTCCAGCTGACGGAAGGTTCGTTGGAGCTGGAGGAACTGGTTGTCACTGCTGATCTCGATCCTGTGCAGATGGATATTTCGTTTGCCCAGCAGGCATTGACGCAGGAGCAGGTCGAAGGGATTCCGCTGGGACCCCGGCTTCGCGACCAGGTCGCCTCCCAGGTGGGGCTGGACACGGACGCCTGGGGCATCACGATCCGTGGTGAGAACTCGCAGCAGATCTCATACAACGTGGATGGTGTGACGGGTTCGGACAACCGTCAGTCTCGTGCCTACACGTCGTTTTCAAAGACAGGCATCAAGCAGGTCCAGATTCTGACCGGCGGTTTCACGGCCGAGCACGGGAACAAGCGTGGTGGTGTCGTGAATTTCGTGACGAAAGAGCCTCGTTCGTGGTTTACGGCTGCCGACGCTACCTACAACCCGGCTGGCCGCAAGCATTTCGGCCCGAACGTTTACTCTGACGACAACTGGTGGGATGTGGGCCGGTTCCAGTCGTTTGCGCCCACAGCGGACACGAATTCGGACGGGTCTCCTGATTTCGTCGGCTGGGACCAGGAGTTCGCGAGCCGCAGCGGCGCTTCCGGCACGGATTGGACCGGGGGGATTTCGGGTACAGACGTCATCAGCTCCGCCCAACAGGCCAAGGGCATCTGGGACTGGCAGCATCGGTCCTTTGACGGTGACGATCCTCTTGCGGACGGTCCCTTCAACTCAAATCCCGAAGATCGTGACTCGGACTACCTCTGGGACGCGACGGTCGGCGGCCCGATCCTTCAGGACAAGATCGGGTTTACGTTCTCTACGCGTAAGGAGCGGATGGCCTATCCCTTCGACCTGGGAACGATCTCTTACAGGGACAATACCACGCAGGCGAAGCTGGTCTTCAGCCCGACACCGACGACCAAGCTGACGGCCCAGTATATCCGCGGCTATCAGCACGGCAGTCATCAGGGCAACAACGTCGGTAGTGCAATGCGAACACAGCAGGCAGCGTTCGAGAACCTGTCCCATTCGCGGATGTTCATGCCCTCTGCCGACTACCAGAAACTCGGCATTACCCGGAATCACGGGCTGATCAGCTGGTCACACACGCTGTCACCGAAGACGTTCTACAACCTGACGGCACGCTTTGGTTCGGTCGAATGGACAGCGACGTGGCATCCGCAGAAGCTCGCGTCCTCCGCAGCAGTTGCAATTGGGCGTGACGGAACGGCGACACCAGTCACGGATGCCGGTGCCGACGCTGCTCGGGCGGCTGGTGCTGTCGTGATGAGCGAGGCGCCCTTCGGGTGGAACTACAACCCCGGCGGGAACGATATCCTGAACATCTACCGGATGCAGGGTGGTGGTGGTAACAGCCGCGCCGGTGACTGGTCCAAGATCTGGGAAAACGACGTCACACTGGATCTGACGAGCCAGGTCACGCCGAATCACCAGATCAAGACAGGGATCCAGATACACAACTTCGATCTGCACGAGAACCGGGGTTACGTCCCTTCGGCCGTGCCCGAATTCGCCGATGCGCAGTTTGCGGATGAGTATGAGGGACCGCGGATCTCCTCGACGGGGAATGCTGGATTCCCCTGGCTGCCGGAGACAGATGTGCCCTCCGGCGGGGCCACGGGTGACCACAACAACTATGAGGTCAAGACGCCAATTTACGGTGGCGTATTCTTCCAGGATCGGATGGAGTATCGGTCGATCGTAGCTAATGTCGGTTTCCGGCTCGACTTCCACCGACCCGACCTCTACTTCGACCTGCCGAATGAGACACACGCGGCCTGGTATGGGCGCGACGCCGTGCTGGTCTACTCGCGTGCACGGCTGGTCCGTCCGCCGACAGACTGGGTGTTCAGCCCGCGGTTCGGCGCGTCTTACCCGATCACCGATTTGAGCAAGATGTTCATCAACTACGGACACTTTAACCAGATTGTGAACACGCGTGATATGTATCGTGCGCAGAGCGGTCTTGGCCAGTCGCTCGAGTATCTGGGGAATCCGTGGATGAAGATGGAGCGGACGATCCAGTACGAGATGGGATACGAGCGCAGCTTCCTGGGTCAGTATCTCTTTACCAGCACGGTGTATTTCAAGGATGGCGAGAACGAAGCGTGGACGGATGGTCGTGCACGCCTCCAGTTTGGCGGACGCAACACACGCTTCACGATGAACGCCTTTGCGACCGATGCCCGCGGTCTGGAGTTGAAGATGCAGAAGAGGCGCGGAAAGTTCCTTACGGGCTTCCTGTCGTATGACATACGCGTTGCCCGCGTCCGGAACACGGCGTGGCGTGAACTTCAGGATGCCAAGACGACGTCGCGGCCATCGTTTACGGTTCTGCAATGGAACCCGAACAACGCCGCGCCTCCGTTCAAGGCCAAACCGCAAATCAAACTGGGTGGAAACCTGCGGACGCCGCTCGACTATGGCGACAACCAGAGCCTGCTCAAGGGTGGGTGGAATGTCGGCTTCTACTTCGAGCGTGAGGGCGGGGAGTGGTTCAACTACAACCCGGGCAACGCAGACGCTTCCAAGGTGAACCAACTGAATGCGCAGTGGAAGGACTCCTATACTGGAAACCTTCGACTCTCCAAGATGTTCGACGTGCAGGGCCAGCCAATGGTCTATCTCGAGGTCACGAATCCGCTCAACTTCAAGAACACACACACAACACCGGGCGGTAACCGGAGTGATGTCTTCGCCATCAACGACGAGGACACGCCTCGAAGCGGTGCCGGCAGCTTCAGCGGCGGCGGCGCCTTCGAGTATGCCGGAACGAGCACGAGGAACCGGTTCGAATCTTATATGCAGTCCATCGGTTGGACGGTGGATTCGAACGGCAACCTGCAGGAGGGTAAGCGGCCGGGGACAGATATCGAGGATTTCTCCGATTTGCGACGGGATTATTTCCTGTTCAGCGATCGCCGCGACATCACGATTGGAGCCCGACTCAGTTTCTAGTGAATGAAATCAAGAATCCGATGAGGAGTTTACCCTGAAGAGCGGGTAGGTTGACTCACGATAGGAGAGAAATGTGACACGTAGAATACTATTGATGATCGCACTGATCGGCGTGCTGGCCCTGCAGGCGGATGCCCAGTGGATCGGTCGAATGTGGGGCTCCGCGCCGGGCGTCGACTTTATCAAATCTGTCAATGTTCCAGGTGGGCGGGCAACCGGCTTCACGAGCCCTGATGTCGGTACCCGTGTAGCCAACCAGATGCAGGGCTACTGGCAGATGTGTATCGAAGACTTCAACGTGCCGTCCTACTTCGAGCCTTTCCAGAATGACCAGCCGGAGCTGCTGGGACAGCCTTTCAACAAGTTCGTCAACGATTACATGCAGGACGCTCTCGACTGGACCTACGACAAGTTCAGATACGGAGACGGTGAGCTTCCGAAGTATTTCCGCAACCAGCCACCGACGGTGACCCAGGATGGGACCTCGCTTGGCGACCCTGATTGGACGATCTTTGCCAACAAAGGAGACCAGGTCATTTCAGACCTGCCTGCCGACTTTATGCAGCCCTACGAGGGCTTCCGGGCGGGCGGGATGTCAGAGCGGAGCAGGGTCTACGCGTGGCAGAGTCCTGAGCAGGACGATTTCTTCATCAACGTCCGCAGCTTTGGGCGGCCGGACCCGGCTTATGTGCCGGACCAGCGTGCGGGCGCGGGAGCGGCTGACCTCAGTCCTGAGTCGGCGACTGCCAACCCGGTGTTTCAGAATTTCTACCTCGGCCTCAATTTCGTGCTGATGGGCGGCAACGGTCAGGGCCCGATGGCCCAGGTCGGCCAGGGCCAGGACGATTTTGGCCCGACAAAGCTCGGAGAAGCTAATCTTGGCGCCCTCGGACGCTGGGACGAGCTCTATTTCTACGATGATGATGCAAAGATGGTCTGGGCGCGTGACGGCGATTCGGGCATCTCCTCCGGATTCCGATCCGACGGCGATGACCGCGGAGAGCCAGCACCCCCGTCCGGTCACGAGTCCCTCTCGCAGGCAGCCGAGGCACGTATCTCGGCCGGTCAGTTCCTCGAGTCGGAGTATAAGGCCAAGGTGTATCTGTATGTGTCAAAGGACCCGACGACCTTCGAGGACTTCTCTGACGCCAACAACTGGCTTCTGGATGCGTCAGCAGGAGGCGCCGCACCGGCGGCCGGGGACGAAACGGCACAGCCTCGTGCAATCAAGCGGGTTAACAACGTCAACTGGGTCAACTCGAGCGGGAACGCGAGATCAGAGGTTTATGACTGGATCGTTGAACCCGGCACCACGCGTGACCAACGCCTGATGCAGAGCAACGACCCGGCCGATCAGCAGCAGGTGCTGGAACCCAACACGCTCCAGGTCACGATGGGTCCCTGGGACCTGGCCGTGGGGGAATGGATTCACGTGGTCGAGGTCTGGGCCGTCAACGGACCTCACGAGGCCATGAACAAGCAGGTCGGTGCCCAGTGGTCATCCGGCGCGATAACCTTCGCGGAGAAGGAAGCTTTTCTGGACAGCGGTATGGACTCGCTCAATGCCAGCATCGCGCTCGCGCGTCAGGCCTGGGCGGACCGCCGCGTCGTGAACGGTACGGTTCAGGGCAACCCTTCGTCGTGGCCAATCGGTGTGGCGCCGAGCCTTCCACTCGGACCTTCCTGGCCATCCTCGGTCACCTACAACTCCGGCCCTTCGCAGAACGAGCTCAGCTGGTCATCGGTTTCTGATGCAGTTGGCTACAACGTCTACCGTATGGCCGGACACGAAACCAACCTGGCCGATCCGCCTGTGCCGGTCAACGGGAGTTCTCTCGTCACCAGTACCAGCTACGACGACCAGGACGTGGTCAGAGGCGAGCGCTACTTCTACGCCGTCACGGCTGTCGACGCAGACGGACAGGAAAGCAGCGTCTTTGCCACGCGAGGCGCATCATCGGGCGTCAGCCCTTTCTCTTCGCCAGTCAGCGATCTGACCCAGGTTCGTGTTGTACCCAACCCGTACAGCATCCTGGGCGGTGACCTCAGTTCTGGTGGGACAAACTTCACGGGGCAGCCGAACAAGCTACTCTTTGTGAACCTGCCGGCAAACGCGATCATCCGCATCTTCACGCTCAACGGCGACCTGGTCACACGACTGGATCACACAACCGGCTCGGGTGACAAGGAGTGGGAGTTGATGGCGAACGATAACAACCAGTTCATCGTGAGTGGGGTCTACGTTGCCCACATCACGGATCCCGCAACCGGCGACAGCGACATCGAGAAGTTCGTCATTGTCCGCTAGGCCTGACCGGATAAGGAGGCAGTTGTGAACTATCGTAACTTGATCTGGGTATGCCTGCTGGCTTTGATTCTGCCGGTCGCCCAAGCTGATGCGCA
>CAYYGZ010000256.1:252-6170 GCA_964471275.1 uncultured bacterium | reverse complement strand
AAGCGTGTGGAGCGGATTTGGCGTCAGGAGGGGCTAAAGGTACCGGCCAGAAGTCGATGAGCAGCCGCTCTTCACCCTCATCAAACAGAAAGGCACTGCCGAATCGCTCACTCCGCGGATCCGGGTACCCCTCACCAATCACGTGCAATCTCATCGATGACTCTCCAGTTCGATTCAATTCCTGCGACTAGGCCCACTGCAGTATTGACGTCCCACACCTCTCTGACCCCCCATCCCCGACACCCCCCCTGCCCCTCAATAATTATGCACATTGTGACCGTGTCCTGGGAACCAAAACCAGTCCACGATAAACACGATCGCCGTACTCACCGTCTGTGCCGTGATCAGCCCAAGGAAAAACGGCTTCCCTCGCTCATACAGCCCTGCCCCGCCGATCCGCATCAGGGTTCCCTTGATCAGCCAGGCACAGAAGATCGACATCCACGTCTTCGTCAGCCCGTAGCTGCCCTGAAGTGCCATCCCGATCGGATGGACAGGCCACGCAGGTATGCGATACCGAATCAGCGTCAGCGCGGCCATGGCAGCGGCCCCGATAACCGACCACATCGCTCTGCCGTTCCCGCCGAACGGTTTCGGGTTCAGGAATGCGGACACTGCCTGATTGAATGTCCTTGGCCCGACCTTACGCAGCCCCATGTTCCCCAGGTTGTATGCGCCCTGGTCATACCCGAGATTCAAAGTGTCCGCGATTGAGATCGCGTAACCAAGACCGAGTGACAGGAGAATCACGAGTGCGATACGACGGGGTCTGACGACACCGTCCGCAACCTTCACCGCTTGAGTGAGCGCAGGCATCACAAAGCCTTTTCCGATGCCCTGGAATGCTCGGGTGAGGAAGAGCATTACCACGCTTGCCTGGCCCAGCATCTTGCCCCCAAAGACTCGGAAGACGAAATCGCTCGGCTGTACGCGGTAATAGACATACACCAGCCCGAGTTCAGAGACAACGCGTGAGAGTCCCAGAAAGGTCAGAAAAGCGAGCGGCAGATAGATTGCGACAACCCACGGGTCCATGCCGGCGGCGATGAGCCAGGCGACGCAGAACGTGAGGGACCCCAGGAAACCGAACACGGCCGTGCGATACGACAGGAGTTCCTCACTGTCATCGACTGCTGCGTTTCGGCCGATGGCTTTGGTCCAGACGTCCATAAGGTGCCTTCGTGCCATCCAAAGGCTCCAGGCGGCCAGGAAGAGAAGAGCTCCGAGACTCTGGTAGCCGATCGCCTCACTCCCCCACTGCGTCGGTGATGCTCCCAGGCTGTAGCCAAACTTGTTGAACCCGAACACTTCGAATGCCGTGAGGAGAATGAAGAACCAGACACTGAACAGAACATCCAGCCGGGCGAAATACCCGAAGCCAATTCCATAGAAACTGATCCGCGTGATCAGCATGGGAAAATCGGGGAATGCCCGGAACTGTCCCCCCTCGATCGAGATAAACGGGAGGGCGGGTGTGAAGTATGTCGCAACGTTCCAGAGCTTGAGGAACATGACAATGCCGAAGGCGGTCCAGAAGAGCGGTGATCGCAGCTGCTCCTGAAGTCGACCTCCCGTTTCTGTCTCGGCAAACATCGATCCTGCCTCAACGAGCGGATACGCCAGACGCTCGTGGTCGGACCACTGTTTGCGCATCACCACGACGACACAGAAGACGGCAAGAGCGAGCGCCGCGATCAGGCTCGTCCACCAGAAGAGCGGCGTCACCCAGGCCCCCAGAGTCGGAACTTCGCCGCTCGGTACGCCCTCGAAGAACCATCCCATTTCATCTTGTGCATTTCCAGGCACAAGCCACTTCGGAACGTAATCGTGGACGTAGACACTCCATCGATTTTCCGGTGTGGCGAAATAGTAGATGCTGGAAATGATACCGATCAGCTGACCGGTCAGGCCATCATAGGGGACCGAGACGGCCGTAAGTCCGCAGGCGAGCACAACGAGCAGTTCAGGTTTGGTCAGGCCGCGGTCGGGAGCCAGGCGAGTTACGAATATGTTCAGACAGCAGAGAAGGAGATATGGAAGCAGAAATGCGAGCGGAAAATGGCTCCTGCTGATGTTGGAGCCGGATACGTAGTAGGACATCCACTCGTCCCACACCACGCTGACAAGAATGATCACGAAAGACGCGATCATACTTCTTGCCGTGACGGCCTGAATCTCAACAGCCGACGCAGACGTTGTCTGGTGTGTCGCTGGCTCAGCCATGGATGGGACTTCCCCGATCAGGGCAAGGTATACGAGGCGTATACGGGATCGTCATTCTGCCAGTCAATCCTGCGGCCGGTTCGACCGTCATTCACGTCCATGATTCCGTCACGACAGGTCAGATACGCGCTCTCGCACGTCGGCCAGCTGTCAAAATCGAGAGCGATACCGTTGATGCTGGCGATCGGACGCCAGTCGTCCGAGTTGTGCTGTATATCCAGACAGTGACCGCGTGTAGAATGATATCGCACTCGCTTCTCGGTCGAAAGGTCTCCCAAATCAAGCTGAGCGTTGGAAACCTGTTCAACAAAGCGGGAAAACGACTCATACTCCGCCTGATCCCCTACCTCGACGGAAACACCGATCAGCTCACCTTCGATCCGCAATCGCCGATAGCCCTTCCGCCCACAGGACTCCCACGCCAGCTCACCTCCGATCGGCCGCATACCGACAAAGACACTTCCCGATCTCAGGAAGACACCCGCGTCAGTTTGCTTCGCTTCGTCGATCGTCTCAGGCACATAAGCATTCAGGCGTTGGAATAGCTTCTCCGGACGATCACTGATCCACTTCTCATTCGACCCCACTGCTTGGCCCCGATAAGGATCTTGCCCAGGGAGCTCCAGAAGAAGCACGGCGGCATTTTCCCAATGAACCATCTGGAGAAACGGACTCGTACCGGACCAGTCATCGATCCCCAGTGGTTCACCTGTCACATCATCGAGGCGGTTCACATACCAGTAAGGGTGCACGAAGAACAGCCAATTCCGTGGGGCAGTATCCTTCCAGATGATGCCGAACGTGTGCGAGTGTCGAACCGTGGGATCATCGATATCGGCCGATCGGGCACCCGCGCCGATCGCGTAACCCTTACTGACATACGTGCTGCGAACACATGCTCGCGCGTTCACGCCCACCCGGACTGGCGGATCGGGCAGCCCGAAGGGATTGGCATAGGCGGGCCCCATCGTTTCTTGATTCGCGGACGACTGCCACATCGCGTATGGCATGCGAACCTGCTTGGCACCCAGATTTCGGATAACAGGATCAGGGATATAGTCCGAGACGGCGTGTAGAGCGAGCGGACTCTTGTGCCATGTGTCCGTGGCACGTATGGCTTCGCGGGAAGCCTCCATATTTCCGGCGCCCCAGTAGAGCCACGCCGTCCACTGGGTATTCGACCTGACCGTGGACAACTGATAGCTGTCCGTCATCAGCCCCTTCGCCCGGGCAACTGGCGGTATGATGATGCCGTGATGACTGTTAACGGCAAGATCGGCAAGCATGCGATCCAGAATCGCCTTTGCATACAGCCGTGCACGCTCGTCCTTCGCGAACTCGTAGATGTTGAGCCACGGAGCCGTGTTGACGGCGTGGTAGATCGGTGACAGATACTCGACCATCGAATTGCGGAACAGTGTCTGACCATACGCTCGCATATAGACGAGACACTGTTCCGCCAATTCGCGTCCCGTCAATCCGTGATGGAACGTCGCATCGGGCCATGATTCGCCGAACAGAAGCCCTGCGGTCCGACGCATCGCAATATGGTTCTCCGTGCCGCCGGTCAGCCAGCCATTGTAGGTCGTCACTTCCTCAAACAACTGTTGTCGCGTCTCCTCAGGAAGACAGTGACCGAACTGACACCAGATCCGAGACAGCGCGCTCTTTCCGAACGTGTCTCCCTTCTCGCGGAACCTGAGACCGATGGGCACGTAATCCAGGGCGGTCTGATCTCCCGCATCCTGCATCAATCGACAGAGAACCGACCGGAAGGATTGCTTCGGGTTCAGGCCTTTCGGATTGAACGTAAGCTCCGCACCTGCGCGATGGACAATCGCTTTCCGCTCGGCAATCGCCTCATCGCTGATTAGATCGGTAATCGCGGGATCCACGACCGGGCTCACGGCTCCCGTACGCTCGCCACCAGCGGCTTTGACCAGAGATTGGAATGACTGATCCAAGAGGTTTCTCACGATTCCCGAAACATCGGCTGGAGAAAGATCCGCCCGGCGTCACAGACTCCCTCGAACCGGACATAACACTCACCTGAAGCTACGTAGGTGAACGACCGCCCCTTGCCTTCCGCCAGAATCCTGCCACCGGGACCGACAAAGCGACCATCGCATACCCGTTCTGTCTTCACCTCGATCTCGGATCCATCGACACAGACGTGGGCGAGTTTCAGGCCGGTCGTCGCGTAGCAGCGTCCTGCCTTCGCCGCCCGAATGATAGACTCCGGAGTCGCCTCGTCGACCAGAACCATGTTAAAGGCATTCCCGAAATCCTCTGGGTCGTGGAAGTCATCGTTGGCATAACCCCAGACCCGATGTCCTGCCGTAAGTAACTCATCCCAGAAGGAGTCGTATAGAGGCCAGCGACCGTTCTCAATCGCGCTCGGAATTCCGTAATGTCCGTTGTAGACCTCCGTCCCGTCTGGCCACGTCCCCAATGCTTCGAGCATTGGCAAAGTCCAGTACTCTACAAGTTTCCCCTGCCGCTGTGGATGTGCGACGATCGTTAGAAGATCCCCGGCGTGACTGAGCGCGTCCTCCAATGACTGCTCGTAAAATGGACCTACTCCTGGCCCGGCGAACACGACGTTTTCCCGCGAACTGTATTCGAACCCGTTGATGAAGACCAAATCCGGGTATGCCTCAGCTACTACTGACAGATCGGTGATACAGTCGTGGTCTGTCAGGGCTACAAAACCGGCGCCCACTTCGTGATACATCCGCACACTGTCGGCAAGCGGCACCGATGAGCACCTGCTGTTCTCCGTACAGTGCCCGTGGAAGCTCCCCCGGACCCACATACCCGATACTTCTCCATACGGACTAACATAACCTGCCATTCGTTCTCCTCTTCATTCTCGGTTCTTCGATCTCTCTCATCAGCCGTGTATCTGTCCGACCGAGGTGATCATGGCTTAACTTTCCCTGCTTCATCTGCCTCCCTTGCGCAGGCCCAACCCAAGGACAACCGACGATGATTCTGCACATCACACGACACGGACAGACAGATGTCCGGAGCGATCACACACCGGGCGATCCGCACCTGACAGAACTGGGCAGGAAGTAGGCCAGCTTGCTCGGAAAATCTCTGGCCCAGATGGGTTTCCAAGGCACAGTCTACAGCTCGCCCTACTCTCGCACGATCGAAACGGCCAAAATCATCGCGGATAAAACGGGGACATACCTGGTCCCCGCTGCAGAAATGCGCGAATATGTCATCCGTGAGGATCAGATGGCTGATTTCGCGGGTGCGACGCAACCGGAACGATCTTCCCCACTCTCAAGTCCGAGCAGTATCCATTCCGCTCCACAGACAGAGTCATCAGACGTTGCACTAGCTTTGCCGTCGAAGACTTCTGAATCCGCCTCGAGCCTGACACCGATTTTCACGGGCCTCTTAGGCAAATCAACATACAAATAGTGACAAGGCATCGCCATCAAGTCGACCCGATGTTTGAGCCAGTCGCCAGGAGACTCGAGACGCGTCCCATCGCACCGAATAAACGGGTCAATCAAACCGGGTTGCTCAGGCAGATCATACGGTGATGTGTTGTTAGTCACAGTGTTCCCTTAGAGCGGAGTCGGGGTTCGATGAATCGCATCGCGCTACGGCTCAAGACGGTGACGGATCGTCGCATAGAAGAGATACACAGTCACCGCCTCATAAAGAATGAGACCTGG
>CAYYGZ010000256.1:0-242 GCA_964471275.1 uncultured bacterium | reverse complement strand
AGGTAGCCTGTATCGATAGAGAAGCGACTCCAAGGAAAGCGGCCGTGGGAACCAGAAAATGGCCGATACATGCGTAGGCACACAGGATATTCCTCTGATTCTGTTCGAAATATGAGCGTATCCATCCCGGAGCGTTGTCGAGCAATGCAGGCTTCCAGACGGTGTCACCCTTCACCATCGTGACCACGACACCGATTCCGGCAGCCCACTCGAGCGAGACGAAAAAGCCGGCAATCGGCAGA
>CAYYGZ010000255.1:0-6206 GCA_964471275.1 uncultured bacterium | reverse complement strand
TTTGGTTTGTCGATGCCGATCCCAGGCATTGCTGTCACGAGCGTTCCAAGGGAAACCGATCGAGGTAATCCAACGTGTCAGGCACGTGTAGTAATCAGGTGTCTTCAGGATCCAGTGGCGGGCACAGTCGGTCATCAGTCAAACCACTCGTCATCCGGGTCGAACGGAGGCATCACGAAGTTGAGGATCTTCAGAGGCTCATCTCCAACGACGGCACGGTGTCGTATGCCAGGTGGTATGAAGATCGATATCCCCAGCTGGGCAGGATGGCGCACGCCATCCAGTTCCATCTCTCCCTGACCTTCGAGGAAGTAATAGACCTCCGTGTGTGTCTTGTGGTAGTGCGTCTCGGTGTCTTTACTGATGCTGACGGTGTGGAGTGTGCACTGTCCGCTGTCGGCTGCTTGTGCACGTGACACGCCGGTCTTCCTGCTAGAGCTGTTCGGGGTGCGCCGTCGGGAGGATGTCGACGGCTGACGGCAAAGGGTCGGCAAGGGGGCCCGTGTGCCGGGTGGCTATCGTGATGCGGCCCAGATGGGGTGCCGGCTGTTGGCACCGAGTCGCCAGGTTATACGTCGGCGGGATGCCGTGATAGGCGAAGACGGCATCGGCCAGTTCCGTTCTCAATACGGAGCGCGTCGCGGCGATGTGTCTGAGCCCAGTGATGTCGCTGTCACAGAGGGCGATGATGCGGTCGGCGACGGCGGCGGCCGAGATGGCGGATCGTGCCTCGTCCTCGATGATCGTGATCGGCAAGCCTTTGTCGTGACGGTAGCGAATCCAGTCCAGGTGACCGACGCGGCCGGTTACCGACGGCCCGATCGACAGGGGTACACGGACGACGAGGGAGCCCGGGATGGCCAGCGCGATCCGCTCGGCCTGGATGCGCGAGCGGGCATAGGATGACAGGGGGCACGGATCGGAGTCCTCGTCGTAGACCCCGTCTTCGCCGAATGCGTGGTCCGAGGAGAGGTAGATAAACCGGGCTTCAGGATGGTGGGCTTGAACGATCCCCTCAAGATTCCGGATATTTTTCTGGTATGCCCAGTCAGGGTGTTCCTCGCATCGTTGAACGTCACACACAGCGTGTGCATACACGATCGTGCCCTTGAATCTGGCTAGGAGCCGAGCCATTTCGGTGATGTCTTCCAGTTCGATATACGGCCAACCCAGACGCTTCGCGTCGCGCTTGTTTGTGCTGTGGATGGCCCGCACGCGGTTGGGATACCGACGCGCGAGGGCATAGCCGTGGATGGCCGTCGGGCCGAGGAGTAGGATGTCAGAGGATGAGCACAAAGGCTGAGCCAAGTCAGGCCACCGGCGCACGATCGCTGTGGATCTGGGTTCGCCACATCAGTCGACGTTCGTTCTCAGGGAAAGATTCACGGCGATGCATGGTCGGTCGATTGTCCCACACGACGAGATCACCGACCCGCCAATCGTGGGTGTAGTGAAAGTCGGGATTGTCCTGGTGTGCGTAGAGCCGGTTGAGAAGCTGCTTGCTGGCGGCGGGTTCGGTATCGACAATGCGTTGTGTCAGGTGGGGGCTCACATAGAGCGATCGGCGACCGGTGTCGGGATGCGATATGACGACGGGATGGTCGACGACTCCCGCGGGATTCTGATCTTCTATGTAGTGGCGATGCACAGCCCGGAGTCCGACGAGCGCTTCCTTCTCTGCTTCCGACAACGCGTCATAGGCGGCACGACAGTCGACCCAGATCGTGGCGCCCCCGGTGGACGGAATCTCGAGCGAATAGAGCATCGACAGGGATCCCGATTTCGGTAAGTATGACAGGTCTGCGTGGAACGCCAGTTCAGCGTTCCCCAGCGCACCGATGTCCTGACCGTTCTCCCTTACGTTCGAGATGATGAAGATCTCGTCCACATCACGGGGAGGCTGCCTGCGCACGTGTTCGACGGCGACACCGAAGCAATTGGTGAAATCAACGAGCTGTCTCTGGGTGACCGTCTGATCTCTAAAGTAGACGACGCAGTGGTCCAGGATCGCCTGGTAGATCCGATCCACAGTAGATGTGTCGAGAGGCCTTGATGCATCGACACCTCGAATCTCTGCGCCGAGTGGTCCGGCCGAGGGTATGGTTTCCATATTTGATCTCATCTATTCGTCTGCAGGTGGTGCCAGATCCATCTTGGATTCTGGTTGCTGTAGGAAACATCGTGGCTGCTGTATCTTACTTCTGCGCCTCGCCTCACATGGTTCGACTAGCCTTACCCTCTGCGTGCCCAGCTTCCTCTACGTTGAAAGGTTCTTCCTGCTGGAACCTCCAGACCCAGGCCAATGCGATACCAAAGGCGACCCATCCGGCCGCCATTCCGATCTCGAGTCCGCATACGGGTTGTGTGAGGCGTGCAACGATCAGCATCGGGGTGATTGTCATCATCAATACCGGGACGGGGCGGGCGAGTGTCCACATGGTCGTGCGTGTCTCGTATGCGGCGATGACGGATACGAGCGGAAAGAACCCGGCAAAGCCCTGCAACCCGTTCTTGATCAGGACCAGAAGCGTGGCGAGGGAAAGCAGGATCGGCAGCTTGGCTGCGAGCGGAAGGGTCGTCCGATACGGTGTTTCCCGAACTTTCGACAGAAGCCGGTTGAGACCGTAGCCCAACGGCAGGGCGAAGGCACATCCCAGCCAGAATGCCAGGTCACCCGGCGGAAACCGACCGGCGAGAAACCACCCCGTGGCCGTGTAGAAGCTGATCCCGATCCCGATTGTCGGCACGATCGGGACGCGCAGCTTCGTGTGCAGGATCCGGCAAACTTGCGTATACGCCAGAAGTACGAGCATCGAGACAAAGTTACTGCCGTCGATCGGTCGTCCGACAGAGAGAACCACAACGGTGAACGGGAAGGGGAGCGTCATGAAGAGCCGTTTCCACCTCGGCGATTCCGCGTAAGCCATGGCAAGCGACTGAACCGTGACGACGACAATGAGGACGCCGTCCCAGGGCGTGAGGGCAAGATCGTTCAACCGTTAGATACTCGTCGGGTAGACTTCCTGACCCGGTTCCCGACTTCGCTGCCCCCAGACCATCAACCCGGGGCGGCCCATCGATTGCCCTGCCGTTTGCGCGTTGCTCGGGTTACGGTATCCAACCCGCACCATACGCCGGATTCGGTCGCTCTGGTTGATCCGCGAACCGTGGATGGTGTGGATACAGAAGACGACGACATCGCCCCGTCTGGCCGGCACGGGCACGGTGTGTTCGAGATCCCATTCGTCCGTGGGTAAATGCGGTGTGCACCCGGTACCGTCCGGATTCTCGGTCACGTGCTTCAGGGCGCCCTGTTTGTGAGATCCATCCAGGAAGCGGATACACCCGTTGTGGTCGTCCGTGTCATCGAGGTGGACGAGGCAGTCGACATAGCGGCCATCCTCGTGCTTGTAGAAGGCCCAATCCTGGTGCATCGGGAAGGGGTGTCCGGTTTCCGGCGGCTTGGCGTGGAGCGTCGTGTGGTGGAGCTCGACATCCGGGCCGATCAGGTCGGCAATCGCTCCCGCCAGCCCGGGATGCGTCACGGCGTCGCACCACGCCTTGGAGTAGCGGTGCAGGTCGTGAAGGGCGATCAGCTTCGACTGTTTTTCTGTTTCCTCATCCATGTAAACCTGACGCCAGGGGCCACTCCAGCCCTGACTCTTGCCTGCCCATGTTTCGATCTGCCAGTCCAACTCGTCCGCCATCCGCCCGATTTCGTCTTCGTCAAATACCCGCGGGATGTGGAGATATCCGTGGTCTTCATAGAAGTCGACCATCTCGGGTGTGAGCACGTTGCCCTCCTGCTCGATGGATGCGTCCGCCATGAAATGTCCCTTTCTCGATGCGCTGCCCAGTCGTCTGTCTGCCAATTCGAGTTTGTCTTGGTCGTTCCGAAGTTCTAATGTACCGAATCTGAGGATGGATACACAAACGCCGTCCATCAGACCCCCTGTTTTCGCTACCCAGACGGATTACGCTCAGTCTGGGGTCCGTCAATCCATCAGAGCAGGCCAACCGACTCAGAGGGATCCGAATACACCGTGCACATCGTCACCGATTTCCTGAACCAGATTGAACTATATCTCCGGACGTGGGCCCTGGGCCATATGACCCAGATCACCACCGCACTGACCGCTTCACTGCTTGTGATCTTCGGTGACGATATCAACCGTCTGGTGAAGAACCAGGTGCGACACAAACACTTCGTCATTCGCGCCCTGACATTTGTCCTGGTTTGTGCCTTCGGTTTCGGTATGCTGGCCATCTTCATCGCGCCTGGTCTGGCCAAGCTCCTGAGCTATTTCGGGGATCGCTACCTGGTTGTCGTCGTTGTTGCCGCTTTTGTGGGGATCGGGATGATGGCAGAGCGGAAGCGGTATATGTGAACCCACTGCTCGATCCGGGAGTCCCAAGAGCAAACTTGCAAGAACGTCCCTCAACAGGGAAGCGACGTTCTTGCCCAACCAACTCGAATCCGAACAAGCCCAGAAAATAGAGCGTCGGTATCGATATCGTACGATGATTCTACGCAGGAAGCTCTCCCTGCTTCGGGCTGGCCGCCGCGGTCCGGATGGTGGGTCCGGACTGTGCCTACCACCTCTACGGTCAGCACAGAGCAAAAAGGGAAGCGTAGGCGGAGGGGAATGATCGGCCCGCATCCCCGGCCGGTCGGAAACCACGTTCTGTTGAAGGCCCGGTGCCCGAATCGAGGTGCATCGGTGCCAGTCTGAGGCAGTGGGTCAAGGTACGTAGTGGATGCAGTTTCACGCGATCTCGGTAGAGAGCAATAGCTTGGCTGGGGTCCTGATCGAAAGGTCGGGACCTCTCCTCTTTGTGGTGCCTCGATCGCCAGCGATCGTCAGGCCAAGTCGCGAATCTGGTGGGGACCTATGCGGATGCACGAAAGTATAAGAGGGGGTGGTTGACTTTTCCCTGGCCGGGGGGAGAAGGCTGATTCAATTGTTGGATAACTCCGGAGGAGGCAGGAGCGATGGTGGGAAGCGATCGAGTCGCAAGTGACGGCAATCCGACGTTCAGCGAACACTGGGGTTGGATTCAGGAGGCGTCAGCGCGATTAGTACTCGATGAGCCTGAGCGAGCGCCTCGGGTCCTTCAGCACATAGTCGAAATAATTCGGTCAGAACCCCCCGACCTTCTTCGGTCGAGGCAATTTCAGCCAGATCCCGTGCGAGAGCCACAGAGATAGGCACGCCCGGGGCGATCTCCACATCACCCGTGGGGTTGTCGATCCCAATCAGCAATCCAACCTCCGGAATCGGCAAGGCCTCGTTGATTCTGCGGAGCGTCCTCAACTCAAGATTATCTGAGTTCTCCCACTTCTGAATCTGCTGGTGTGCGACGGGCGGCTCGAGCTTGGACCCCAGTTCTGCCTGAGTCCAGCCTTTCTTCTGCCGCTCTCTCCTGATCCATTTCCCGGGCTCCATACCCTAAGATAGACGTTTACCTGCACTACGAAAGGTCTTTCTGGCCTACTGAATGAGATAATTGCACTTATGCAATGTATTATTTGATTGGATGCTCTGTGTGGTGATACTTAGGTAAGTATTACAGCCTTTGGATTGAAATTTGCGATGGGTATACCTGTCCCGAGAAGCTAGACACCCGAACTTCAGCAGTCTCCGAATGTTTCAATTACGAAGACGTTCGTTTGTAATTCGTGAAAAATCAGTGAGTCAGGAAACATGTCCCATCCAGGAAAGTTGAAGCAGAGGTAGATCAGTGCCTGTCGGGGGCGTCACCCAACCGGTCTTTTCTGGGGAGTACTTATATGAGGCACACACCAGCTGTCGTCGTTTTGCCCTGCCGTCTTCAGTTCAGTTGACACCGCACGCAACCTGGTGGTCGGAATGGCTGGGGACGGACGGAGGGTTGTGGTCAACGCTGAGGTCGTAACGTTTGCGTGGTCAATCAACGGGGTGGCCGATGCCGAAGCCTCCGGAACGTTCGCGTTGACCGTCGCTGATGTGTCATCCCTCATGTAGTCTTGGTCGATTACCATAATGCTTCTTGCGGATCTCGACGCGAGCGGAGACGTTGGGTTCTTTGACTTCCTGGCATTTACGGCACAGTTTGGGAAAACCTCGGCCGACTCTGACTTTGACGCCAGTTTCGAAGTCCATGTGGATGGAACTGTAGGTTCTACGGATTTCCTGAGGTTTGTGGAGTTCTTCGTTCTGACTGCC
>CAYYGZ010000254.1:0-6300 GCA_964471275.1 uncultured bacterium | reverse complement strand
CGTTTCCATTTCGATCATATGGATAAGGATCTGGGCATATGGTTGAATGCCCCAGACTACACCTGCGCTGATTTGACACCGAATCTCGATTCCGTTACTATCACATAGTGCATCGGGGCGCGTCCAGCCAGCAGTGACGGCTCGAGGAACCACCCGATCCACGTAACGCGTAACAACGACTCTCTTTCTGCGCGCGGTTTCCCGATCAGCCCAATCTCATACAATTCAAGTAGCAAACGAGGGATCTCCTGAAGAGTACCGTCCCGGTTATCTTGGGTCACAACGGGGATTCTCTGAACACCGGACACGATTCCCGATCTGCATCAGGTACCCTGACCAGGACATCGCGCAGGCTGACATCTAGTGAGCTTCTGAGTAAGTCGGTCTCCTTCCGAAATCGCTGACGGCTCCGATGAGCAAACGTGGTTTGATCCCCAAATTGACGGGAACCTGTACGATTACTGGCCTGCGGACACAACCGGTCCAAACACCCTCCGCCTGGCGCCCTAGAGACCTCGAAACAAGAGACGGCTGGGTCTTCGAGCTTGCTCGAGACCAGATCGATGAACTTACCACGATCGCCACGAGGATCTCAGTTGCAGGACAAACGCCTCCGGTGTTAACACACAAGAGTTTCTCGCTTGCCACCTGGGACAAGCTGATCGAGAAACTTCGCACACAACTAGAAGGCGGTCTTGGTTTTGCGCTGATCCGTTCTCTACCGGTCGAGGACATTTCCGCGGATGTTGCCCGAACGATGCTTTGGGGCATGGGGCATCGCCTTGGGTATCCGGAGCCGCAGGATGCGTCAGGCAGTCTTCTCCACGACGTCAGGGACACGGGCCAGGATCTTGAGATTGACAACATTCGCGCCTACCAGACAAACCTGCCGATCCACTATCACAACGATGGCGCAGACGCCCTCGCACTACTGTGTTACCATGCCGCACCCTCCGGCGGAGAGTCGCAGTTGGTCAGTGCCGTCTCCGTGTTCAACGAGATCCTGAATCGCCGACCGGATCTGGCTGCCGTGCTCCAGACGCCCTTCTACTTCGACGCTCGGGGCCAGGAAGGTCCGGGAGCGCCCCCATATCAGCGAATCTCGATATACACATACCACGCGAATCACCTCAACGTCCTGTACAAGCGCCAGTATATCGACCTGGCTCAACGATTTCCTGATGTTCCCAAGCTGACATCTCAGCAGATTGAGGCGCTGGACCTGATGGACCGGATCTGCGAGGAACTGGCTTTTCAATTTACGATGGAACCCGGTGACGTTGTCGTTGCGAACAACTATGATATCCTGCACGCACGATCCGCATTCCAGGACAAGGACGCTGACCTCAGACGCCATATGATGCGTCTCTGGCTGTCGCTACCCAACGGCAGACCGCTTCCGCCTGTTTTCGAGCACACGAGAGAGTTTTGCCACAGCTACGCCCGTCGTAGCACTCAAATCTGACCAGAGTGTGTAATCACACAGGAAACATATGAGAATTGCTGTCGCGGAAATTGGCCAGGAAACGGATACTTTTAGTCCGCTTCCCACGACATTGGAACTGTTCAGGAGTCACGGTCTCTTCTATGGGAACGAGATCGTCAACATGTTCAAAGGCGAAGGAATGATCGGGGCGTTCCTTGATTTCGTTGAGACGCGCGATGAAACGATCGATCTTTTCCCGATCATCCGAGCGTGGGCAGGTGCAGGGGGATGGATTACAAACGACACACTCGACCACTTCGAAGGGTGTCTGGCCGAGGGTTTGCGGAAGGCACTTCCTCTGGACGGCTTCTTCTTTGCTCAGCACGGCGCTGCTGCTGCGGACAAGGATGACGACGTTGAGGGTTACCTTCTTGAGGCGGTCCGCAAAGTTATCGGCCCGGATGTGCCGATCGTGTCACCGCTGGATCACCACGCGAATATCACCGATCGAATGGTTCGCCACACTGACCTGATCGTGGGGCATCGGACACAGCCTCACGACCCCTACGATACGGGGCGAGTTGCCGCTGAATTGTGCTTCCCGATCTTCGCGGGTAGATGTAAGCCGTCTGTCGGCTTCCGGAAGATCCCCATGATCACTCAACAGGACCAGTTCCTGACCTCCGGGGGACCGATGAAGGAATGGTTCGATTCGGCACGGGCCCTTGAGGGTCAGGACCACGTGTTGACCGCATCTCCGTTCCCGATGCAGCCCTGGCTGGATGTCAAGGAGGGTGGGTGGTCTACGCTTGTCTACACCGACGGCAATGCCGATGCCGCGCAGGAAATGGCCCACCAGCTCGCCGATCAGGCTTGGGAAGCGCGTGATCAGTTCTGGGAGTCATCCCGCTTGGCTCCGGTGGATGCTGTCCGCCAGGCGGTTGCTGCTCCGAAAGGACTCATCATCCTGTCCGACACCGGAGACTCGGTCTACGGCGGTGCTCCCGGTGACAGCACGTGTATCCTGAAGACGTTGCTCAGTGAAGACGTTTCCGAAATCGCGTTTGTTCCGATGCTGGACCCGGAAGCCCAGATCGAAGCCGAAAAGGCGGGGATCGGTGCTGACGTGACCCTCTCTGTCGGTGGAAAGGTGGACAATATCTTTTCGTCGCCCGTAGAGATCCACGGACGAGTCACGGCGCTCTCCAAAGGCCTAGAGGCCCACGTCGAGAGACGCGGATTCTCCGACATTGGGCCAACCGCACTGATCGCAATCGGCAACATCCGGCTTGTGCTCCAGACCAGACGATCCTTTGCGGTCAGCCAGCCAATCTTGTACACACACCTTGGACTGGACGTGAGTGACGCGAAAATGGTCGTCGTGAAGACGGCAAGCAACTTTCAGTTTTTCGAGCGATGGACAAAAAAAATGATCCGTGTGGATTCACCAGGAACCACTCAGTCGGACTTGACGGCATTCACGTGGAAGAACCTTCCTCGCCCCATTCACCCGCTTGACGATCTGCAGGAGTGGCGAGCTGGATCATCACCAAACGTCCGTTCGCCTGCACTCCCTGATTCCTGACCCTTGAAGCTCGATGGCGTGGGCGGTTCTCGACTCGCACTCGAACTGACACGGTTCGTCTGAGCTCACAATGACATCTGCCACGGCAGGTCTTTGTTCATGAACCTCCCTCCAGCTCTTATGTCCGCCATCGCCGTAGAGTCTGAGCGAGCTGATACCAGAACGCTCACGGCAGCCGCTACTGAGCTGTCCGTAGCCTATCGCGCTCAACAACCCCGCGACCGCCAATACATCACGACTGATGCTCATCGTGTCGCCTACGCGACCGTCCGCATGCCTGCGACCTATGCCGCTGTGCGCTCCGCTCTCGAGCGCATCCACACGGTCTTGCCGGATCCGAATCTGACGAGTCTCCTCGACCTGGGCTCGGGTCCTGGCACAGCGGCCTGGGCGACACTGGACGCTTTCCCTTCTGTCGAAAACATCACGCTCGTAGAGCAAGACACCGGTTTGATCGCGCTGGGTCGATCCCTCGCCGAATCAGGCCACGCCGCACACCTGTTGTCCGCCGATTGGCAGGCTGCCGACCTCACACAGATGGAATCCTTCCCTCAGACAGACCTGATCACCCTCTCCTATGCCATAGGCGAGTTTAGCAACGCATCGATAGGCCCCCTTCTGGAAGCGGCCTGGTCTGCCACTCGCTCCGCTCTCCTCATCGTAGAGCCCGGCACGGTCCCGGGCTTCGGCCGAATCCGCACGATTAGAGATCGATTGATTGAATTGGGCGCTTGCATCGCGGCGCCGTGTCCACACGCAGATGCCTGTCCGATGTCGGCTGATGACTGGTGCCACTTCTCTCAACGACTCGACCGATCTTCTCACCACCGCCAGATCAAGTCTGGATCGATAGGACACGAAGACGAAAAATTCGCCTACATCGTGGCGACCAAAGAATCGTGTTCATCCGCATCAGCTCGTGTACTCAGACACCCACAGCGGCGGTCCGGTCACACACACCTTTCACTTTGCACGCGCGAAGGGCTCCGGCAGGTCACAGTCACACGCAGCCAGAAGTCCGACTGGAAACGAGTTCGCCGCCTCTCGTGGGGGGATGCCTGGTAGAAGCACCGAAGCTTGCTGCAGCCGGTCTCTCCTCCGGGTTCCGATTTCCATTTCAAAATGCCCACTTTCATAGTTTCATAATTCCCTCAGGACCCGCTTCTACCGGAACCCAGCACCGAGGCTCAACATGCCCGAATCACCCGACTACACCTCCAAAGTTCCATTCTACTCCTTCCCTACCGCTTCACTCGCTGAACAGGAGGAAGCGCTTGCCTCGAATCCACTGATGGTGCATCTCCTGGAATCGCGCAAGACTTACGAGAATGACCCGCATCGACCCATCTACCACTACGTCAACCCAGAAGCCATGCTCAACGATCCGAACGGACTGTGCTACTGGCAGGATCGCTGGCATCTCTTCTACCAGGCTTACCCTCCCGAAGACACCCGTCAGCACTGGGGGCACGCAGTCAGTGACGACCTGATACACTGGCGTGACCTTCCGTACTGCATTTATCCGGACCCGGAACGCTGCTGCTTTTCGGGCGCGACACTTGTGGAAGAGGATCGCGTCATCGCAATGTATCACGGCACAGAAGTCGGCAACATGGTCGCGACTTCCGATGACCCGCTCCTCCTGAACTGGTCAAAAGTCGCGGGCAAGGCCGTCGTGCCTATGAACGCGGAACGGACTTTTGCCGGACACGTACCGGACGGGCAGCACCCACCCCGGGTATTCGACCCCTGCATCTGGAGAAAGAGGGACGCCTACTACTCGATCACCGGAGGACAGCTCCCCACGGGGCCCGGCGGAAAGCTCATTCGAGCGAACTTCCTCTACACGTCCCCGGACCTTGAACATTGGGAGTATCTACACCCCTTCGTCGAGGACGACCTCTACTCGATGGTCGGCGATGACGGTGCCTGCCCCTACTTTTGGCCCATCGGGAACCGTCACATGCTGCTCTTCTTCAGCCACATGAGCGGCGGGCAGTATCTCCTGGGTGATTATGACACCGAACGCGACAAATTCGTCGTCACCCACGGCGCCAAGTTCAACTTCGGACCCTATGGGCCGGCCGGCGTGCACGCACCCTCCGCCACCCCCGACGAGGATGGTGGAATCATCGTCCTCTTCAACATGAACCCGGGAAAACCTACAGAGCACTGGAATCAGATCATGACGCTCCCGCGCCGTCTCACTGTTGAGGGCGACACCGTATATCAGGAACCGGCCGGGGATCTGGAGTCATTGCGCGACGACCATTGCCGTGTGAAGACGATGACCCTACCCGCAAATAAGGAAGTCACGCTTGATGGCATCTCCGGCAACGCGATCGAGATCGCCACGGAGATTGATCCGAAGAACGCGTCATCTGTGGACCTGAACGTTCTCCGCTCACCCGACCATGAGGAGTACACTCGTATCTCTTTCTACAAGGAGCGTGGTTACCGTGACCGGAGTCGGAGACCTCATACGGTAATGAGTGCGATCTCCCTCGACTCAACCTATGCGTCAACGTCACCGGACGTGCGATCACGCGCACCGGAAACAACACACATCCTGCTTACGGAGGATGAGAATCTGAAACTGCGTGTTTTCGTAGACAAGAGTGTTGTAGAAGTCTTCGTCAACGGACGCCAATGTCTGGCGCTCCGTGTCTACCCAGAGCGGACGGACAGCACCGGCGTTTCGCTCCGCGCACAGGGCCAGGAGGCACAGCTCGTCTCTCTCGACGTGTGGCAGATGGAGAACATATACACCTAGCACATCACGTAGCAACGACCCTTCGGATCGTCTGCCTATCGTCTCCGAACTGTTTGAGCCCTCACCCGTTGAACGGGAGAGGGAATGGGCTGAATCTGGAGCACACATAAGTACCAGCCAAGGGATCTTCACATGTCCCCGCTTCGTTGCTCGAGATATACGGCAGCGAAGGGACCCTCAACTATGATCTGGGCTCAGCCATCCGGGGCGGCAAGGTAGGGGATGACAACCTGACGAAACTCGCGATTCCCGCCGATAGAATCGCGGAGTGGACGGTCAAGCGGAACTTCGTCAATGTCATCAACAGGAGCCCCAGGGAGATACCGGTTTCTACGAGGGTGTCCGTTGCAAGGAACTGCTGATCGATGGGACTCGGGTAGGCTCTACATACGATACCGGAGCAAAGGAAAACACGGCTGGAACGGTCGCTACATTCGGCACGGTGCACAGAAGGGTATCATGGAAGTTTATCGTGGTAGACAGTATGCCGTAGACTTACTGCCTAAGATTAAGGTT
>CAYYGZ010000253.1:0-6356 GCA_964471275.1 uncultured bacterium | reverse complement strand
CGCCGCTATCTTGATCGGTGTTGTCGTGTCGGCCGGCCGTGAACCCCTTTCCTGAACTGGAGATACCGTATAGATGTATGACGTGATCGTCATTGGAGGAGGAATCGTCGGGATCTCGACAGCCTACGAGCTGGTCCGCTCCGGTGTCAAAACGCTTCTGATCGATCGGCATGATGAGGGGAGAGCGACCGATGCGGGGGCTGGTATCATACCGGGTGGCGGCGACCCACAGCACAGAGATCCGTACTACCGCTTTGTCGGTCTCGCCGAGGTGTACTATACGGATCTGATAGAGAGCCTGTACGCGGATGGGGTTGAAGACACAGGCTATGCAGTCTGTGGCTCTCTCTGGATCGCCGTGGACGAACGAGAGGGGGCCGAGTTCAAGCGCTCGACTCACGGTATTCCGGAAGGTGACGGTACGGAGGGTGTCGCAGTCCTGACTGCCGACAGAGCACGTGAACTGTTCCCGCCACTAGGTGAGGTGACGGGCGCGCTGTTCTCCCCGACCACGGCTCGTGTGGATGGGTGTCAGCTCTCAAATATACTCGAGGAAGCGGCAAGGAACCGGGGGCTCTCAACTCTGAAGCAGTCCGTCGACACGATCGAATCTGTCGAGGGGATGTGTCGGATACGAACAGAGGGCAAGGAGATAAAAGCTGGTCACGTGGTTATTGCCGGTGGTGCGTGGTCCAAGGCTTTCTCCGACCAGCTGAGCTTGACGATCCCGGTCGGTCCACAACGTGGGCAGATCATACATCTCGATGTTGGTGAGGCAGACACCTCCTCCTGGCCGATCATCACGGGGATGAGTGACCATTACGTGGTCTGCTGGCCGGACAACCGCGTTGTTGTCGGTACAACGCGCGAAGCCAACGCCGGTTACAATCCCATAACGACGGTGGAGGGACTCATGGCGGTGATGCACGAAGCCACCCGTGTTGCACCGGGGTTGCGAACCGCGAGCATTCGGGAGATTCGCGTCGGGTTGCGTCCTCTGAGTCGAGACGGTATGCCCGTGATAGGTCCCTTACCGACGTGTCCGAACATTTACGTCGTCACAGGTCACGGTCCGATGGGTCTCCATCTCGGACCGTACAGCGGCAAGGTTGTGGCTGCCGCCGTTGAGAAGGATATGTGGCCCCTGGAGATGGCCGCCTTTGGCGTAGAGAGATTCCTGTAACGCCGGTAAGTGAAGTATCGATCAAGTTCAGGAGGTTTTGATGGAGTATCGACAACTTGGCAGGAGTGGCCTGAAGGTGTCTGAGATCTGTCTGGGTACGATGACATTCGGTCACGGCACCGATGAAGCAGAAGCAAGGCGTATGGTCGATCACGCGATCGCCGCGGGGATCAATTTCTTTGATACAGCGAATTCTTACGCAGACGCGCAATCGGAAGTCTATCTCGGGAAGGCTCTCAAAGGGAAGCGGAAGGATGTTGTCGTTGCGACCAAATTCTATAACCCAATGGGCCCGGGGCCGAATGATTCAGGCATGTCTCGTTATCACATCATGCACACGATCGAGGATAGCCTGAAGCGTCTCGACATGGACCACGTCGATGTGTTCTACATCCATCACGTAGATATGCAAACGCCGCTCGAGGAAATGCTGCGTGCCCTGGACGACCTTGTCCGGCAGGGAAAGGTCCGGTATATCGCTTGCAGCGATTCATCTGCTACCAGCCTCAATACAGTTTGCTGGTTCGGGATATCGAGATCGATCTGGTACACGCGTGCGCCTACAAAGGGGTCGGCATCGTGACGTGGAGTCCGCTCGGCGGCGGATTCCTTTCCGGGAAATACAAGCCTG
Source organism: uncultured bacterium (assembly GCA_964471275.1). Taxonomy (GTDB): domain Bacteria; phylum Latescibacterota; class UBA2968; order UBA2968; family UBA2968; genus UBA2968. Next base: position 4,542 of record CAYYGZ010000253.1, on the reverse strand, counting down.
GCGAGACAGCAAAAGAGGCCACGAGATCGGCTGAGGGATGGGCATACCCGGGCAAGCACTTCCATACGAATGCGGATGCGATCCTGAACGCTGTCCTGGCGACAGCTGAACAACTGGGAAAGTCACCGGCTCAGGTCGCGATTCGCTGGATTCTCGAGCAATCTCACATCACGTCCGTACTCGTGGGCTCGCGGACAATCGAGCATTTCGATGACAATGTCCGAGGTTCGGGCTGGGCAATGGATGCCGAACCACTGGCGCGTCTGAACGAACTGTCCGCACCGGTCGACAAGTATCCTGAGCGGATGGAGCGCCCGAGGGATGGGGTGCGGTTGAGTGCGATCGATATGCCGTCGTTGGATTGACTACGGTCCTCAAGGAGCTTAGCCTTCGTCCCTACGACTCCATCTAAGAGTTCAGGGGGCGAAAGGGCTACCGGCTCAGGGATCCCGAAGCTATATTGGCTAACCCCCGACACAACTCAAATGAGGAGGTAAGATGGCAGACGTTACCGTGCAGATCTTGGATAATGGACCCCTCCTGATCACGGGAGTGATCCAGTTGGAGGACGGCGCCGGCGCAGAGATGACGAAGGATGAGGGTCGTCCGCTTGCCTTCTGCCGCTGCGGCGCAACGGAGGAGCACCCATACTGTGACGGAGCTCACAAGAACTGTGGATTCTCGTCGAGCGTAAAGGCATAGCGCCTGAAGACGGCGACAAGGAGGGCCCCCGGAAGCGAGCGCTTTCGGGGGTCGATCTCATTATGGCGATGAATTGGTGCACAAAGGAATGGCTGGTCGGGTATGTCACACAGCGTCTGCGCGAGACGCCGCGCAGCAAGCGCTATGTCCGACTGATCGAAGATGCTCTTCCCGCGACTCGAAGGAAGCTGGATCTTGACTGGCTTGAATCCGGTGACCGGGAGGGTTATCGTGCCCGTGAGCAGACGAATGTGATCGGGTGCCTCTCGTTCGCCTGGCACGCGCGAGAACTGACGAGTCACGAGGATCCAGAGTTGCTGGACGAGCTGCGCCGTGCGTATCTGGGCGTGGTCGCGCATATCACCGAGGAGGGGCAGTTCGTCTGGCCGAATGACCAGGATATGTACTGGGCCGGAAGCCACGAACACGCCTGGCGGCTCGAGCCGCTGCTCATCGGGTTCATCTGGATCGGGAATGCACTGCCCGATGCGGACCGTGCCTCGATCGAAGCCGGATTGAGCTGCGCCGCGAACTGGCTGATCGATCATCCCTGCGATCAGGCCAATAACCGCGGGGCCGTCTGGTGCGCCATCACCGCCTTGTGTGGAATCCTGTTCGGCCGAGCAGACGCGCTGGCGATGGCAGACACGCTCGGGAAGCGGATCATGCCCGAGATCATACTCGATGATGGCGAGATCGGCGAGCATACCGAACAGTATGCCGGCGGCGGGCCCTGTACGAACTACACCTATACCGGTCTCGGCTACGTGTATCTCTACCTGTTGTTGAGCGACGCCGAGTGGCTTCAGGAACGCCTGCACAACGGGATGCGCTGGCTGACACGATTCAACACGGTCGGCGGATACCCGCTGGCAACGGGAGCGAGTGTGCGGAGTGGCTCGCCCAAGTCGCCCATACAGGATGCGCTGCCTGCGCTGGAACGGTTGAGTGAAGCCGATGGGTTCTTCGGGTGGATTGCTGACCGGTATACCGATTTCGTCGCGGATGGGGGTGCAGCGTTCGGTGGGCATATAACCTGCCCGTTGATCTGGGCGGCTCTGGCGTCAGGTGACGCCAGCACGGAAGATCGACCTGGCTGGTTCCTAAATCAGCTCACGACCTATTCGCGTCCGAACGTGGAATACACGCTCTATTCAGGACGATACCAGGCGGGTATTACGTTTCGCTCACGGAAGGGACCGTATCGCAACGTGCCAGAAGAGGGGTTGCCCTTTCGGGGTATCCAGGCCTTTGCCTGGGAAGACGAACCGCCGTTCGTCTTCCAAACACCGGGCATCCAGTCCGGGATTCATTCCGAAGGCACCTTATCCAACAAAGAAGACGTTCAGGATCCGGAGCTGAACGTTCGCTCTTTCTCCTTGCCAGAAGGTTTCCTGATCACCGAGAGAAAGGAACGCGTAACCGTGTCCTACGCGTTCCTGCCTACGGCAATGCTGATTCGGATTCAATCAGTCGACCCATCGTTCCGTGTGTTTTGGGCACTGGGCGACGTATCGGAAGACGGAATCGCCTTCGAGCCGGATCCCGGTGTGGTTGCGTTTGCGAACCGGAAAGGTCGCCTGTACTTTTCCGGCGGAAACACAGAGTTGTACCGGCACACAGAGGGAACTGATACCCGTTGGGTGCTGGACGTGATCGCGGATTCACCCGTGGTGTTTGCTTTCACGGAAGAGCACTTTGCGTTCGATTCGATTGACCCGAGCGGCAGGACGGTATTCACCGACGCTGCCGGTGCACAGGAAGTCGATTTTTCGATGCTGGCAGGCCAGTCCGGGGAGCTTGCTGCAGATGTGAGTGCAGAGGTAATCCGGAACATATGAACCGTGCGCGTGATAGGCGGTAATCAGCTACAGAAAATGCGGTAGGTTTGTGAAGAAACTGTTGTGAGAACCGTCCGGACCGGAACCGAGCATTTGACGGGGACAGAGGGCAGACGGGTCTCTTAACGAGTGAGGGGGAATATGAGCTTGTTCTTTGGGGGCGTGGGAATCCAGTCCAAGGCGGCGAATGTCGGGTTGCTGCTGTTGCGTGTGTTTACAGGGCTGTCCATGGCGTTTGCACACGGGATGGGTAAGATCCCGCCGTCAGAGCGGTTTATCGAGGCTGTCGGGAGGAATAGTTTCCCGCTGCCAGCTCTTTTTGCCTGGGCGGCAGGGAGTGCAGAGCTATTTGGCGGCGTCTTTCTTGCGGCAGGATTCATGACGCGTGTGTCAGCGTTTTTTGTCGGATTCACGATGTTTGTCGCGGGTGTCGTTGCACACTCGGCGGATCCGTTCGGGCGCAAGGAGAAGGCGCTGATGTATCTGTTCATCGCCGTGATGTATATGCTGGTCGGTGCGGGTCGATACTCGATAGACAGGTTCATCAAGCGACAGGATGAAATTGTGAATCAGGACAGTTGGTAGGGCGCTGTGTTGCAGCGGTCAGGGCTTGGTGGTTCGTGTCCAGTCGAGTCAAAAGCGGTCTGCTGACCTGGGTGGCCATCTGCACGCTGGCGGTGCTGAGGTTTGGGACCAAACTATACAGCGGTCCCGGCGAGATGTGGGTCAGGCATCACGCCGTGGGGCTCCTCTACGTGGTTTTCTGGTCTGGCTGTGAGGTTGGCATCAACTAACGTGTCTGATCGAGTTCGGGCAGGTGTGGCATCCGGCGATTCTGGATGGGATTTGGCTGAACCCGGTAGGGGGAGCATTGATTGGGGTGGAGTTCGATTGGTTGGACTTCCCGCACTATGCGGCGGGCGCCGTCCTGGGCGTAGCTTGTCTACGTCTACCAGATTGTGCTGATTCAGAATAGTGGTTGCACGATTCGCGCCGGGAGCATTCTGTTTCGAATTCTGAGAGATCGTCGCGGCGCAGCCCACGAATGTCCGTCCAACTCTGGGTTTTGCCCCGCAGTCCGTCTTCGCTGTACGCTCGACGGACAGGCTGCGGGTCTGCACCCCAGGCTAACGGGGTCGTCCCGTTCCGGGCCTGAGACAGGTCCAGAACCGAGACAATGTCATCAACAGCGTGTAGAGCAAGCAGTGGTCCTGGGGGCAATTCTGCATACTGGCTTGTGTCAACACCATTATGGCACTGGACATACTAGGTAGAGGTATTACAAGCGCTCGAGAGGATGATGATGGAATATCGTAAGCTGGGGAAGACGGACATCGACGTATCCGTGTTTGCGCTTGGGTGCTGGCCGTTTGCCGGGGGCGCGTACTGGAGCGACCAGGACGACGATGTGTCCGTGGCTACGGTGCGCGCGGCGCTGGATGCAGGCATCAATTTCTTCGATTCGGCAGAGGGGTACGGGAAGGGACATTCGGAGCGGGTGCTGGGAAAGGGGCTGGAAGGCCGCCGGCACGAGGCGGTGATTGCGACCAAGGTGAGCGCCGGGCACCTGTGGGCCGAAGGGATCGTGGACGCGTGTGAGCGCAGTCTGAAAAATCTGAATACGGATGTGATTGATCTGTACCAGATTCACTGGCCGAGCCGGAAGGCGCCGCTGGCGGAATCCCTGGCAGCGCTTGATCGGTTGAAGCAGGACGGCAAGATTCGGGCGATTGGGGTGAGCAATTTTGCGGTCGGAGATCTGACGGCGTTGCTGGACATCGGTGTGGCGATTGAGACCAACCAGATGCCGTACAGTTTGTTCTGGCGGGTGATTGAGCGGGAGATTCAGCCGCTGTGCGTGGAACACGGCATGGGATTTCTCTGTTACAGCCCGCTTGCCCAGGGGGTGCTGACGGGGCGGTACGCGTCGGCGGATGACGTGCCGGAGGGGATCGCATGCACCCGGCTGTATGCCGATACGCGCCCTGCGGCCCGACAC
>CAYYGZ010000252.1:0-6451 GCA_964471275.1 uncultured bacterium | reverse complement strand
TCGCCCTACCCTCCTGTACGAGCTCCCGTGTGCTGAGGAGTCCGCGGTTTGACCGCTCTGCTTTGTCTTCATCCGTGTGGAGATCGAACTCCCCGATACCCGAGGGTGTCTAGGTCCGTTCGGGTAACAGCGTTTCGCGGGCCAGCTGCCGATGCCAGCAAGATCACGATCGATATTCCGGCTGAGTATTCGGTAGATGTGGAGCAACAGCGACACTGAGCAAGCCGACCCGCGGCGGATTGAGCAACGACGACCGGTGGAGGTGTTCGACGGGGTGCTTGCGCGTGACGCAGGCACCTTGCGATTCGGATCGAAAGGAGTCTATCTTGGTGTGGCAGAGCGTGGATAGAGGCGTAGCCGTGTTGTATCAGAAAGGGGTCGAAACAGTGGCAGAGGAAAAGGTCGTAGCCGGTTGGCAGGGGCGCTGCTATGAAGACTTCGCAGTGGGAAATGTCTACCGAAGCGCATGTGGTCGAACGGTGACCGAAACGGACAACGCGATGTTTACACATTTGACGATGAACACAAATCCGCTACACTTCGATGCTGAGCTTGCAAAAAATACCAGGTGGGAGCAGATCCTCGTAAACAGTACGTTCACGCTCGCGCTGGTTGTCGGGATGAGCGTGCCGGATGTCAGTCAGAATGCGATGGCGAACCTGGGTTGGGAGCACGTCAAGCTGCCCAATCCCGTGTTTATCGGCGACACACTGTATTGTGAGACAGAGGTGCTGGCCAAGCGGGAGTCGCGTTCTTATCCGGAGGCCGGAATCGTGCAGGTGAGATCGAAAGGCATCAACCAGGATGGGAAGGTTGTGATCGACCTCACGCGTAGCGTGATGGTCTACAAGATCGCTGCTGCCCCGGCTGCGGGACGTTTCCCTGAGGTTGACGAAAGCTGAGGAGCCGCGTTGTGGAGATCCATCGATCCTGGCTGTATGTGCCTGGCCATCGTGATAAGATGGTAGAGAAAGCTCTTGGACTTGGACCGGATGTGCTCGTGTTCGATCTCGAGGATGCCGTTCCGGAGGATAGCAAGCTCTCGGCGCGTGAGACTCTGGCTTCTGCGGTTGCTTCTTCACCGGTCGCATCGGCGTGTTTTGTTCGAACGCACGCCGCGGCCGATCCAAACATTCGTGCCGATCTCAGGGCTGTGGTCAGGAAAGGGCTGTCGGGTATCGTCGTGTCGAAGGTAGAACGACCCGACGATATCGAATCGGTCGACGCGATGCTTTGCGAGCGGGAATCGGCGGCCGGCATCCCACACGGGCACGTGAAGGTTGTCGCGTTGATCGAGAGTGCTTGCGGTTTGATCCAAGCGCCGGCGATCGCTGCATCGTGCGACCGGATGGTTGGGCTGATGTTCGGGGCCGAGGATTTCGCAAGAGATCTGGGATTGCCGTCTCTGCGCAAAGGAGATGTCGGCAAGCTGCTCTATGCGCGGTCAGGTCTCGTTGTTGCGGCAGCGAGTGAGGGATTGCAGGCAATCGATTGTGTGTATCTGGACTACAAGGACAATCGTGGTTTGGCCGCCGAGACGCGTGAGGCGCGCCAGTTGGGCTTCACTGGGAAGTGTGTGATCCATCCGGGACAGATCGAGATCGTGCGCACGTGCTATTTGCCGACAGAAGAGGAATTGACCTATGCACGGAAGGTGGTCGAGACGTTCGAAGCCTCAGATGGCGGGGCCGTAGCCGTTGAGGGTCAGATGGTAGATCTTCCTGTGCTCGAGAGAGCGAGACGAATTATTAGATCCAGGGGAAGCGCGGATGAACACGGAGGAGGGAGTTAACCCAATCCCTGAGGGACGATGGGATCTCTGGGTTGTGTTCGGGGTTTGTCAGCGCGCAGCTTGTGAGTATTCCAGCATCGTAGGGGTGACCGTAAAATTCTCTGGGGGACAGCGGCGGGTTCCCCCGAAACAGATGCCGCGGGTGCACGCAGGCGCCCAAGCGCTGTTGAAAACCGAATGGTTGTAGGGTTGATGATTTGAGCAAACAGACTCAGCGGCCGCCCTTGGAGGGGGTTCGGATTCTCGCGGTGGAGCAGTTCGGGGCAGGGCCGTGGGGATCGATGATGCTCGCGGATCTGGGTGCCGAGGTGATCAAGATCGAGAATCCGGCTACCGATGGTGATGTGGCAAGACACATCCCACCTTACACGGGCGATCACGACAGCATTTATTTCCAGAGTTTCAATCGGAGCAAGAAGAGCATCACGCTCAACCTGCAGGATCCCCGGGGACAGACAGTTCTGCACGAGCTTGCAAAGGTCTCGGATTGTGTCTACAACAACCTCCGCGGGGACCTTCCCGCAAAGCTGGGACTCGACTTCCCTGCGCTGAAATCGCTGAAGACCGGTATCGTGTGCTGTTCGCTGTCGGCTTTCGGAAGAACAGGCGACCGGGCGTCCGAGCCCGGCTACGATTACCTGATGCAGGGCTACGCAGGCTGGATGAGCATTACGGGTGAACCCGATTCAGCGCCTCAAAAATCAGGTTTATCACTTGTCGATCTAAATGCAGGAGTGCTGGCAGCCCTTGGCATAGTGAGTGCCATCCATCGTGCACGTGAAACCGGGGTCGGATGCGATGTCGATGTGAGCCTGTTCGACACGGCACTGTCACTTCTTGGCTACGTGGGTGCGTGGCATCTCACGAGAGGATATCAGCCAAAACGTATGCCCGATTCATCGCACCCATCGCAGATCCCGTCACAGGTTTTGCCCACGAGCGACGGGTGGCTTGTCGTGATGTGCGCGAAGGAGAAATTCTACCGGAATCTGGTGCGGATCCTGGGAGCACCGGAGTTGGTGGACGATCAGCGGTTTCGGACATCGGCGGATCGGATGGAGAACCGGGAAGTGCTCGTTTCCATGCTCAAGGATCTCACACGGAAGGAGACAACGGCGATCTGGCTGGCGCGTCTGAAAGGGGAGGTGCCGTGCGCACCCGTCAACTCGGTCGAAGAGGCATTTCAGGACTCGCAGGCAGGTGAGATGATTCTAGACTTGCCGCATCCACAATTCGGGACAGTACGACAGACTGCAGGGCCGATCCGGATCAGCGATCACGCCCCGGAGCATTACCGAGGACCCGCGTTGAGCGAACATACAGATGAGATCCTGAGAGAATTGGTCGGACTCTCCGACGACGAGATCGAGGCCTTGAGGCAAGATCGAGTCATCTGACGGTGCTGCGGGAAGCCCGGATGACGATTCTCGTAACGGCACCCTATCCTGAAACTCGCTGGTGAGTGCCCAAATATCGATCTCGGTAACCCTTTCGAACGTCTGTTGTGTGCCAAATGATCGAACGGATAAGACAGAATGATGGCAGCTGCTTTGAGATATTTCGTCGCATCAAGGTCACAGCAATGAAGTGAGCACGGCTGAAATGCAGCAGGAAGCGTGCACCTAGACCGCTAGGCTGAAGGAGAAGCACCACAATGTCTGGCGGGATTTCTGTATGTATCTCTCCTTGCAGGAAAATGAGGTCGAGGGTGAAAGACACAAAGGATCTGTAACTGTGAGCTGACGACCCAACATTCTGATGGTTATGGCGGATCAGCTGGTGGCGATGGCAACAGGCGTGTACGGGCATCCGTTGATCAAGACGCCGAACATCGATCGTCTGGCCGCGCGAGGCCAGACCTTTGAGGCAGCTTACAGCAACTGCCCGATCTGTGCGCCACCGAGAGCGTGTATGTGCAGGGGACGGTATGTAAGCGAGATCAATGTATTCGACAACGGCACGGATTTCCTGTCTAGCATACCCACCTTCATGCACCACCTTGGGAGAGCCGGGAGCTTTCAACTGAAGGTAGAGGCATCGGTGGAAGGTGTGGGCGCCGACAGTCGGATTTTTGACGTGCGAATACGGGAGGCTTAGAGATGGCAAGAGCAGGATGGGCTCAGATCGATTCGACACCCTCGCTTGGCTTGCCGATGGGGGGAAGAGGACCACGCTTTTCTGCCGGAGCAGAGCTAATCGATTCACTGGCCGCTCAAGTTGTGGTGCTCGAAGACCGCAAGGGCGTGCGAACACTCTGGATGTCAATCGACATGATCGGGATGGCGTGGCCGCAGATGAGCGGGTTCCGCCAGGAGCTGTCAGCGATGACGGGTATCCCGTTCGAGGCGATTGTGATCAATTTCTCGCACACACACAGCGGTCCGATGTCCGGGTTCGAAGGGTATGCGACAACGAAGGAGAAGCCTGCTGAGCTGACAGCATACGAATCAGATCTGCTGGCACGCTGCACGAAGATGACGTTGGAGGCCGTGGATCGACTACAGAATGTCACTGTTTACGTCCACCGTGGCACTTCAACGATCGGGATCAACCGTCGTCGTCGAAACGCCGATGGCTCGATGGATATGGGACCGAATCCTGACGGCTTCTACAACCCGGATCTGTGGTTGATGCATCTGGTCGCCACATCCGGCGATGATCGATGTGTACTCTTCAACTACGGATGCCATCCTGTGATGGTATACGGGTTCGCGTGGGACGGTATTTCCGCGGATTGGCCAGGCATCTGCAGGCGTCGTCTTGCCGAAAATCTGGGTGACAATGTGCACGCCCAATTCATCCAGGGACTGGCCGGAAACGTCCGTCCACGCCGGTTGGCGAATCTGGATGACGGGACGTTCCGAAAGTCGACTCCCGACGACTACCTGGCCACGGGCCAAGAGCTTGCAGATGATGTCCTTACGGCACTTTCGGAAGGCGGACAGGAGATCAGGCTGGACTTGGCCTGTGTATCCGGGTTTGCCCTGGCACCGAAAGACCACACCAAGCTCACAGATATTTCCCATTGGGATTCGCTTGCCGAGAGTGATGAAGAGCTCTATCGGAATCTAGGTGAATACTGGCGCGATCGGTTGCGATCGGGGATTCCTCCTGTCCGGTTCCTGCCCTGGGCAGTGGGGTTGATTCGGCTGGCAGAAGGACACCAGATCGCCTGGCTTGCGAACGAGGTGCTTGCCGAATGGCTGCCCTTGCTCCGTGAGTGGTTGGGTGACCCCGATCTTGTTGCGTGGGGATACTGCCAGGATGGTCGGAACTACATGCCAACAGACGAGCTCATACACGAAGGTGGGTATGAGGTGGATAAAGCCAACACCTACAGTAAGAACGGCCCAGGACCGATGGCGCTTGGGATTAACGACGCGGTAAGACAGGCATTTCTCGAGTTGGCGGAACGAATTGCTCGAAAGGCGGACAAGCATTAAGCGTGGAGGATGCGGTGGTGCAGAGAGGTATTCCTTCGGTGAGTGGCACATAGAGGGAGGCATACAGTGACTGAGCAACCTGTACCCATGACTGATGAGCAGAAGTTCTTCTTTGATCTCCGTGGATGGATCACCTTGCCGAGGGTTCTAGCCGACGAGGATATCGAGGAGATGAAGGCGGAGGTCTACGGTGGGGCGAAGAACAACTATGAGGGGGCCCTGCAGCGGCTTCTCGATCATCCTGCAATTGTCGGAATACTCTCGGAGATTCTGGCGGAAGATCCGTTCATCAGAGATGATTGCTACGGGTTCCGCTGCGAATCCTCGTTCACGACGATTCGGCCTCCAGGGTGGGATACTTCCGAGCGAAGGGACAACGGCATGCCCCACGTGGTTCGGCCACCCCAGCAGGCAAATGCGATGCGCTATCAGGTGGCGGGCGGGAAGATCTTCTCCGGGTTGACGCGCGTGGTATGGGAACTCGAGGAGGCAAAGTCGGGCCAGGGAGCGACATCATTCCTGAGCGGATCACACAAGGCGCACTTCAACTACGGAGGACCCAATCCGTATGCACCAAATATCGGTGGGTCGCCGTGGGAACAGGAAATGCGCGATGCGATGGATGACTACAGCTGCCCACCTGGATCAGTAGTCATATTCACAGAAAGCCTAATTCACGCTGCGAATGACTGGACAAACCCCGACAATCCGCGGTGTGCCGTTTTCAACTGTTACAACTCGATCTGGGCGCAGTGGCACAAGACCAATCTGCCCCACGAGGTGATTGCCGAGATGCCGGTGAAGCGAAGGTCGCTGTTTCGGGGAACCTGGCAGATGGGTGGGAACACTGAGTACTCCGAGGAGAATAGAGCCCATTGAGGCGAGTGTCCAATGACCGGTGATCAGGATGTAGATCGGATTTGGCCATCACGTAAGAGAGGAAGACATGATACGTAAAGCGTTTGTAATGCAGGTGAATTCGGATCAACACGAGGAATACGAGCGTCGACATAATCCGATCTGGCCAGAGCTCGAGGAAACGATCAAAGCACACGGGGTGTCGAGCTATTCGATTTTCTTCGATGCGGAGACGAACCAGCTGTTTGCGTATGCTGAAATAGAGGACGAGGCACAGTGGGAAAGTATCGCGCAGGAAGAGGTCTGCAAAAAATGGTGGGCACACCTCCATGTTGAACATTTTGTAATGTAATGCAAA
>CAYYGZ010000251.1:0-6479 GCA_964471275.1 uncultured bacterium | reverse complement strand
GAAGCGGAGATGCACTCGGATGTGTTCCAGATCAAGGCAAGAGCTTCGGAAGACCACGCCGATCTGGACCTCAGCATCACGAATCGCACGCGCCAGCGCTGACCTGAGATCGCATCTGTGATCCCTTACTTCATCCCTGGCAAGGAGGAAGATGCGTGGCGCAATGATAACCTAATGGATCTCGATCACACCCGGACCTGGTATATGAGCAAAGACGGACTCTCGCTCCTCAATCAGTGAGAAATTCACTTCAACCAGAAGTACCGGGATCAAATTGACCGGGAGGCGGACGAGAACGGTGAGTATGTCTTCTCTGGAAAGTAGCCAACCGACCCGACGAACGCGGAGATCGGCGCGATCATCCGTGAATCGGATGACGGGGGTTATGTCGCAGGGATCGTTTGGGACGATTTCCTGTCAGCGCAGGGACACAACCCGTGGACGTGTATGCATCTGAGCGTGCGGGCCGCCCACTCTCCCCGGACGAGTCTGTAACACGGCGAGGGAGGATCTTTCTGTTCAAGGGCAATGCCGAGTGTCCATCTCACCAGTTTCCGAACGCACTGTCAGGCGTAGGTCCGCCCTTTGACGCCTTCCTCCTGGTTTTTCCTCGCTCTTCGGATGAGCCGATTCCCCCACGGCGTCGGATACTTCGACGTCACACACCCCACACACAGGCTGTCCTGTTCCACATCGATAACCGATCCCAAGGCGGAAGCCGGCAGATACTTGATGCTCTCCACGTTCAGCGATCGCGCCATCTTCTTCAGCATATCCGGTGTTGGGTCGCCGTTGTAACGCTTGGGCGTGAACTTTGGCGCGTGGAGTTCATCGAGCGTCGACATATCGATCCCGTAGAAGCACGGTCCGACGATCGGCGGACACGCTACCCGAACGTGCACTTCGGCGGCACCATCCGCCCACACCTGCTTGACCAGCGTCTTCAGCGTGAGTGAACGTACGATGGAGTCCTCCACAAGGAAGACACGCTGTCCACTGAGCAGAGACCGGACGGTCGTGTATTTTCTCTTCGCACTTTTTTTTCGAGTGCTCACCGGCTGGATAAACGTGCGACCCACGTATCGATTCCGAATCACCCCTTCCATACACGGCATACCCATGTTGAAAGCGTACGCGTCGGCCGCAGCCTTCGCGGTTTCGGGTACGGGCACAACGATACACGTATCGTCGACCTTCTGATCCTCCATCTCTGCGAGGATCCGTCCCGACCGGGCACGCGCGTGATACACACCTTTGTAGTCGATCTCGCTCGCCACATTCGAGAAATAGACCCACTCGAAGAAACACCGTGCCTTCTTCTCGCTCTTGGCGAATCGCTCGATCCTGAGCTTTCCGTCCTCCACGATCACCATCTGGCCGGGTTCGAGATGCTTGATCTCATCGAACCCGAGATTCCGTAGGGCCACGGATTCGTTCGCTGCTGCCAACAGGCGCCCCTTGACCGCCCAGGTCATCGGTCGGAATCCGACCGGATCGCGTGACACGGACAAGCGGCCCATCGCGTCCAGGAACGCGATGTTGAAGGCGCCATCCAGATCGCGATTGAGTCCCGCCATCACCTTCGCGAGATCCGGACGTCTCTCGCCGCGCAGTCGATACGCGAGCGTGTGCATAATGATCTCGGTATCGGTATTCAGCGTAAAGTGATACCCGCGCTTCAACAGCAGACGTTCTCTGAGTTGCGAGTAGTTCGCGATGTTCCCGTTGAACGCCAGCGAAAACCACTTCCACAACAGACCGTGCTGACGCTCGAAGGGCTGTGCATACCGGACATTGTCCTCTTCACCACTCGTCGCGTATCGCGTGTGCCCGATCGCGGCTCTCCCGGCGTTTTCAGTCAGGATCGACTCGTGCTTGCCCTTGTGCGAGATCCGCATCACCTCAGACACCGTTCCCACATCTCTAAACGTCTTCAGAATAAGATCCCGGTCCGACTGGTAGCTCGTGAATCCCGCCGCCAACTGACCCCGGTTCTGAAGATCCAGCAGCATCGAGGTCATCGGTCCGGCGACATTGTCGATCTCTGAGATCGGCTCACCATTGCCGTTATACGGTTCATCCAACCAGCAAAGTGCGGCCAGTCCACATTCGTGTTTGGGTTCGTCGGGCAAATAAACCTCGCGGGATAAGGGCGCAGAAGCGGTAACGCTGAGGGCCTAGAGCAAGCTACCCTTTTGTGTGTTTCTCGTGTCCTTCGTGGTGGTACGAGTCACTCAACGCCTCGAGTGTCGCCTCGCAGAGTTCACCGATACGCTCCCAGGTACCATCGGCGTCCTGGTAGATCGGCGATATCGGCCCATCAAAACCGGAATCGATCGCCAGTTTGATGTGGCGCTTGTATGTCTCGCGATCCATCTGACCACCCGGATAATCGGCTCTTGCGTGAATCGAGTTCGTCTTCGGCAAGATGGCAGCGAGATCCTCTGCACGTAATTCCGATGGGAAATCTCCAAAATCGGCACACAGCGCGACAACACCTCGCTCCTTCACATACGCGGCCAGTGCGGTGAGCCCTTCGACAGACAGACCACCGGTCTGCTCGTCAGCGTCCGCATCACCTGCGATGATCCGGATGTGACCGGCACCGAGCTTCGCTGCGATATCGATCCATCCTCGGATCGTCGCGTAATCGTCGGCCCTCGTTTCCCCATCCCCACCGTGATGTCACCCGTGTCGATCAGGATGCTGAAGAGTTCCACCCCCACCTTCACCACGGCGTTCTTGAGTTCCGCCAGGTATACATCATCTGTTGATCTAAAATGAAAGTGACACAACTTGATCGTCCCGATCCCGTGTCTCGACGTCTCCCCCGGCACGTCGATCAAAACGATCTCTCCCAGCAACCTGCGCAGACTCCAGCCAGAAATCGATAGTCTCAGCATCCATCATCCCACTCTTGTCACTTGTCACCTGTCATCCGTTCTTCCAACTGTGAAAGATACAGACTTCTCGGCTTCACGTGCGTCCCCAACGATTCCCAGTGCCCATCTTCACGCTCGTGCCAGCCACCCCGCTTCTCCGCGACACACCCGATCGCATAGTTCTGTGACGTCGGTGGCTTCTGGCAGACGATCGAATCTGCCTCGCAATTCCACAGCACCTTCATCGCACCCGCCCAGCCGTGACCACTCCCCGAAGCCTGCCGATCCTGGACGTTAATCGCGTTCCCTTCGACTCTCACGTTGTCGAACAGTGTCCCGACGGACCACCGGTGATGCGGTCCCGTATCCGAGAACGCCTGCTCAGCGACACAGTCCACGAAGGCATTCGGTCCCGCCGCACGGTCGTGCAGGACATAGTCATGCCGGCCTCGACGCGTGCGACATCCTTGTACCAGATTCATCTGACCCTCGATCGCAAACGAGTATCGTCTCCTGCCTCGTATCTCGGAAACAGGATCGAGGCAAGCGCAGTCCTGAACCGTGAGTCGATGCGCTCCTGCTTGAAGATACACACAGCTGTTGCCGAAATGCACGGAAGTTACGTCACGAACCCATCCATCTCGCGCATTGTTGACCGCGATCAGGGTCCAGCAGTGGTCTTCGTCCGCAAACTCATCGCTGTGTCTGGGATCGGGTATCGAGTCATCATACTCGCTGATCGCTTTCAGGTTCTCAATCGCGATCCGCTCGATTCGGTCTGGATCCCGGTATCGGAAAACCGTCCCCCCGCCAAACCGTTTCTCTATCGGCTGCACCAGGGGGGCGTCCACGGTTATCTGATCACCCTCCAGCGCGATGATTTCGCGACGGAACGACATATCGTAGGTCCCGGGCTCCCATTGCCGTGTGTTCTCCTTCACTTCGATTCTGTCCATACCGATCGCGTGGATCCATTCTGCCGTGCTCGGGCGCTGCACGATCACCTCATCGCCAACCGAGAATCCGCGGATAGAGGCGACGCGAAATGTACGTGCCCCCACAGGTACATACTCGTCCGTAATGGGTGTGCGTGTCTCCTCAAGGATCTCGACACCACGCTTTCCCCCATCTTGAATACGGTATCCCTGGCCAGCCTGTCTGGTATAGGGATGCCCGACCTCGATCAGCGCCCGTTGGTCCTTCCCCGTCGCGATGATCGTGGTCCCGCCATCACCCTGACCTTCTCCTCTGAGCACGATCCCGCTCGATCGGATGTGTATCGATTTGCCGATGCGGTAGGTGCCGTGTTTCAGGAGCACTGTCCCTCTGAACCCGTCTTCATCCTCGGGAATCGAGGCAACATGATTGATCGCGAGTTGGATTCGATGGCCATCATCGCCGTCCGCCTCAGGAAAGACGATTTCAACGACGTCAACATCAGGTAGATCGACTCCCCCGCCCTTGTAGCCACAGTTCGAAAAATCGGGAATCCGGTTTCCGGAAGCGTCTTCGGCATACGTCAAACGACCCGTATCGTCGACGGCAACGACTGGGCCCGTGGCTCTTGCAGACATGGAGAACCTCCGAGTGAGAGGGATAGTGGGGTCATTCACCCCTTCGTCAGGTAAGGTGTATAATCTTCATGGAATTCTGAATGATTGTCCGACCGTCCGTTTGCGTTTCGTCGTAGTACTCCGGATGGAATTGTGTCCCGTATTGTGGGAGCGTGTCGTGCACGATCGCCTGGACAGCACACGTCGGGCTCGATGCCACGATCCGAAAACCCTCTGGGAGTGTCTTGACTTCCCTGTAGTGTTCCTGGTGCACCGAAACCTGGGAGCCAAGCCCGGAGAACAGGCCTTCCGAACACTCGACATCGACCTGACAGAACCCGCACTCGTGAACGCATCCGGCGAACTTGCCGTCCTGGCCCGGCTCATCCGGATCAGACCCGATAGGGCCCATTTCTCCCTCGTACGTCTGGGCAAGCAGCTGAAAACTGCCGCAGAAGTTCAGCGTTGGCCAATCAGCCAGAGCGTAGACATCACGAAGCCCCTGAAGATCGGTGTCGTCGACTCGACAGCTTCAAAAAGAAGCAAAGCGTCTGACAGTCTAGCGTCTGTATCTCTGCAGCGCCGCGCGATCGATCTCGACGCCCAACCCGGGACCGTCAGGGATCGCGATCTGGCCGTCCACCATCGGAAAGCTTGTCCCCAGTTCCGTCCTCAACCCATTCTCCGTCATATCATACTCACAGTAACACGGGAACGGATTCATCGCCGCCGGTGAATCGGGCATCGTCGCTTGATAGTGCAGCGTCGCAGCGAGTCGGATCACGCCCCCCCACATATGCGGTATCACACGAACACGATCAGCGTGCGCCATCGCCGCAATTCGCTTCATCTCCGTGAACCCACCGGCGATGCTGATATCCGGCTGGATCACATCCAGAACTCTCGCCTGCAACAGCTCGCGAAACGACCAACTGCCCACAAGACCTTCGGCACCTGCGAGACGGCACGTCGGCAACGCACGCTTGACCATACCGTATCCCGCCACATCCGTCGGTTCGATCGGTTCTTCATACCACAGCAGACCATACACCATCGTTCTGGTGCCGCTGGCAATAGCCGTCGCGGGGTCATAGGCACAGTTCGCATCGATCGCGAGGCCGATATCGTTTCCGATTGCTTCCCGGACGGCTGAAACGATCCGTTCGTCGTATTCCGGCCCGAATCCCATCTTCATCTTCACGGCCTGGAATCCCATATCTCGATACTTCTTCGCCTCCTCGGTAAGCGCTTCGACGTGATCCTCCCCTTCGGGACGAAAAAGCCCACTCGCGTAGGCCAGCACGCTATCCCGACGCTTCCCGCCCAGAAGCTGCCAGACGGGTCGATCGACCGCCTTGCCCATCAGATCCCACAGCGCAATCTCCACACCACAGGCCGTCCGCGCATTCCGACCACCCCGGGCCAGATCGTCATAGATCACCTCATAGTCGAACGGACTCCGACCGACAACTGCTCGTTCGATGTCCCCCGCGGAGGGAGCGCCGCTGCCCTCACCCCAACCGACCAGACCCGAGTCGGTCAGAATCTCGATCACTGTCGCAGTGCGCCGACGATTGAACGTGCCTGAGTTCGCATACGGCTTCTTCACCGGATACGACAAGTTGTGAACAATCACTTCCGTTATCTTCATGAAAACTCCCTGGGAGGACAGAACAACAGACTTGCGAACACGGTCATCAGCGTTCACACACAGAATCAAGGAATCTGAACCTGGGAATTACAGGGCAGTCACCCGGTACGCATCGGGCAGGTTCAGAAATCGTGGACCGAGTGGCCTCTCCCCCAGAAGAACGCCTGATCGAGCGCGTAGCCCATCATGGGCCCGATGTAGAATGACTGCCCTCTTCGATAAAGGCTGACACCGCCAACCTTGAGGATAACCGACTTGATCGCCCACGCAAGGAAGACAGGGAAGACAATCCGTCTTGCCATATGCATGCCTTGAAGCGCCAAACCGACCGTGGGGAGAGGCCACCAGACAAACCGATACTGCATATTCAATAAATCGAACATCATCAGGCTG
>CAYYGZ010000250.1:0-6497 GCA_964471275.1 uncultured bacterium | reverse complement strand
GTGAGCTTGTCTGATATCTGATGAATGCGGGACAGACCGAAGTGCTCGCCGGCCTGTGGTATGGTCGCCACGGGAATGCGGAACAGAAGGGCTGTACCCAGTGCGAGGTCACGTTCGATATCGACACCGGGCATGAGGGTCCGCCTCAGGGACGAGGCGGGACACATGATGACAAAGCCACGATTCTCGTCCGGAATGCCCGGGGGGATGTAGACAGTCACGCGTCCGTGCCACGGCCCGTCCTTGAATTCGTGGCTGAAGAACCGAACGACGAGTTTCCGGACTTTCTGTCCAGGATGATCGGGGTGCTCAATTTGACTGTCCTCAACAATCTGTTCGTCCAGAGTCGATTCGTCCCGGATCTCCTGCACGGTGAGCGGCCAAAGAGCGGGGGAACTGCGCTCATCCGCCTCGGTCCCAATCGACACGAGCAGGGCCAGACCTCCTACGCAGCTAAGAACTTTCAGTAGGGCGTCGCTCATACGATCGCCCTTCTCACGAAGGTGCAGTAAGGATGTGGCAGGCGCGGCTGCTCTCTCGCACGATCATCAGCCAAGTTTGGTCAGATCGAATGCCGCCACGGAATTCGTCGCAGCTGGGCCAGAGGGAGGAATAGAGTTCAGATTTCTTGAGGGCCATTGTCGCCTTGAGATGTGAGTTATGGTCTCGAGACTATCACTTCGCTCCACACGGGGTGGACCTACAACCGGGGGGCGTGCGCAATATGCCATACACTCTTTCCGGAGTAAAGCACGCCTGCCGCATATTCGATATTGCCACACCCATCATTATTTTCTTGTTGGGTTTTATGCCGATCGGAATCGGTCCGATGCTGGCCAATCGGCTTCTACGCTGACTGTGCCTGCGGAGAAACTGTAACCTCGACACCATCCTTCCTTGGGGTATGGTAAGTTGAGATGCAGGCGTACTAGAAATACCGAACAGAGACTGGAAGAAACACGAGATTGAAGGCGTATGGACTCAAACACCGATAGGTGGATCGGCTTTGTGGAAGCCTACAATGATTGGGAACGCGGTGCTCGTCTTCAGAACCTTGAATCCGATCACGTGCTGGGTTCGATCATCCACGAATTGTTGGAGCATCCAGATAGACTTCGGGAAAGACTTGCCGGGATCGACCCGTCGTTCCGGTTCCACGACCTCCGACACACCGCTGCGAGTCAGATGATCGTGGCTGGGGTCGATCTGAGAACTGTTGGAAAGATCCTCGGCCACCGCACCCCGCAGATGGCCTTGCGGTACGCACACCTGTCCGATGAGCACATGGCAGATGCGGCGAGCAAGCTTCAGGACCGGCTGCGGAAGGTCGAGCAGGATTCGATGGACATTTTTGCGACACCCACCGAAAACGGCACTGGACTCCAGAGAGGAGCCCAGTCATAACACATTGATTTTATTGGTGCCCGAGGCCGGACTCGAACCGGCACGGCCCGAAGGCCGGGAGATTTTAAGTCTCCTGTGTCTACCAATTCCACCACCCGGGCGTGATAGCGTCAGGAACTACATGAAGTTAGAGCACGGCCCAACCAACGTCAAGATGGAGGAAGGAGGGAGAATCGATCCAGAAAGGCGAGAAGCGCTCCTTTAGCACGCCTTTGTGTATCTAAAGAGAAAAGCCCGACAGCGATCTCGCCATCGGGCTCCCTCATCAGCTATTCCTGCACGCTCTCCTACGCGGCTACTCCGTGATGGATCGCTCGGGCGGCGCCTTGCGCTGCACTCCGAGCACTAGGACTCTCGTATAGACCGCGGACGATCGATTCACTCTCGTCTCCGGCGGCTTCCCGCCCCTTCGACTCGACCGCTCTGAACAAATCGCCTATCGAGATTGTCGCATCCTTCTTCCACTCCTGGAAGAGCAGCCTGGCCACCTCGTCTGAAGTCCGCTCTGACGTCTGGACTCGGACGCAGGCCATGAGATCCTTCACATCCTTCTGAACGCGTGTCATGGCCGACACCTCCTCTCATATACCTTCCATCGGCAGGCTCTGCACCTGCCTCAACTGCTTTAATACAATGCAACTTCAGCGCCACGGCCGCATTCGGTATCCATATTCCAGAATGCCCGAAACCCTTGGTAGAATAGGGGCTTCCGGTCGGACAGGTGACTGTTGAAATTCTCTACACACGCGTATTCGAGAATATTTGGCGCAATCCCACCACATCGATATGAAACTACCATGCAGGTTAGAACCGAGCAGGAGAGCAGGCGAAAGGGCATAAAACCAACCACGTCATCGCGCAGTTGAGGTAATATTGTCTCTTTCGCCTGCTCTCCTGCTCATTAAAAAAGAGGATCAGCGATTTTCATCACTGATCCTCTTGCATTTTGGAGGCGCCGGGCGGACTCGAACCGCCGGTGGAGGCTTTGCAGGCCCCTGCATTACCAGCTTTGCTACGGCGCCAATTTGAGAACTATATAAATGGTATTTTATGGGGCGCTAAAGTTACAAAACTCCCCACCGGGTGTCAATATGAAGGCCGATTCGAAACACCCGGGGATCAGAAGTAGCTCGCCAAGAGCAGCCGAACAAGCTTCGAGTGTAAACTCGGCAGCGTATCTCACGGCGGTACCTGTGCTTCAATTACCACCGGCCTTTCGATACACCTCACACA
This sequence comes from uncultured bacterium, assembly GCA_964471275.1. GTDB lineage: Bacteria > Latescibacterota > UBA2968 > UBA2968 > UBA2968 > UBA2968. The sequence continues at coordinate 3,860 of CAYYGZ010000250.1, read as the reverse complement.
TCGTTCCTGGAACATAACGGCGTGAGCCGTGAGGAAATGAGGCTACTCAGGGCGAATAGTCTTGTTCCTTCGCCCCTACGCCCTGCCCCTCCGGGCCCCTCCTGCTTCTACAATGCTCCCGCGGCCCACAGCAGCCCGCGTCTCTGAATTTCCTTCGCCTCGGGCACATTGAAGTCGACTGCCACGTGTCCCAGTGACGAATAGAAGACGCGACCTTTCCCATACATACGCTTCCAGACGACGGGCATCACACAACCATTCACCCACGGCGCGAGATCACCGGTTTCGAAAGTTGTGTGAACGAGCGTCTCGTTGCACGGATCGACGTGCAGGTAGTATTGCTCCGAATGCATGTCGAAATCGTTGAGGCCGGCCGTGATCGGGTCATCGTGATCCGTCACATTTACACGATAATCGGTTACGCCACCGGGGTGCGAGACCCACTGGCCACCGACCATCCACTGATAGTTCGTGTCCTGGCGGAACGCGTCCGCCATCCCGCCGTGCCAACCGCCGAGTCCAACCCCGCCCTTCACGGCGGCCTGCAGACCTTGCGATTGCTCCTTCTCGATCGATGACATCGTCCAGCAGGGCACGATCAGATCCTGCGCTGCCAGCTTGTCCGCATCGAGAAAAACATCGAGGGTGTTGTGCATTTCCACTTCAAATCCTTCATTCTTCAATACTTCCTCAAAAATATCCGTGGTCTGTTTGGGTTCGTGGCCTTCCCACCCACCCCACGTCATCAGTGCTTTCTTTGCCATGTGATCTTCCTTTCATTCAATTTTGGTGTAGTCTGTAGTGCATATTGCGCACGAGGGTGATAGGCCTGTGGACTGTTGCTATCTGCAATCAGCCGTTAGCGCGTGTGGATCCCTCGCAAAAGCTCGGGATGATTCGGTGCGTCTTACTCGTCAAGCGTGCCAGACAGCAAACCCATCGGGAGTGCTGTCGGACGGTCGACTTTACTCTCTGTCTGTATGTGCAAGCCGCTCTCCGATGCTTCGTAAAACACGTGCATCAATTCGAGGACGTGAAACGCAAGCTGGCCGCTGGATCGGTGGGGTCTGCCGGAACGGATTCCATAAGCCATGTCCGCTGCGCCGATGCCGTGTCCGGCGCCCCTCCCGTTTGGAGGTCCTTCTTCACCAACACCAGCACTGCCTGCCCGTCAGCCTTCTCCACAGCGAACAGCTTCTCCGCTTCTAGGATCTGCCGATTCACGAGCGCGTGTACCTTCGGAACCGTCAGGTTGATAACGCATCAGGATCTCCCAGCATTTCCTCGACAGAGCATCCCTTCGCTACTTCAAACTCCTCGGCACGCTGAATCGCGAGATTGACATCCAGGTCGGCACACGCAACAAGATCGAGCATCTGGAATGCGCGGCAAGCCTTGAAGCATTGTGGACTGATATTCCCACATCCGACAAGTCCGATCTTCACGCTATCTGCCACTTGCGTAGCCTCCGTCGATCAGGAACGCGTAGCTCTTCTCCACAGCCCCCATCATGTCGGTCGCACAGCGATCGAGTTCGACAATCCACCATTCGACGTTGTCTCCGCCGGCAGCGATAAGCGCCTTGAAATCAGTCACACCCTCACCCAGCGCCTGCATATCTGCCTCGCGCGTGCAGGGCCCATCCTTCACGTGGATCAACGGGGCGCGGCTGCCAAGTTCCGAGACGACTCCTGCCGGGTCCGGTCCTGCGGTCTGAACCCAGTAGGCGTCGACCTGAAAGAATATCTCCGGCGCAAGGTGATTCAGCATCTGTTTGTAGACCCGTTCACCATCAATCTCGAGAAATTCCCACCAGTGATTGTGAATACCGAAAATGAATCCCTTCGCCGCACAGTTTGCCTGCGCCTCGTTGAACTTGTCGCAAGATTCCTTGATCTGATCGGCAGATCCGAATTGATCGCGTCCCTGACCCGCCACGACTCGTTTGATGCCCAACGCTTCTGCGGTCTCGAGAGACTCGTTTACCTTGTCACCGATCGGCAGGGGAAGGTGTGCGCTGCAGACCTGCAGCCCGAGTTCATCGAACAGCTTTTTCCCCGCTTCTACCGTCGTTCCTGGAAAACCTGCAGGTTCCACGCCCACATAGCCGATTTCTGCAACTTTGCGTACCGTTGCTTCATAATCCGCGGCAGCGGCTTCCCGGAGTGTGTAGAGCTGAAGTGCAATTGGTGCTAACATGTCGTCGCTTCCCTTTCTCGGACGTTACGCCTGCCAGACAGGCATCCAGCGGCCACCGTGCCGCATGTGTTTAGAGCCACTGGATTCCCGTTTCCACGGAAATGAAGCTACAGTGCCCCAAATCGATCTTCAATACTCACCACTTGGCCCCGATGCCGCCGACTCGTAACCGGCTTGCACCACGGCCAGCGTCCTGCGTTCACTCTCTGCGCTCGTCGGTCCCGCCTCCCCTTCCCGAACATATCTCACAAACGCGTCCATTTCCTGCGCATAATCCGAAAGTTCGGATTCGAGCCAGCAGAACGACTGAGGGGTTCCATCTTCTCCATACACATCGTAGCCCGACACCGTCGTACGTAATGTAGCCCGATCTCCGTAGATCGTAATCCCCCGCAGTCCGCCCTTCACGTGAACTTCTCGCGACAGCAGGATCGAAACCTGGAAACCCGCTTCAACGGTCAGTTGCCCGACCATCGTACCCTCCACGTCCGGTGTGTCAGCTGAGGCCGCGTGATGCTCCCTCATGTGGATGTGGGTCACTTCCCCAAACACATACCTCAGCTGCGCTACATCGTGGATCCCGTTCAGCAACCATTGCCCGGACCCGCCCTCTTCCGGTCGCCCCAACCATGCCCGTCTCCCGGAATACCCGTAACTCTCGGCCCGGAATCCCGTCATCATCGAAGCAGACAGCACCTCACCGATAGGCTCGCCCGTCGATAAACCGACTCGCGACGCTGTAAACATCGGGTGCTTCCTCTGTGAGCACGGGGGCCTCACACGCAAAGAAAGGGCCCGACCGTAACGGGTCAGGCCGGGCAAGAATGGATCAGCAGGTGATGGGCCAATCTAGTCGCGCTCAGGAAGGGAGTCAATCATCCGTGGCAATTGCCTGTCTGAAAGCATTCGGGATACGCGTGACCTTACGATTGCCATAGTCGAAGAACACAATACCCGTCTTGACACAGGCGATCTCACGATCCTCGGCCTCGTCCGATAGTCGGTAGTAGAGCTCACATGACGAACGTCCCTCCTGAATCGCCGCCACCTGGATACGGACCGACTGACCGTAGAAGGCCTCCGACCTGTAGACCACGGCCGCATCTGCCTGGATGATCCCACAGCCGCCAACATCCATCTCCGTGAGACCGAGTGATTTCAGATACCTTACACGACACTCGTGAACCAGGGTCAATACTGTGTCGTTGCCCAGGTGCCCGCCGTAATTGATGTCGCCGATACGGATGGGAATCGTCGTCTCGAACGAGAAACGGTCCGGCATGTCGATGGTCACACGCGCCACGGCTAAACGCCTCTAACGGTGTAGCGGTCCGCATACTCGCCACGCGGGAACCGATCGAGACTCAGCCCGCCGGGCACGTAGTGCCAGGCGGTCCGGTAACTCGACCGGTCACTGTGGTTAACGGTTGCCCCGTGCAGCAGATTCGCCGAGAACAAAACAACGGTGCCGGCAGAGCAGACCACATCGACCGCCAGACCCTCTTCGACCTGCATCCAACTGCCGTGTCCCACCGGATTCTTCACGTGAACCGAGATGCCGGCACGGTGACTTCTCGGGACAACGCGCAGACAACCATTCTCCCGATCTGTTGCCTCCAGATAGGTCGCACAGCTTACGATCCGATCGGAATCGGTCCCAA
>CAYYGZ010000249.1:0-6558 GCA_964471275.1 uncultured bacterium | reverse complement strand
GCGACACTGGCGCCGGTATTCGACCGCGTCCTGGACTCACGTGAAGGTGACGGGCTACCTGGCATTGATCTCAACGTTTGTGTGCCTCGTTTCCGGTGCCGTCCTCGTCTATCAGGCCGTGCTGACTACGCGAATCGGATACGGGTGGAGCAAGATTCATCTGGTGTCCACGATCGGTATCCTGGCTTCCACGCTTCCGCACATCGTCGTCCTACTGAGACGTCATCTCACCATCCCCGATCGCCCCGATCTGGATCTGGCCATTCGTCGACACGGCCGCGGCGCCCTGAGTGTCTTGGTCGTCGGGCTGGTGATGATCGCTGCGTGGGGGGGGATGGCTGAGCGCGTGACATTTAAGAACGAGCTCCCGGAAGACTATGTCTTGGTCTATGGCGAGGATCGGCCCTTTGCGCCAAGCCTTGCATCCACAACGACGGGTCAGGCGATCGATTCTAGATCGCTAGATGGATCGGAATCTTGCGGAAGGAGCGGATGTCACGAGCAGATCGTCGAAGAGTGGCTCCCGAGCGCCCATCGCTATTCGGCCATGGATGCGGCCTTCCAGGCCGTCCAGAAGGTGATGGCGGAGCAGAACGGCGCTGAGTCGACGCGCTACTGCGGCGGATGTCACGACCCCATCTCTCTCTTTTCCGGCACAAAGAACATCTTTGTCGAAGACTTGACCAGCCTGCAGGGCTATCACGAAGGGATTTCCTGTCTTTCCTGTCACGGAATCGAATCCACGGATGTCCGCGGGAACGCCAACTATGTGGTGGGGCAGCAGGAGCGGTATGCATACGAGCTCGGAGACGATCCCACCTCCATATTCCTTTCGGATTTTCTGATTCGAGCTTACCCGTGGAATCACTCGGAAACGCTCAGCCGTCGGTTGTTCAAGAGCGCGGAGTTTTGCGCTGCCTGTCACAAGCAGTTTATCGATGAGGAGATCAACCAGGTCGGGTGGGTTCAACTCCAGAATCAGTACGACAACTGGCGCAAGAGCCGGTGGAATCATCCCGGCGATCCAACCCGAACGATCGAGTGCCGCGAATGCCACATGCCACTCGTCGATTCGTCGGACCCAGCAAGCGGCGATCCTGTGGACTACAATCGATCCGAGGATGACGGCAAGCACCGTAGCCATCGCTTTCTCGGGGCGAACCAGTTTATTCCGCTTCTGCACGACCTGCCCGGTGCCCAGAAACACGTCGATCTCGTCGAAGCCTGGCTTCGCGGAGATATTGACATTCCCGAGATTGCCGACAAGTGGTCAAAGGGGCCAGCTGTTCCGATCCGGATCATCGCCCCCGAGAAAGTTGCGAGTGGCGAGACGATCGATATGCGTGTCGAGATCACGAGCAACAAGGTCGGGCACGACTTTCCTACCGGCCCGCTCGACATCATCCAGGCCTGGGTGGAACTCGAGGTCACAGACGAATCGGGAGCCGTCATCTTCGCTTCCGGCCGTCGTGACAATCGACATTTCATCGAACCCGGCACATTCATGTTCAAGGTCGAAGCCGTGGATCGATATGGCAATCTGATCGATCGGCACAACCTGTGGGAAATGGTCGGGGTCCGGTTCCGCAGGGCATTGTTCCCTGGTTTCTCTGATGCGGCCCTGTATACGTTCGCGTGTCCTTCATCCGTGGGCGGAGAGCCGGACGACATACAGAGCGATCGTACCTACTCGATTCCGTCGACCACGGGAAAACACCTGATCGTGGATGCCAAGCTCCTATATCGCAAGGTCGATCAATACCTCCTGAACTACCTGATGGGCGAGGATTCAGGGGCGACGTCTCCCATAACGACCATTTCGGCGGTGCGGGATACAATCGCGGTGACGGCGGGTTAATTTATGCTGTCACGTCGGAAGAGGCTGGTCGTACGTACGTTGTGGATCAGCGCCGCGCTGATCGCAGTCGTTGTCTGGGTCGTCGTTGGTGACAATACACAGCCCTACAGACCGGGCGAGTCGCTGGACGGAATCACGGATACGCTCAAACGGGGCCTGCCGGATGATTATCGTTCGGTTGTCTGGCGTGATGCGACAGACGAGGTTGGGATCGATTTCCGACACTTCCCCGGAACGCGGTCGATTCAATTGCCCGAGGACATGGGGTCTGGAGCCGCGTGGGGCGATTTTGACAACGATGGCTGGATCGATCTGTACATCGTGAATGTAGCGGGCCCCCTGCCGACCTACCAGAGCAATTCGCAATCTGGTCGGAATGCTCTGTATCGGAACATAGAGGGCAAGCGATTCGAGGACGTGACGCTGGCGGCAGGTGTCGGACGTCAGGCCCTCGGGCACGGGGCCGTATGGGCCGATTACAGCGGTGACGGGCTTCTGGATCTCGTCGTCACCGAGTATGGGAGTCTCGCGCTTTACCGCAACCTGGGTGGGGGACGGTTCGAGCTCGTGGGAGATGCCGGTCTGGAGACGTTTCAGGGATTTTGGACAGGCGTATCGTGGGCGGACTACGACCGAGACGGAGATCTCGATCTCTACGTGTGCGGCTACGTCAGGTATACGCCTCTCGAACCCGACCTGACCGAGCCCCAGTATCAGACACTCTCTCCTGCATCGATCAACCCCTCCAGCTTTCCTTCCGAGCGGAATCTTCTGCTCCAAAACAACGACGGGATGTTTACGGACGTTGCTGACTTTGCAGGTGTTTCGAATGCGGCCGGTAAGAGTCTGTCGGCAATCTGGTGGGACTTCAATAACGACGGCTGGCTTGATCTCTACGTGGCAAATGATGTCTCGGATAATGTGCTCTTCAGGAACCTGCAGGATGGCAGGTTCGATGATGTGAGCTTGGCCACATTCGTGGCGGATTACCGCGGCGCGATGGGGTTGGCAGTCGGTGACGTAGACACGGATGGGGACCTGGATCTGTTCGTGACGCACTGGATTGCGCAGGAGAACGCGTACTACCAGAATCTGTTTTCGGATCTGAACGATCTGGGCGTTCCCGCAAGTGAGTCGATGCGATTTTCGGACAACGCGGAACAGATGGGGTTGGGACAGGTTGCACTTGACTACGTAGGATGGGGCACTGCGTTTCTGGATTTCGATCTCGACACGCGTCTGGATCTGATCATCTCGAACGGCCACACCCTTTCGGCACCAGATCTGCCGGAAAAGATGAGCCCCATGCAGCCCCAGATCTTCTGGAATGCCGGGATCGAAAGGGGCTTCTTCGATGTCTCGCCCGTCAGTGGGGAGGCGCTTGGCCGGTGGATGGTCGGCAGGGGACTGGCGGTCGGGGATTACGATAATGATGGGGACCCGGACGCCCTGTTTGTCGCCCACGGTGAGCCGTGCCTGTTGCTGCGAAACGATCAGGATACCGGGAACAGTTGGCTGAAGGTGAGGCTGCATGGGAGGGGGCAAAACTGTCACGGCGTGGGGGCCCGCGTGACTCTCGTGGCGGGGACGAAGCGACAGATCCGAGAGAGCACGGCCGGTTCGTCTTACTGCTCACAGCACGCGGCAGGTGAAATACTTTTTGGTCTTGGCGGATCGGCGAGCGTGGATTCGCTGGTCATCCGATGGCCGCTCGGGGACAGGCAGGTTCTTACAGATATCGGGATCAACCAGACTGTGGTGGCCGAGGAACCCCTCCCGTGAGATACGGGGGGGCCATTGTATGTGTGCTATCACTGCTCCTGGTGGCGTGTGAGCGGGCAGAGGTCGAGCTCGCGGCTGCACCTGGTGCCGATTCCGTTCGACGCGCCGCGACGATTGCGTTCTGGTCCTCGTATCGAGCGGGACTGAATCTTGTGCGCGAAGATCGGCTGAAGCCGGGTCGTGATTCGCTTCACGCTGCACTCGCTCTGGATCCCGCGCACGAAGGATCGCTCTATCATTTCGGCAATGTCTCCTTCGAGTTGGGGCGTTACGCGGATGCCGGGCGTGCGTGGCAGAGGCTTGTCTCGGAACACCCCCACAGTGCTCGGGGTTTTGCCCAGTTGGGTGCGTTGCACGCCTGCGGTCAGGATTCGACGCCCTTCGATCTTGCGAAGGCCCAAGGGTATTTTCAGAGTATGTATCAGGTCAACAAGGAGTCGAGCGAAGCCACGGTCAAGCTCGGTGAAGTTGCGCTCCTCCAAGGCCGATATGATGATGCGATCGGACATCTCGACAAGGCGATTGCCTTCGATGCCGGGAACCGGGATTCGCGTGTCCTGAAAGGATTTGTGCTCTGGATGCAAGGTGATCGCGCAGCAGCGGCGGCCGTTGCCGGAGAGGACAGGGCATCTGCGTCCGAGAAAGATCGACCCTTCGCATCCGAAGAAGGTGATACACGCTCGGGTTCCAAGCCGATGCTTGTAAGTGGTTCCCGTCCTCGTAGCCTCTTCCGCCGGACGATCGATCGCATTGCCTCCGGTGAGTCACCAGTGGTCGTCTACGCCGAGACACAGGATCGTGTCAGCCGTGTACTGGCAGCATACCGTGAACGTGACGGGAGGCCGTAGGATGAGGTCAGGTTCCATGCGAGCTTTCCCGGTGTCCTGGAGGGGCGTTTAGTGTATCTAAGCCCAGACGACAGGCAATCGATACACCAGGCCAGCTTTCGGCTTCTCGAAACGGCCGGTGTGCGTATCGATTGTCCGAAGGTTCTGGACTTGCTTGCCGAAGCTGGAGCCAAAGCGGATCGGGTGTTAAATCGAGCCCGCTTTGACGAAGAATGGCTGCGCGGCTGGCTGGACAAGTGTCCCCGCGAGGTCGTTCTCGGGGGGAGAGACGGTCAACTGTCTCAGGTTGGTGTCGAGGGCGGCACGTGCTATTGGCCGGGCAACGCGCTCTATCTTGTCGAGGGTCAGGAACGCCGGTACATCCAGAGTGCGGACTTTGTCGATCTGACGCGTCTTGTCGATGCTCTGGATCACGTGCACGCCATGGTCGGTGTGTCGGTTGGTGAGTTCGAACCGGTCGTTCGGGACTTTGCCACATTTCGGCTGATGGCCCGTCACACGTGCAAGCACCTGCGCCCTGTGGTCACGTCGTCAATCGGTATTGATGCCGTTCTCGAGATGGCTGAAGTGCTTGGTGACGGCAATGCCGAACAGAACGTCGTCAGCTTCGGGTACAGCGTTCTCAGCCCGCTCCACTGGGCCGTAACCGCACTGGACGTGATTCGTAAGACGAGCGGTCACGGCTATCCGCTGATGCTGAACGCCGAGCCGATGGCAGGTGCGACCTCACCGGTGACGCTTGCGGGGTCGATCGCACAGGCAAACGCTGAAACACTGTCCGGGATCGCGATCGCACAAGTGCTCGAACCCGGGAGACCTTGCTTCTATAACGGCGGCTTCGCGCACACACTCGATATGCGCACCGCCGTCGCGCTGGGTGGCAGCCCCGAGGTGTTTCTGATCGGTGCCGCGTCTGCGGAGATGGCCCGACTCTACGGTCTGCCCTGTGCATCGTGGGTGAGTACCGAGGCCATGTGCGAGGACGCTCAGGCAGCCTCCGAGAAAGCGATGGGTTTTTTGCTCCACAGGCAGAACGGTGTCAACCTGATCTGGGGGATGGGGCAGCTCGAATCTCAGATGTCGATCTCGGCAGAGCAGCTGGTCATTGACGATGGGATTGTCGGGCAGACCGAGCGTGTGGAACTCGGGATCACGGTCGATGCGGAGCATATCGCTGAGGACGTGATCACGTCGCTTGCGGCGGGCGGCGAATATCTGACACATCCGCACACGCTGGACTGGTTTCGCCGTGAACTGACCGACATTTCTCTCGGTAACCGAGATCGACGTGATGGCTGGTCTCTGGCTGGCGGAATGGATCTTCGAAAACAGGCACAGGGACGCGTCAATGAGATCCTATCGATGAGTCCGGAGATTTGCCTCGACAAGGCAGCAGATCAAGAACTGGAGCGTATCGAGCAGCTGTGGCGAGCACAGATCGGCTGATGTCGTTCACACATCACAGAATGAGGGTCGTGTGACGGGGCGCGAGCGTGTCTGTACGATTTACGAGGGTGGTGTACCGGACCGGATCGGCATCCACGACAGCGTTTGGGGGTCGACACTGGCGAGGTGGCACAGGGAAGGATTGCCCAAGGGGGTACACCCGCTGGACTTTCTGGGTGTGAATGACATTGCCCGGATCGGCGGTGATGACACGCTGCGGTTCGAGCGAGTGGACGTCAAGGAGGATGCGGAGTCACGCGTGTATCTCGACGCAAACGGCGTGACGCGACGCGACCTGAAGATCGGGAGCGGTTGGACACCCCAGTGGCTTGACTACACGATCAAGGATCGAGAATCCTGGGAGGCTAACAAGCATAGACTGACCTATGACGATGATCGCATCCGGGGATCGCTCGATGCGTGTCGTGCAGCCAGGGAAGCAGGCAAGTATCTGATGTATTCGGGTCACATCTGCTTCCATCCGATCTGGCACTGGGTTGGGCAGGAGACTGAACTGGTCTGGATGGTGGAGTCTCCGGAACTTGTCAACGATATGTTCGACCGGTTTGTACAGCTGGTGATCAACAACTACGAGGGATTCAAGGCAAACGGTATCGTTTTCGA
>CAYYGZ010000248.1:0-6597 GCA_964471275.1 uncultured bacterium | reverse complement strand
GCACCAGCCCACACCGCCCGGAACTGAGGAAGGACTCGACCAGGCTGGCTCACGCTCCCGTGCGTGAATCCCGAATCGACAAGCACCTGGAAAGTCTCATCGTTTGCCGAGAAATTCCCTCCCCGGAATGCCCTAGGAACGAAACCGATAGCCCCCTCCCACTGCTCCCGACCTTCACCGATGATCCGACGCTGTTCCACCCCGGTATAACCACCCAGGTATTCGTGACGGTCGGCATCCAGATAGTTGTCTCTCCAGCATTGGGGGTGCATGTGCATGCCCAGCTCCGCGCCAGTTGTTTCCGAAAGACCAATCAGAAGTTCAGCCTGCGTGTCCGCAGTGTCAGGCACGACAAACAGCGTCGGCGCAAAATCCGACGCGCGCAGGATTTCGCAATACGATCGCACAGAGCGCGCTGCGAAATCCCAATCGGGCGGACCTCCCGCAGGCGAACAAGCTGCGATCCGTTCGACATCCATCGTCATACAGATGTGGAGTTTCTCGGAGGCCACGGTCAATCCAGAAAGCCTTCGATGATCTGCTCGTCATCTGCGATCATCGGATGCCGGTCGTCTGCGAGTGGCAGGTCTACGAATGTACGGCTTGCGGCCGACTGGTATCCAGCCGTGGTGATCGCAGTAGCAGCGACACCGTCGGCAACGGATGACTCGAGCGGCGCATCATCGACAATCGCATCGATCAGATTCTGCACGCAAGCCGCAGAAGTGCCCGTAGCACACGGTTCCACACCCAGTTCTGTACCATTCTCGTGGATACTGTCAACCGTTGCTCGAGCATGGACGCCCCGACACCAGAGATCGATCGAATCCACGGCAGATCCTTTAAAAGAAACACGATTCCGACCGACGATCACCGTCGCAACAAGCCCGTCATATTCACACATCAGTGTGACGACGTCTTCCGTACCGAACTCATCGTAGTAGTCAGGCCAGTAAGCCGTCTCAAAGTGGGCATACACACGCTTCGGCATCCCGAAGGCATAGTGGATCAGGTCGACCGGATGACTGCCAAGGTTCATCAACTCCCCCCCACCGTTGATGCGAGCGGCAGTCGGGTAGCTGACATACTTCTTCAGATCGGTGTCGGGGAACTGGCGAATGAAGTAGTTCGTCCACGAAACGGGCCGCTCATACACGCCCGACCGAATCTTCTCGATCAGCGTCCGGTAGCCCGGGTAGAATCGGTGCGGGTAGGACAGCTGAATCTTTACACCCGAATCGCGGGTCTCTTCCTCGATCGCGATCGCCTCCCTCATCGTCCTCGCCAGCGACTTGTCGACAAGAATGTGCTTGCCGCAATGCGCCGCCTTTGGCACAAGCCAGCGTTTGAGGTAAAAGTCCGTGGCGATACAAACGATATCGATATCATCTCGCTCGAGAACGGCATCATAGTTTCGACTGCAGGGCAGCTCATACTTCACTTCCAGCGCCTTTGCCTTCTCTTCGTTGTGCTCGGCAAGCGCGATAATCTCCGAATCCGTGCGAGCCTTCCAAATCGGGCCATACGAATTCTGATGAGCACGATTACCGATGAGTGCAACTCGATAGGACATCACGCGTCTCCTTGATCATCTTGGGACGGGGCGACATACGGTGGCTGCGCTGATGGATGATCCACATCAGACAGAGGACCATACAATTCAGGACGCCGATCTGCCAAATGGTTGTCTTGCTTTGCCTCAGAGAGATCGATCGTGTGAACAAGCACGTCGGTCACGTTTGACTGCAATTTTGCCGACACTTTGCCTCGGGGATCCGTGATCAGGCTTACATTGGGATGCGTGAAACACACAAACATCTGGTTTTCGTAGGACCGTGTTCGCATCCACCACTCATTTTCCTCGTGCCACATGCCGTAGGTCGGCATCAGACAGATCTCGGCGCCATTCAGCCGGAGCGTGCGCATCGATTCAGGCCACCTCCGATCCGCGCAGACCACCATCCCGACTCGTCCGAATTGCAGGTCGAAAGCATCCAGGTGTCCGCCGCGCCGGAAGCGATGATCGTGGTTCTGAAGATGCGTCTTATGATACTTCCCGACAACGTCCCCGAAGTGATCTACCAGAAGCGCACAGTTGTAGAACCCTCGCTCCAGCAGCTCGGTAAACCCATAGACGATTGCTGTCTGCTGTTCTCGCGCCATCCCGCACAACTCGGCGATCCGATCACTCTCCACCTCGAGTGACACATCTGCAAAACGTTCGACCGTCCAATCCTCTTCTGTTACCGCATACCCATCATAGTGACATTCCGGAGTCACAAACACATCGACACCCGACGCACACCGTTCGAACTGCTCGCAGAAGACAGACCAGTTCCTGTCGATATCCCACTTCTCGGGAACATCCTTCAACATACCTACTGTGACGAGACGTTCTTCCATTTGCACGTGGTATCCGAACTCGGTCTACCGATTAAGCTCTTAGAGCACGATCGAAATCATCGCAGAGATCTACCGCGGCTTCGATACCGACGGCGATCCGAACCAGCGTGTCTGTAATTCCCGCCTTGCTCCGGTCTTCCGGAGACATACCACTGTGCGTTGTCAGGGCAGGACGCGTGATCAGAGTCTCGACACCACCGAGGCTTGGCGCGAACGTCGGAAGCGACAGGTTCTCAATCAACCGATCAGCCGCCTCAGGACCACCACACGCCTCAAAGCCCACGACACCGCCGCATCCTACGAAAAGATCCGCGGCACGACAGTGATCGGGGTGACTGGCGAGCCCTGGATAAATGACCCGTTCAACCCCTGGATGAAATTCGAGAAATCCAGCTAGCGCGAGACCGTTCTCGTTCTGACGGCCTACACGGAGTGATAGCGTCTTCAGCCCACGATGCAGGAGAAAGCACGCGTGCGGATCAAGGCAGCCGCCGAGATGGTTCAGACTGTGCGTAATCTGGCGAATCGTATCTTTCTTCCCGATCGCGCAGCCGGCGACAATGTCGGAGTGACCATTCAGATACTTGGTCGCACTGTGCAGTTCGATATCGAAACCGATATCCAGTGATCGAAAATTGGCCGGGGAGCAGAAGGTGTTGTCAATCAGCGAGACCAGATCGTGCTCCTTGGCGAACGCTACGATCTCCCGGAGGCAGGCAACATCGAGCATCGGATTGGTAATCGCCTCAACGTAGATCGCTTTGGTCTCTGGCCGAAGAAGTGCCTGCCAGGAGGAGGGATCCCGTGCGTCGATCGTCGTGTGCGTGATTCCAGCGGCAGGGAGATTTTCCTTCAGCAGACTGTGCGTGCCACCGTAAATACAGTCCTGCACAAGAAAGTGGTCACCCGCCTTCAGCACCGTCAGCAACGCGGTCGAGATAGCGGCCATCCCGGACCCTGTAACGATACAGGCTTCGCCACCCGCAATCGCCGCAATCTTCTCGTGCAGGGCATTGTGATTCGGCGTGTTGTTCAGCCGCGCATATTGGATGTCGTCATACGCCACACCCGGCTGCGTGGCATAGGTCGCCGTCTGATAAATGGGTGGTGCAACCGACCCTTGTGCTCGAGCAGCATCCTCGCCCGTATGTATCAGCTTCGTGTCCAGCCGCACACAACACCTTTCGTCAAGATTGAGTTCCTGTCCCGATCCGCCCTGCCTCCCTGCTCCTCGACGCCCCGCTCGGGAGGCAAGGCGGCGACTCTACCGCATCCGCCAATCCATACTCACGACGTTCCCGTCCTGGAACGTGAACCACTTCGTCCAATCCGACTCCTGACCGCCTATGCTCACGGTACAGTCGACGTGGAGCACGCCGCTCCCCTCATCCACACTGTTATCCTGAACATCCATCGACACCGTGTCTTCTCCATAGTGCGACTTGAGATAAACTATCGCCTTATCCTTCAGATCTTCTTCCCTCAAGGTGCTCTCTCCTCTGTTTGGGGCACTCGATCAATATCCATATCCAAGCCGGAAAACGTGTTGTTCTCTGCATCAACTCGTTCACACCGCGCGCCGATCCGAACACCGATCTTCTGCCGCCCCTGCCCGCTGTCCGATAACACGTTCTCCCGTAACGTAATGTCATGCGTCTGCCCTCTGACATCGACTCCCACGCCATCCATGCCGAAACCGTTGTCTCGAATCGTGCAGGCCGATACCGAGTTCCGGTGGCCCGCCCTGAAAGCCTCCTGATCTCGGAACAGAATACCCACTTTGTGATTCCGCTCTATGATCGTCTTCTGGATCCGGTTGTCCGTGTCCCGGTGCCCGACCGAGATGCCATAGTCGCGGTTGTCCGAACACGTACATCCATCGACAAGACCATCTGACACCCCCCAGCAGAAGAAGATGCCCTGATTGTTTCCGGTAGAAACACAGTTCCGGAAGACGGGACGCTGAGAGCCGCTTCCGGGGTGGAAGCCCAGGTTCGCGTTTCCCTCCGATCGACAGTCGTCGAAGTGTATGTCGTCGCAAACCTGAAAGCTGAACCCATCACCGTGGTAGTTGCGTGACGTCACATTCTGAAACGTCCATCGATCGCATCTCTGGATAAAAATCCCACCCGAATAATTACCGTTGATCTCTTCGTTTTCTTCCCGATTCCCATCGAGTGTCAGATTTTCGACCCTGATATCGTGTGTCTCCTCATGGGCTGAAAGAAGAGGGAACAGAGGCGCTGCACACGCGTGATCTTCCAGCCACATGTTGCTCCCGAGTCTGCCCGACAGGGACAAGGTATTCCCATCAACACGCGTGACGGTCTCTCGAACAACAGACTGAAGCTTCTCGGTGTCGCCCACATAAGATCGGAGCATGATGCCAGCTCCGGCCCAGTAGTCAGATGGTTCAGCGATATCCACACGGGCTTCATACCAATCCACGTCGCGGATGAGCACCTGCCTGCGCCCACTCCGCTTCCTGAGCACCGTGTCCGGTCCAGAGCCGACCAGCTGGATACCCGATCTTAGGAAGAGGGCATGGTTCATCGTGTAGATGCCGGCCATGATCTCGACACGGCCGCCGCCTAGACCAGCAACATAGTTCACGGCCGCTTGCAGAACTCGATCATCGTCACCACGAAGATCCCCTTCTGTCTGACCGACACGAAGGGTAATCTTCCCGGTCTCTGTGCGTGGGCGGTTATCCAGATCAGGCTCCTTTCACCTTCAGGGCTCGGCCCGCTAAAATAGGGCTGATCTCGGGCTTGTCAACGAACAGCGGATATTCGCGAGATGTTGATATGCACACCCGAATTGCTTATCGTTTATAATCCTGTAACCTGCTGATGGAGACTTGTATATCCACCGATGCTGATGCAGCACACCAGATCGTAAGTGCACGAAATCTGATGACGATCTCGACCTTCCATTCTGTGAAGGAAGGCGAAACGGTGACCAGCTCCACGGAAAAGTCTCCAAACTCGACCTGCTGGGCAAGATCAGCGCGGTTCTGAACGAACACGAGATTGCGACCGAACCAGAACCCACAGCCACAGAGGCAACAGAAGGGACCGAAGCCGCGGCCGAAACGCCGACGGCGGACACCCCTGAGTCCGAGTAGCCGACCCTCTCTTCCCTGACGTAACCACGAGCGTGCCAATGGCCGAAGAAGAACCTCAGAAACAGCCGCAGGAAAAGCCCCAGGATGCTCCGCCAGAGACGCAGGAGGAAGCACCCCAAGCTGCTGTAAAGGACGCTCCCGTAAGCGCGCCCGAGACTCCCGAATCCACATCGGAGACATCTGAGCCGGTAGCCGCAATGCCTGAATCAACGCTTGAAGCATCTGCACCTCCGCCGTTGGAACAGTTATCATCCACAGGTAACAACATGCAGACCTCACGCGCTGAATTCGAGCAATTGCCCGTTCTGGATCTCGGAGAGTTGGAGAAGTTCGTGAATCGGTATGATGACGTGCCGATGAAGGTCTCGATCGAACTCGGACGGGTGACCAAGACGCTCAGCGACATCCTGGAATGGCAGGAAGGCTCCGTTGTGGAGACCAAGAAGCTCTCCGGTATGCCTATGGAGATTATGGTCAACGGAAGTCTGTTCGGACACGGCGAGGTTGTTGTTGTGGGAGACAATCTGGCGATTCGGATCACGGATCTGCAGAAGCCAAACCTGGACTAGACGTGGTCCTGTGCGCGAAACACCGGACAGCCGGGAAGTCCTTCTTTCTTGACTCGATATGTAGATTCTTGTAGGTTTCTCGCCTGATTTTGGCGAAAAAAGTCACGTGCGGATGTAGCTCAACTGGATAGAGCATCTGGCTACGGACCAGAAGGTTCCGGGTTCGAATCCTGGCATCCGCACCATTAAATGCGGAAGCCGACAGTACACGCTGTCGGCTTTTTTTATGCCAAAAATCCAGTGTTTATGCGGGTTTCAGGAACGCGGCAAAATCGCTACCTGTCACCAGAACCTCGACTCACTACAATAAAGGAGGCTTTCCCGTTTGAGTCGAAAAATAGCCGTTTACACCCGTTTTTGAACCCAAGTGGGCCCGTTTTGGGCCCGCTGCAAAAACCGAACCCGCATGGCATCAATACACAAGGAAAAGAATGGAAGCATCAGAGTTCGGTATCGTTTCGGCCCCAAGGGCAATGACCTGCCTCCATCTATGTGTCC
>CAYYGZ010000247.1:0-6619 GCA_964471275.1 uncultured bacterium | reverse complement strand
GTGACCCTCGAAAAGAATGCCATACATATCGTAGGCCTCGCGCTCGTGCCAATTCGCCACCCGCCAGACGGCCTCCACGGTCGGGATCTTCGGCTCTTCCCGCCCCATTTCGACTTTCAGCGTAATCTTGTGCTTCTTCCCGTATGAGCCGAGGTTGTAGACAACGGTCATATGATCATCATAATCCACACCGGAGAGACACATCAAGGACTCGAAATCAAGCTCCGGGTCATTACGCAGGTAGTGGCACACATCCGCAATTGCCGCGGCCTCAACGTGAATCCAAGGGTCGACGTTCTCTGTCAGATCGATGACCTGATCGCCGAACTTGCCCCGAAGGTTGTCGAAGATCTCCTGAGGAGTCATAGCGTTCTAACCGACTTTCGCAATCGTCTGATGACGAATCTTTTCCTGCAGCTTCATCACGCCTTCGAGCAGAGACTCCGGTCGTGGCGGACAACCCGGTATATAGATGTCAACGGGTATCACACGGTCGACTCCCTTGAGCACGTGGTAGCCGTGCTGCCAGTAGGGTCCGCCCGACGTGGCGCAACATCCCATAGCAATCACATACCGCGGCTCGGGCATCTGGTCGTAGAGCTTCTTGACACGCGTCGCCATCTTCAGGGTTACCGTCCCGGCAACAATCATCAGGTCTGACTGCCGCGGCGTCGCTCTCGGGATCATCCCGAAACGATCCCAATCATACCGCGAGGCCCCGGCCGCCATCATTTCGATCGCGCAGCAGGCCAGTCCGAATGTCATCGGCCAGAGGGAAGAAAGTCGTGTCCAGTTGATGAAGTAATCGAGTGAAGTGATGATGACGTTGTCGTTGAAACGACCGTCGATGGCACCCATAAAGACGAGTCCCTGCTGTTAAACTGCAGTTTGGGATAACGGACGTGCTATGACGTCCCGGAACTGCTCGACCTTGGGGCGAACCCATTCGAGCGTCCCCTTCTTCCACGCGAACGCCAACCCCAGCAAGAGGATGACCACAAACACCATCATGGCCGCGAACCCGTACCAGCCGAACTGTTGAGCGACAACGGCCCAGGGATATAGCAGCACGACCTCGACATCGAAGATGATGAAATCGAGTGCAACGACATAGAACCGGACGTTGAACTGGATCCAGGACCCACCGACCGGCTCCTCGCCGCACTCGTATGTGCTCAGCTTCTCTGGACTCGGATTGTTCGGACGGAACAGGCTGCCAAGGGTGAGGTTAAACAGGATGAAGAACGTCCCGATTCCCATGAAGATGAGGACGTTTGCGTAATCCAGAAGCATAGGCGGATGACCGTGAGTAAACTCTTGATTTACAGGAATTTGGAGGCGTTTTCAGGGGGATATTTCTCGTCAAGCGAGTCTAAGATAGGTAATAGGAAATCACCCGTCAAGGGAAAAGGCCCTCGTGTAAATACGCAAAACCGCAGTGTTTATGCGGGCTTTCGGCCATCAGCAGGAGTACTGAAATACGTGAGAAATCCGCAATGCGCCTAATCCAGACAAAAATATCAGAATTAATTTTGACACTTTTGTACGATTTAAGTATTTTATTGGCATCCAAACGGAGAGTTCCGCCGCCGTGATTGAGAGCCAGAGGACATGAGCGCAGAAACAGAAGAACTCGAACAACTAGCCAACCAGAATTACAAATACGGGTTTGTGACCGATATCGAGCAAGACTCGGCACCCCCAGGTTTAAACGAAGACATCATCCGATTCATCTCGGCGAAGAAAGAGGAACCCGAGTGGCTTCTCGAATGGCGACTTAAGGCTTTTGAGAACTGGAAGAAGATGATCGACCCCAGCCGCGTCAAACTGAGCGAGCAGTGGGTGATGGCCGATTACCCTGAAATCGACTACCAGAGCATCATTTATTACTCGGCCCCAAAGAAGAAGGAGGGCCCAAAAAGTCTGGATGAAGTCGATCCCGAGCTGCTCGAGACCTACAAGAAGCTTGGCATCCCGCTTGAGGAACAGAAGATGCTTGCGGGAGTCGCCGTAGATGCGGTATTCGACAGTGTCTCGGTCACAACCACCTATCGTGAGAAGCTGGCCGAACTGGGCATCATCTTCTGTTCATTCTCTGAAGCTGTCAAAGAACACCCCGAGCTCGTGCGCAAGTATGTGGGATCCGTCGTTCCCTACAACGATAACTACTATGCGGCTCTGAACTCCGCGGTCTTCAGCGACGGATCATTCGTCTACATCCCCAAGGGGGTCCGATGCCCGATGGAGCTGTCGACATATTTCCGAATCAATGCACAGAACACCGGTCAATTTGAGCGAACGTTGATCATCGCTGACGAGGGTGCCTATGTCAGCTATCTGGAGGGATGCACGGCACCGATGCGCGACGAGAATCAGCTGCACGCGGCTGTCGTCGAGCTGATCTGCCACGATGACGCCCAGATCAAGTACTCGACTGTCCAGAACTGGTATCCGGGCGACAAGGACGGGAAGGGCGGCATCTACAACTTCGTGACCAAGCGCGGCGCATGCCGCGGGAAAAATTCGAAAATCTCCTGGACTCAGGTAGAGACTGGATCTGCAGTAACCTGGAAGTATCCCAGTTGCATCCTGCAGGGAGACAACTCAGTCGGCGAGTTCTACTCGGTTGCCGTGACGAACAATTGGCAGCAGGCCGACACGGGCACGAAGATGATCCACCTCGGCAAGAACACGCGCAGTATCATCATCTCCAAAGGTATCTCCGCAGGGCACGGCCAGAATACCTACCGCGGGGCCGTCAACGTGATGAAGGGCGCGACAAACAGCCGCAACTTCACGCAGTGCGACAGTATGCTGATCGGCGATCAGTGCGGCGCACACACCTTCCCCTATATCGATGTGCGGAACACGAGTTCGCAGGTCGAGCATGAAGCGTCGACCTCGAAGATCGGCGAAGATCAGATCTTCTACTGCAGCCAGCGAGGTATCAGCACCGAAGATGCAGTATCGCTGATCGTCAACGGTTTCTGCAAGGAAGTACTCGCCGAACTCCCAATGGAGTTTGCGGTGGAAGCGCAGAAGTTGCTCGGAATCAGCCTTGAAGGTTCAGTCGGATAGACCAGAAACGAAAGCGACCGAGGGAAGAGACATGCTCGAAATACGGAACCTGCAGGCCCACATCAATGATGCACAGATCCTCAAAGGGATCGACCTCACGGTCAAAGCGGGCGAGATTCACGCCATCATGGGACCCAACGGGTCCGGCAAGAGCACGCTCGCCCAGGTGCTCGCCGGGAACGAGGCATACAGCGTCACGGAGGGCACGGTCACCTTCGAAGGCAAAGACCTTCTCGACTTCCCTCCCGATCGGCGCGCGCAGGAAGGGATCTTCATGGCGTTTCAATATCCGGTCGAGATCCCCGGTGTCAACAGCGCCTACTTCCTTCGGACTGCGCTGAACGAGGTCCGTAAATCCCGTGGAGAGGAGGAGATGGACGGTGTCGACTTCCTCACACTCGCGAGGGAGAAGATGGCCCTGGTCGAGATGGATGCCGACTTCCTCAGCCGCCCCGTGAACGAGGGATTCAGCGGCGGCGAGAAGAAGCGCCACGAGGTATTCCAGATGGCCGTCCTCGAACCGAAGCTCTCGATTCTCGATGAAACAGATTCCGGACTCGATATCGACGCCCTTCGGATCGTGGCGAATGGCGTCAATGCGCTCCACTCCCCCGACAAGGCCGCGATCGTGGTCACCCACTACCAGAGACTGCTCGATTACATCGTTCCTGACGTGGTTCACGTGATCGTGGACGGGCGAATCGTAATGTCCGGCGACAAAGATCTGGCGCTTCGCCTCGAAGAAGAGGGCTATGACAGGATCAGGGACGAGGTGAAGGCTGAGGAGGCGGTCTCCGCCTAGCGGACGGGACGAGCTATGAGTGATACACTGAGCACCTATATCGATGCGTTCGAGGCCTTTGAGTCCAAGCTGAATGGCGAAACGTCAACCCCGATCCACCAACTCAGACGCCGCGCCATCACCGCCTTTGCGGCTGACGGATTCCCGACACCCAGGGATGAGGCGTGGAAGAGCACGAACCTGCCCCCGCTCATCGCTTCGTGCAAAACAGCGCCCGGACCGACTTCTCCCCTGTCTTCGGACGTTCGATCTTCAATCGAGTTGGGTGTGGACGGATGGACGATCGTGTTTGTGAATGGTCGCTTCGACGCCGGGAGTTCGCGTATCTCCGACACGCCCGACGGGCTTGTCGTCTCGTCGATCGCCGATGCAATCGAGGACGGCGACGAGGCCTTGCACAATCACGTATCCACAATTGCCGGCTTCGAGGATCAGGCGTTCACGGCGCTGAACACGGCCTTTCTAACGGACGGCGCCTACATCCGGGCCACGAATGGGACGATCGTCAAAAGACCTGTCCACGTGGTTTATCTGTCCGACAGTGAAGATGCGACCACCTACCCGCGTAGCCTCTTTATCGCGGAGGAGAACAGCCAACTGACCATCGTCGAAACATTCTACGGTTTAAACAATGGTGCCTACACGACAAACCACGTCGCCGAGATCATCGTGGAGAACAACGCCACGCTCGACCACTACAAGGTTGGGCTCGAAAGTGACAGGGCCGTGCACATCTCGAACCTGAAGGCCCATCAGAGTCGGACGAGCAACTTTACCTCCCACTCGATCTCGATCGGCGGTGCATTCGTACGCAACGATGTCAGCACTGCCCTTGACGGAGATGCCTGCGAGTCCACGGTCAACGGGCTCTACGTGCTTAACGGTAGCCAGCACTGCGACAACTATACGCTTCTGGAGCATCGTCAGCCGAACTGTCCGAGTCACGAGCTGTATAAGGGTATCCTGGACGGCAACTCGCGGGCCGTGTTCCGCGGGAAGATTCACGTACATCAGATCGCTCAGAAGACGGACGCATACCAGCAGAACAAGAACGTTCTACTCTCAGAGGATGCGCGTGTCAACACAAAGCCTCAGCTCGAGATCTATGCAGATGATGTGAAATGCTCACACGGCGCAACAATCGGACAGATCGACGAGGATGCCCTCTTCTATCTCCAGGCTCGCGGGATCAGCAGAGAGACGGCACAACGCACGCTTCTCGAAGCTTTTGCAGGTGATATTCTCTCAAGAATCAAGATCGATGGTCTTCGTGAAGCCCTGACGGATCGTGTCCTCCACAAGATCTCACTCGGGATACAATCATGAACGCCACAGCGCAAACACTGCATACGACGCCATCTGCCAAGACGGCTGAGCCATCGCCCTTCGACGTAGAAGTGGTGCGAGCAGGATTCCCCATTCTCAATCAGGATGTTACGGACAATTCACTCGTGTATCTCGACAACGCCGCTACGACACAGAAGCCTCAGCCGGTGATCGACTATCTGAACCGATACTATGCGCTTCAGAACTCGAACATCCACCGTGGCATCTACCAGCTAAGTGAGATTGCGACTGAGGCGTATGAAGGCGCCCGGAGGAAGGTTCAACGCTTCCTGAATGCCGCTGATGATCGCGAAATCATATTCACGCGTGGGACGACTGAAGGCACCAACCTCGTCTCCGAGACGTTCGGGAAGATGTGCGTAAACGAAGGAGATGAGATTGTCGTCACGGAGCTCGAGCATCACAGCAACATCGTTCCGTGGTATCTTCTTGCACAGAGCCAGAAGGCGAAGCTCCGACACGCACCGATCGATCAAACAGGTCAGGTAGACCTGGACGCTTTCCAAAAGCTGCTCAATGATCGGACAAAGATCGTCGCCGTTGCCCACGTGTCAAACGCACTGGGTACTGTTGTACCCGTGAAAGCGATCATTCGTTTGGCACACGATCGCGGCATTCCTGTGGTCGTGGATGGTGCGCAGAGTGTTCCCCACCTTCCTGTCGATGTCCAGGATCTCGACTGTGACTTTTTTGCGTTCTCCGGCCATAAGATGTTCGGCCCCACGGGAATCGGCGGGATCTACGGCAAGTATGACCTACTTCGCGAGATGCCTCCCTACCAGGGCGGCGGCAGCATGATCCAGAGAGTCACCTTCGACACGATCACCTTCGCGGACCCACCGACACGCTTTGAAGCCGGGACTCCGAACATCGCGGGCGCGATCGGTCTGGGTGTGGCGATCGACTACCTCGAAAGCCTCGACATGACGGGGGCGTTTGCCCACGAACACGAGCTCATGCGCTACGCGACGGCCCAACTCGCGGACATTCCTAAACTTCGAATCATCGGAACGGCCAAAGACAAAGTCGGCGTGATCTCCTTCCATATTGATGATATCCATCCACACGACGTCGGCACGATACTGGACCAGGATGGCGTAGCAATCCGAACTGGCCATCACTGTGCACAGCCGGTTATGGAATTCTTCGGGATCCCGGCAACTGCACGGATTTCGTTCGCCCTGTACAACACGAAGGAGGATGTCGACCGGCTCATTGCAGGGTTGCGCAAGGTCGTCGACTTGTTCACGTAATGCTCGATACACGCGAACTCTATCAGCAGGTGATCCTTGATCACAACCGAAGTCCCCGCAACTTCCGCGTCATCGAGAACCCATCGAGTCACGCTGAAGGCAACAACCCGCTTTGCGGCGACAAGGTCGCCGTTGACCT
>CAYYGZ010000246.1:0-6630 GCA_964471275.1 uncultured bacterium | reverse complement strand
AGGTCCAGCGCACTGTATTTAGTCTGGTCTATCGGTTCGTCAGTGATGAGCAGCGAGTCCCGGAAATGCACGTACGCCCAAGCTTCGATGTCTGCGTAGGGCTAGAGGTTGCTGATGCGTTTGGTTTCCCAGATGCGCTCGGTTTGGGAGGGACGGTCTGGCGAGCCAGAGTTGAGTTCGCGGCGGCGGACGTTGATGAACGGGGACGATGCCGGATCGATCAGCGTCAACTCCACGTTCAAAAGGGGGGCCAGCCGCAGTGTCCACTCGCAAATCAGGTCCAGCAGTCCGGGGCCGTCTGTCTGCGGGTTGGCGGCCAAAATAAGTTTGCAAGTTGTAATCGAAACGTCAATTTCATATAGTCCATCAGATTACATGTTGTGTTATCCACAAGATGACACTTGTCGCCTTTTGGTTCAATGACACGGGCATTTGTGTTCGATACCTTATTCAGACCAGAGCTCGTCCTCGCACGGGCTAGAACTCTCAGGGGCTCTCCAGTAGAGTTGTGACGTGAGCCGTGCCCCCTTCATCTCACGATTCTGAGCTGTGAAGCCCCTTTTTCTGTTATACCTGATCGACCCGCGTGCCACCTGTGACAGAGGGCTCTTCATCCACACCTGCCCCGTCGATGCTTACGCGATCCTTCCGCCAGTATATAGTACCTGCGGTCATTCGTGGCACCTCAATCTTGCCCTCCGGCACGGTCAAGACCAGCGAGGTTGGCTTCGGGCCGTGGTAGCCTACAATCCATTCCTTCGCATTTTCGAGCGCCACCATCCACACCGTGCCGCCAGATGCCTCCACAGTGGCCTGGCCCAGTCGAAGACTACCCTCGTTGGACTGAGCGGCGATCGGTGATTCCAGCATCGGGTAGCCGAGTTCGCCCGATTCCGTCCATCGGCGTTTGAGTGCCCAATTCATCAGGTCGACCTCGATCCCAAGGGAGATCCCGTCCCGCTCGTATTCAAGCGTCCACAATCGCTCGGAACTGCCATCGGTGACGAAGGGATCGTCGCTCTGGTCTTTCACCGTTCCCCCTGCAACGACGTGAGCAAAAGCCATCGCATCTTCGTAGTCGCCTCTCTCCGCCATTTCCAGGTAGATACCATTTTGGGGGTAGCCTTGAAAGAACGGTCCGCCGACACCCATCTCCCAGAACGATTTTTTTGAACCTTCGTAATTGTAGACGTCCAGCACGAGATCCCCGGCCCGTTCCACCAACCTGACGGGTGCGTCCCGACCCATATCGCTCAACGAGAAGGGGCGGACGGCGAACATCGCATCGCCGCTGATGATGGTAATCATCGCCCCGTCCGGCACTTCGCAGGGGAGAGATGTCACCTGGCTACCGCCAACCCAGATCTCGTCGACGCGATTCCGCTCGGTCCAGACGTAGGAAGCTTTTGCGCTGCTGATGACGCCCAGCTTCTGCGGCGCATACAGCGCGATCGCGCGACTTCCGTTCTGCACCCCAAGGAACTGTCCCTCGTCGATTAGGTTTCTGGATTTCGTCCGATCCGTCGCGTGGTAGAAATCACCCAGCCACTTGTCGTTGGTCAGGTAACGAGAGAAGAATACGCCGGGTCGCTCGGCTCCCTGCCGCACGAAGTGAGACAGGACCGTGTTCGATTGCCCGCCGTAGCCAACGGACGTGATGCCCAGCGAATAGGATTGGCTCATGTAGGTCGAGAGCGTCGCCAGTTCGCCGATTGAAGCGGTCTCGCGAATCTCTGCCGGCGCGTGTGCCGGGTCAATCAGCTGGTCGATCCACGTCGGGAGAGAGCCCTGCTCAATCCACTCACGCACCGCGTCTATTTCAGGCGGGCCCTCGCAGATGACTGTCGGATGGTAGGCCCGGGAATGGGGGCCCGCCCACCTGCCGGTTGCCGGATGGATGTGCAAGCCCACGGTGATGCCGATCCGGGCGGCGAAGGTGCGGGCGCGAATACGTGCCTCCTCATTCGCGAGGTATCGGGACAGTTTTCCGAGCGCGTTGACGCACACCCGCGTGTAGGTCGGGCTGTTGTATTCACGTGGCGTGCCGCTTCTGTCGGTGTACTCGATCCAAGCGTTGAGCTTGTCGTATCCGCGTTGTGCGATTTTTTCGTCAACCAGCAATTCGCCGCCCAGGCAGGTGTTCAGGATGTCGAGCATGGTGATGTTTGAATAGGAAACCCGAACGTCGAGGCGTGCGATCTCATTGAGTCCCAACCGGATCGCATCAAGGACACGCTCACGCATTTCAGGCTCGAGCTTATCAGAATAGTCCATCATCATCGGGATCATCGATTCAAGACAGAACTCGACGGCGTTCAGGTCCCCGACGAAGTCATCCTCCGCCATCCAGAAGAAGTTGCCGTAGTGTGGATCGTTTTCACGTGTTTCCTGGCAGGCCAGCGTCGCCTCGAGGACCTTGTGTGCAAGGGAGACGTCGTCAGGATGACCGTTTTCGAGGAGCCTTCGGGCGAACCCCGACCCGCCTCTGGATTCGTGGAAGGTGCCGTTTTCGGTCGTTTTTTTCAGGAGGTGTGTTTTGGGATTGTAGCTGTTCGGGAGGTTCATTGGGTCTGGCATCGGGTGCTTTCTTTTTGTTTTCAGTAGGATGACGTCCTGGTCGAGATCAGCCGGTGATTAGAGAGACCAGCTCGCCGCCGGAGATTCTGGGCTTGCCCTTCACCTCAGCAGCCTCGATGGTAACGTTTCCGTTGTCCCAGATGATTGTACCTGACGCCAGACCTTTCACTTTGACCTCGCCGTCCGGCACAGAGAGCGTCAGAGGCCTTGGGGTGGTACCGTGATAGCCGGCGACCCAGTATCGCTTCTTACGTGCGGCGAACAACCAGGCGCCCTGTTTCCCACAGTCGAGCCGGGCGGGCCCGATCTCCACGCGTCCGGATCGGTTGCCGCGGGCGAAGGGTGAATCGAGCGTCGGAAAGATGTCCTTTCCGCGATCATTCCAGCGTCGCTTGAGCTTCCAGTTCATCAGGTCGACTTCGATGCCGACCTCCAGGTGATCGCGACTGTAGCTGACTTTCCAGAGACGCTCCTTGCCTTCTTCGTAGGTGGACGGCGCATCACATTTGTCGACGATGATACCCTCGGATACGCGCCGGCAGAACGCGCTGGCATCAGGGTGTTCGGATTGATCAGCAAGCTCCAGGTAGTAGCCGCACTGGGGCAGGCCCTGGAAGAAGGAACTGGGCTGAGCCTGCTCCCAGAACGACTTCTCTGGTCCCTCATAGTTATACATTTCGAAAAACAGATTCCCGTGTCGTTCGATCAGCCGGACGGGTGCGTTGATACCGAGATCCTGAATGGTCAACGGCCGAATCGCGAAGAGGACGTCACCCGTGGCCACCACAATTGTTGCATCTCGTGGAACGTCGCAGGGAAGATCCGCTACCTGGCGGTCATTGACCCAGATCTGGTCGATGAGGTCGACCCGATCCCAGATCAGAGCCGCCTTGGCACTCTCGCACCGGTTCCAGCCGTCTACACCGTAGTCTCCGGATCCCGGGTCCCTCGGCGCATAGAGACAGATTGCGCGCGGGCCATCCTGAACACCGTGGAAGCGACCCTCCTCAGCCAGCAGGCTTGCCGAGCGGGACGGTGTCTGTCGGAAGTCACCAACCCAGTGATCGTCTGTAAGGTAGCGTGAGAGGAACAGGCCGGGCGGTCGATCGTGAGGCCGTGTATAGTGAGCGATACAGACGTTCGACTGCAGAGCGATGAAGCGAATCGACTGTGTCGTCAGTTCCTGTGAAGCAATGCCGAAGTCGAAGACGGGTGAGTGGTAGGTGGATATGGCGACTTTATTCTTATGGTCGGCGGTTTCGTTCACACGGTAGTGACTTGGACGGATCTCGAGGACCGTCGACAGCCAATCGGGGAGGATGCCATCTGCGATCCATTCTTCTAGGGCACCGAGGTGAAGATCGCTCTGCCCCCACATCTGGTCGAGATACGCCCGGCTGTAAGGTCCCGCCCACTGCCCCGTGGAAGTCGACACGCGAAGTGCGATGCTCAATCCCAGTCTGGAGAGATAGGCCTGTGCCCTGAAGCGCGTTGGTGAATGCTCGACGAGGTCAGTCAGTCGCTTCAGGACGCGGATGGCCACACGCGCGTACCCCGGGCTGTTGAACTCGGACGGGATTCCCGATTTGCTCGTATAACGGATCCAGCGAACGAGCTTGTCGTAGCCGCGCTGTGCGGTCGACTCGTCCTGGAGCAGCTCTCCGCCCAGACAGGAGTTGGTGATGTCTTTCAGAACGATGTTCGTGTATTCAGGATGAACATCGATCCGTGTGATTTCATCCAGCCCCAGACGGATGGCATCGGTCATCCTGTCCTGCAGTTCTCCTGACAGGCGGTCTGGCCACTGGATCAGGATCGGGATCAGACTGAACAGGATGAATTGCACCGCGTTCAGATCCTCGACCACCTGGTCTTCTCGCTCCCAGAGAAAGTTGCCGCAGTGCGGATCGCCGGTCCGGGTCTCCTGACATTCAAGTACGGCCGCGATCGTCTTTTCCGCCTGTGCAAGGTTCTCGGGTGTGCCATTCTCGACGAGGCTGTAGGCAAACGTGAGTGCCGGGATCGGTGCGTGAAACTGATTTCCGTCCACTTCGCGACCTAGCATGTTTGTGTCAGGGTTGAAGTTACGGGGTAGGTCCAGAGGCTCCATCGTTCTCCTTGGGTGACTGCTCGATTCCAGAATTGTGAAAGGCAATATCGAACACCGAATGTCGAACTCCGAACACCGGAGGGTCCTTCGACATTTCTTCGGGCTACTCTATCAGCGTTCCTCCGGTCACCGTCGGGGTGCCAATCAGTCCGATCGCGTCGACGGTGACCTTACCGTCCTTCCATACGACCGTCCCCGTGCCCATCGCTTCGATCTCTACTCTGCCGTTCGGAACGGTCAGGGCCAGCGGTGCCGGTTTCAGTCCGTGGTAACCCGCTACATAGGTATCCGTACCCGGCGCGAACAGCCAGCCTGCCTCCCTGCCGCAATCCAGACTTGCATCCCCGACCTCGACCCGGCCCTTCCGGTTCTGTCGCGCAATCGGTGACTCGAGCATTGGGTAACCCAGGTCACCGTCCTCGGCCCATCGCCGAGTCAACGTCCACTTGTCCAGCGAGATGTCAACCCCGAGCGTTCGATCGGGTCGTTTGTAGGTGACGGTCAGGTTGTGACCGTCGTCGGTCTTGGATTCCCTGTCGGTCACGATGCCCGACGCCACGTGTTCACTGAATGCCGCTGCATCCGCATAGGCAGTTCGTTCGGCGATCTCGAAATAGAACGCGCTGTATAGCGTACCACCGGCAGCGTCGTGAATCGCCTGGTGCTCCCGCTGATCTCCCCGGTAACTGTAAATATCGAGTACGAGTTCATTCCCGCGTCGTTCTATCCGGGCCGACGTGTCGTCGCCGATCCGGGTCCGCTCCAGCAGACGCACGGCGGACATCATCGTACCCGAAATCACGACCACGGTTTCGTCATCCGGGACGTCCACAGTCAGTGTCTCGATACGCTTGCCACCGATGTGGATTTCTTCGATTCCCGCGTGGTCAGACCAGATGATCGTGCCCTTTGCGCTCTTCAGGGGCCGCGGCGTGCGGCCATCCCGCGGCTTTGTGAGCGAGTAGACGCCGATGGCGCTTCCCCCGTTCTGGACGCCGAGGAAACGGCCTTCGTCGATCAGGTTACGGTTCGATTGTCTGTCTGTTTCGTGGTAGAAGCTCCCCAGCCACTTGTCATCCGTCAGGTAACGGGTGTAGATGACACCGTGCTTGTCTCGCCCCGGACGTAGATAGTGAGCGAAGAGGACGTTTGCCTGCATCGGCCACTCCCGCGTCGCAAGGCCAAAAGCGTAGGCGGGGGTATGGCGGGTTGATATGACTGCCTGCTGAGATCTCAGCGGGGTCTCGTGGATCTCCATCACGTCGGGCTGATGGTCGAGTGCCTGCACCATCCATCGCGGCATTGTGCCATCCTCAACCCAACGCAGGACCTGTTTGCGCTCGGGTTGGTCCGTTAGCGCGATCGTGTTCTGATACGCCCGTCCATGAGGTCCCGACATCCGGTGTGTCTTCGGGTGTATGCGGAGCGATTTCGACAGACCCAGCCTTGCGAGTGCCGTCCGCGCCCGACTTCGCGTATCGGGTTCCGCTGCGAGTTCAGCCAGCTGATTGAGCGCGCGGATCGTTACACGATAGTAGGTCGGACTGTTGTACTCGACGGGGATGCCGTTGGTGTCGGTCAGCTGCATCCAGGCGATGAATTTCTTGTGACCGCGTTCAAGGAACGCTGCGTCCTCGAGCAGCTGGCCGCCAAGGATGGTGTTTACGAAGTCTTTGACGGTGATGTTTGTGTAGAGGAGCGTGACGTCGAGGGCGGCCACGGCGCCGAGGGCATGGCGGATCGATTCACGCGCCGCTGCCCGGGTGGCAGCAGGGAGGCGATCACCATTCTGAATCATCATAGGGATCAGACTGGACAGACAGAAGGCTGCGGCGTTCTGATCCGTGACGCCGTCATCCTCATAGTACCACCGGTAGTTCCCGCGGTTCGGATCCTCTTCGCCGAGCTCCTGGCAACTGAAGACCGCATCCAGCACCTTGACC
>CAYYGZ010000245.1:0-6695 GCA_964471275.1 uncultured bacterium | reverse complement strand
CGAACAAGGACTCGACCAGATCCAGGTAGATGCGGATAATTTCTACCGGGAAGAGTCGTTTACGGATCTGAAGGTAGCTTCAATTCGACGTCTCGTTCCGATCAAGACGGATGGCACCGATGACGATTCACGGCCTTCGATCTACACGGGCTCTGCCCATATTATGTCGCAGATGGGTCCTGTTCCCGTGAATACGCAGATCGAGGCAGATTCACTTCAGGATGCACTCAAAAAGTTCCCCGACGCGATCAAGGTTGCCATCGACAAGATGATCGATGAGGCGAAGGAGATGCAGCGGCAGGAATCATCGCGGATTGTCGTTCCGAAGACGGCACCTCCGGGACTGGCCGGTCAGGGGGGAGCACCAGGCGGCGGGAATATTATCCTGGGGAGCTAGTGGGAGAGCCATCTCCACGTGCCGCAATCTGCGCGGTGGGGCAAGGCGCAGGGGGCTGGAGTGAGAATCTAAACCTAAGGAACTGAGTGGCTGAGAAGTTTGACTATGATGTCGTCGTGATCGGGAGCGGTCCAGGAGGCGAGGGGGCTGCGATGAAGGCGGCGAAGTCCGGCAAACGAGTGGCGATGGTGGAGGACAAGCCGCTGGTCGGAGGGAACTGTACGCACCGAGGAACGATTCCGAGTAAAGCCCTACGGCAATCGATCCAGATGCTGGCCGACCACGGGACGTTCAGGGAGCAGGATTACCAGAGCCTGCTGAGCAGTGCGGAGACGGTGATCCAGCAACAAGTGGATGTCCGGCAGAGCTTCTACGTCCGGAATGACCTGGGCGTGTTCCACGGGCGCGGCTCGTTCATCGATCCGCATACTGTCGAAGTGGATATGACCGACGGTGGGACCGAACGCATGACTGCGGCCAGCTTTCTGGTCGCGACCGGCTCTCGTTCCTACCACCCCCCTGATATCGACTTCAGTCATCCACGCATCCTTGACAGCGATTCAGTGCTGAAGACAGACCAGAATCCGAAGTCGCTCACTATCTATGGCGCCGGCGTGATCGGCTGTGAGTATGCTTCGATTTTCCGTGGTCTTCGCGTCAAGGTCAATCTCATCAACAGTCGTCCGCAGCTCCTGTCCTTCCTGGATGACGAGATCATCGATGCGCTTGCCTATCATTTGCGTGACCAGGGCGCGGTCATCAGACATAACGAAGAATACGACCGTGTGGAGGCGGACGATGACGAGGTCCGGCTCTATCTGAAGTCGAACAAGGTGATCAGGAGTGATGTGTTGTTGTGGGCCCAGGGAAGGACGGGCAATTCTGACGGAATCGGGCTGAACGAGATCGGGGTCGAGACCGATGAACGTGGTTCCATCGTGGTGAATGAGAACTATCAGACCGCTTTGCCGCATATCTACGCCGTCGGCGATGTGGTCGGATTTCCGAACCTGGCGAGCGCGGCATACGATCAAGGTCGGTTCGCGTCGACGCACCTGGTCGAGGGCGTGGGTGATATAAATCTAATTGCACACATGCCGACAGGTATCTACACGATTCCGGAGATCAGCTCGGTCGGTATGAACGAGAAGGAACTGACGACTAAGAAGATTCCGTATGAGGTCGGTCACGCGTTCTTCCGGCACCTGGCGCGCGCGCATATCACGGGTCGAACGACAGGGATGCTGAAGCTCCTGTTTCACCGAGAGACGCTTCAGCTTCTGGGCATTCACTGCTTCGGCTATCAGGCATCAGAGATCATTCATATCGGTCAGGCGATCATCGCGCAGAAGGGCGAGGCGAACAGCATCATGTACTTTATCAATACGACGTTCAATTATCCGACGATGGCGGAAGCATATCGGGTGGCGGCGCTGAACGGACTGAACCGGGTGCAGGGGACGACGTAGGAAGCGGGAGGGGGAGAGAGCTAAAGAAGAAGCGAGCAGGGGAGCATGGGAAAAGGTACAGGCAGCGTGGTATACGATCCTCGTCAGATCACTTGACGGGGGTTTTCTGCGTACGGCAAAGGAGCCGTCCGTGAAGAGGTTTGGCGGATACAGCACCAGATAGGGGGAGAGATCGGGCAGCCGGAAGCATTTTGCTACGGCGAGGGCCACATCCTGCCTTTTCCTGCGGTGGTTCGTCAGGTGCGATCGCGTCTTGCCTCTGGCGCATTCAGCTCGGGGATCCAGGCAGCATGCTTTGCCTTGATGTCTGCTGACTCCGCCCGATCCGCCAGGTTGGTTCACTCGAGTGGGTCGGATGTGTGATCGTATAGCTCTTCCGTCCCATCCCGGTCGCGGGTGTAGCGCCATCGTTCCGACCGGATGCTGTGATTGTCCTTGCCCCACGTCGTCACGGCCGGTCTGTTCCAGTCAGCTTTCGGATTCGCAAGGAGGGGCCGGAGGGAGTGCCCTTCGAACTCCTTCCTCCCCGGCACACCACACAGGTCCGCTATTGTCGGGTAGAGGTCCAGGAAGCTGACCGTTCTCTCTGATCGAGTGTTCTCTGTCGTGACGTCCGGTGCGGCGATGATCAGCGGCGCACGAGTTGCCTTCTCCCAGAGAGAGAACTTGCGCCAATGCAGCTTTTCTCCCAGACGCCAATCGTGGTCGCCCCTGAAGACAATGGCGGAGTTGTCGCAGCCGGGACTGGCGCCGAAGGCTTCCATCAGCTGCCCGATCCGGGCATCGGCGAAGGCTATGCTTGCCAGGTAGCCTGAAACTGCTTTTCGCCAATTGTTCGACTCGGTAACTCTCTTGTGATCACGTTCGGCCTGGCGAATTGCTTCCCGATTCCGGGTACATCATCAAGGTCATTCTTGTCGATCTCGGGAAGCGTGATGGATTCAGGAGGGAACAAGTCAAAATACTTCCGGGGGAGCCGGGTCTTTGCCCCTTCCTACATACGCGTCCCAGGTTGGCCGGATCCGGATACCGGCCGTTGAAGATCTTCCCCCGTCCGGTAACGCGATAGCCGTGCTCGCGTAGATGTGTCCGAGGGTGACCGCGTTCGGTCTTGCCCACCTCAGGGGTGCGGTTTCCGTAGATGCCCGTCGTTGACGGACGCAGACCGGTCATCAGGCTTGCTCGCGAGGGGTTGTAGGCGGGTGCGTTGCAGTAGGCGCGCGTGAATGTAACGCCTCGCCTCGCCAGCCGATCCAGTCGTTGAGATCGCCCACCGCGACAAACAGCACGTTCGGCTGATCCTTTTCGAAGGCGGGTCCAGAAATCCAGGGAGCTGCCACGGTTGCGGCGGCGACCTTTCCGGCCCTGGCCGGGATGTTGCGTCGTGATTCCATAGTGTCCTCGGTCTATGCGGCGCTCAGACTAAAGGAGGTTCCTCAAGAGGCTCTCGATATCCGATGTGTTGAGCCGCCTCGGGTTGTTTCCCAATCTTTCAGTGTTCACCGCTCCTGCAACCGTTACGATCTCTCCGTCTGTGAGACCGAAGTCGCTCAGGCGCGTATGGCAGCCGACTTCACCGATCAGGTCAGCGATCCTGTCACGTGCCTGCTCGGCCGAATCGCACGATAGGCTTTTCACGACGGCGTCAACGCAATTTCTCACGTGCGCGACACCCCGATCATCGACACAGTCCTGTTCGGTAATTTTGGAATTCCACACCAGACACGAGCCGATCGTGAGCGCGGCAGCCAGTCCGTGTGGAATCCCGAACTTTGATGTCAGCGTGTAGGAAATGGCGTGGGCAGCAGTGGTTTTGCTGATGTTGATCGCCTTGCCTGATAGATGGGCGGCCCTGGCCATGGCAGCGCGCGAGCTATGGTTGGGTCGGTTAACTACGGATTCGAGGTTCAGGGAAGAGAGCCCAAGGGCCTCAAGGCCACACAGCCGGGACTCATTGGTTGAGTTTACGCTCCAGATCGATTCAATCGCCTGACAGAACGCATCGAGTCCGGTGTGAGCCGCGACTGACCGCGGGACACTCTCCAGCAGCTGAGCATCGATGATGCAGGCATCAGGGAGAAGCCGTTCGTGCGCGATCGAATGCTTAACGCCATTGATGTACAGAACGGCGAAGTGCGTCGCTTCGCTGCCAGTACCCGCGGTTGTCGGGATCGCGATTAAAGGAAGGTCTCGTGTGATCCGTTCTGGTGAAGAGATCACTCGTGCGAGATCGCTGGTGAGGCAACAGCTAACGAGCTTGGCGATGTCTATTGACGTGCCGCCGCCGACCGCCAGAACACTTTCGCTGTCCGACTGTCTTGCGGCAGTGAGCGCTCTTTCCACCGATGCTTCGTCCGGGTTGGGCGCGAAGTCGGTAAAGACGGTGAAGTCCATTCCCGCGAGAAGGATCTTCAGCCGTTCATTCACGCCGGAAGCTTCGTATGCACCAGGATCGGCAATGATGAAGCACGACTGAGCGGATCGTGATTCCAGCAAGCTGGGAAGCTCGGCGAGACGTCCTGACCCGAGGATTTCGTTCATCTCTCTACAACTCCGATGTAGTCACAAAGGTGTGGGGTATCGCACTTCGGTTAGGGTACATCGAGAATGCTGCCCTGCATTCTGAAATCGGGTCTCGCCTCTAGAACAGATTGAGTTGGTCGTGATTGTGACGATCAATGGGCCAGTCGGGCAAATCACCAACATCGGCCCTTGTGGCAAGCATTTCGTGAAAATCGGCGGCAATCCTTGGAGCGTAGAAATCGGACGGCGCGTGATGTACGAAAAAATATGGTTTACGACCCTCCTGAAGCCACGAGGCGACTACCTCCGTCCACCGTTCAATAGGCGTATGGTTGTCCGCCACTTGCGGAGGCCCAACGAAGCGAACGAAGGAGTGAGATCCGGTCGCGTACGTGCGGTGCGGAACACACGGCTTCTGACGCTACGACTCGATGAGTCCCGGGTCATCTGTCTCGACGCTCAGAAGCGTGTCCGTGTGGAAAAGCACACGATCGACGTGGCGATCCTCGAGGAACCGGTTCGTATCCTTCTCGGCGTCATTGAAGAACGCCGGGTGCCGGAATTCGACGGCATAAGCGCGGTCGGACGGGAGAAGGTTCAGGAAATCCGCCAGCGCATCCATCGAACGGGGGTCGAATGTGGCAGGGAGCCCTATGAGAAAGGGACCCAGCAAGTGTTCCATCGGTTCGAGCAGCTGGAGGAACTCGATGACCTCACGGCGAACGTTTCTGAGCTTTCTCTGGTGTGTGATGACCTGTGGGAATTTGAAGCAGAACCTGAAATGATCACCAGCCTGCTCCTTCCATCGCTCGATGGTCGAAGGCTTCGGACTGGCGTAGAAGGTCGTGTTACCCTCGACTGTGTTAAAGACGCTGGCGTATTCTGCCAGCAGCTTGTTCTGTGGGGTTCTTGGTGCGTAGAACCCCCCGGTCCAGAGCTTGTGCGCCCACGTGGGTAGTCCTAGATGATAGTTCTCTATCATTGTCCCACGATTGAAAACAAGATCATTAGTCAGTCATTCTATCAGTAAGCAGCAGAGGGGCAGGAGCGCAGGGAGCAGGGGTGAAAACCGGTTTGTCCCCTCTGCTCCCTGCGCCTTTGCTCCCCTGCATCATGGTTCTAGCGTAACCTTGATGGAATCCCGGCCGGCCGCCACAAGGTCTATCCCCTTCTGGAACTCGGCAAGGGGAAGGCGGTGCGTGACGATGTCGTCGAGGGGCATGAGGCCCTGCTCGATCATGCGGATCGCGACAGGGTAACAATGGGGGCCGAGATGGGCCCCGTGTATGTTGAGCTCCTTTGAGTCGCCGATGATGGTCCAATCGACGGTCACGGGTTCTCGCATGACGCTGAATTCGACGAATGTCCCGAGCTTTCTGATCATCTGGAGGCCCTGCTGGACGGCGGCCGGATGTCCCGTGGCTTCGATATAGACGTCACAGCCATAGCCTTCGGTGAGCGCGCGTACTTCGTCGTCTACGTCGGTTTTCGAGGGATTGAGACCTAGGTCTGCTCCGCACGCCCTGGCGATCTCAAGTCGCTGGTCATTCATATCAAGTGAAATCAGGAGAGCTGGGCTCTTCGCGCGTGCAGCGGCGATCATACCGAGACCGAGAGGGCCGGCGCCAGCGATGACGACGACGTCCTGAAGCTCGATATCGCCGCGCTGAACGGCGTGGATCGAGCAGGCCAGCGGCTCGACAAAGGCAGCGTGGTGCGCCGGAATCGATTCAGGAACCTTGTAGTTGAGCGCTTTAGCCGGGAACTTCATGTATTGGGCCATAGCCCCGAAGGTTGCCCTGCGGAAGCCGTAGATGTCGTGGACGTCACACATCCAGTACTGACCGCGCTGACAGTAGCGGCAATCACCACACGGGACAATCTGCTCGGACACCGCGTGGTCTCCGAGCGACAGGCCGTGCTTCTTGCCAGCTCCCTCACCCAGGGCTGCAACTGTTCCAACAAACTCGTGACCCGGGATGATCGGAGCCTGGCAGTATCCCTCGCGGTGTTCGTCACCCCAGAATAGTGGAGCTCCCAGGTAACACTTCAGATCGCTGGCACAGATCCCGACGGAATCGACTCGGATGACGATTTCGCCAGGACCGGGTGTCGGGACATCGTGCTCTTCCAGCCTGTAATCTTCGGGAGCGTGACAGATGACGGCGGGCATTCTTTTCGGGAGGTCGTGGCTCATTTCAACATCCTTTGTGTGATCGAATTTCCTAGCCACGGAGAACGCGGGAAATACGGGAGTGTGGCTCACTGAAGCGGGTTCCACGTGGCCTCAGCAGAAGATAGCGAGC
>CAYYGZ010000244.1:0-6743 GCA_964471275.1 uncultured bacterium | reverse complement strand
TTGAGTGTCGCGAAAAATTTTCGCCGTCCATCGACCTTGCTTGCGGTGAAGATCAACACCGTGCCATCGGTCGGTTTCTCGACCAGCGGCAGGAATGCGCGTGCCGATTCCTCCGGGACCCCTTCCACCCGTTTGATCACGACAACTCGTCTCAACCCCATCATGGGGAATGCGGATGCCCGGTTGATGGCGTCCGACACGTCAAGCTCGCTACCCACGAAGATGTCCAGGTTGAATGCCTTCGCAGCCGAATCAAGTGACGCATCGATCAAGGCCTTGACCGCTTCATCCCTGCCCAACTCTTCTGATCCGTGCAGGAAGTAGACGGGCGAAATCTCCCCCTTGGCAATCTGTGAGTGAAGCCAGGCCGCATTCCTCGCTGGCGATTTCTTCGTCGCTCGCCGTTTCCTCATCGGACGATCTCAATATCAGTGATCGGAATGGCTTCTCTGATCCTCAATGCTGAGTCCTCCCGGACTTCACAGTTATGCCGTTTCAGATGACAGGCAGATCGATGGCCTCAGACCCTACTTCGTCTCTTTCGAACCGCGGACCTCGGTGAACTCCGCATCCCGGATGGGTCCCGGATCGACCCCGAGGTGTTGCTCCTCCTGCTCAAGGGGACGACTCACGAAACGTCGGTAGATGGCAACTCTGATCGCTTTTGCGATCAGGTAACAGATCAGGGCCAGTAGGAGGAATCGATAGAACACGAAAAGGCTCGGCTTACACGGGCTCAATGGCTACGCGCACATCAGTTTCTATGACCGTCTCGCCGATCGCGTAGGCAGACTCACCCGATTCGCTCAGCGCCGCCAGCGCGGCGTCGGCTTCCTCTTCGGGAACGATCAGGACGTAGCCGATACCCATGTTGAAATCTTGGAACAACTCCGCGGTCTCGATGTCTTCACCGATGCTGGACAGGACATCGAATATGGGGAGTTCCGGCCAACTGCCCCGGCATACGACAGCGCCCTGAGCATCGGGGAGGGAGCGTGGGATGTTGTCGATCATGCCACCACCGGTGATATGTGCCATCCCTCGGATGTCGGCGACCGCGTCGACCGCAGATACAGCGTTCACGTAGGACCGGTGCGGCGCAAGCAGGGCCTCACCTACGGTCTCACCGAGCGCCTCCACGTGGGTGTCAACCTTGTATCCGGCAGTCTCAAAGAGAAGCTTCCTCGCCAGGCTGTATCCATTGGTGTGGAGTCCTGCTGCCGGTAAGCCGATGATGACGTCACCGGGCTGAGCACGCGATCCATCGACGATCCTGGGTTTGTCGACCATTCCCACGATCGTTCCCGCAAGGTCGTACTCGCCGGCATCGTAGAAGTCAGGCATCTCGGCCATTTCACCACCCAACAGTGCGCAGTCGCTGGCGCGACATCCATCAGCAACGCCCTGAATCACGGCTTCAACGACGTCACCGTCGTGCTTGCCCATCGCAAGGTAGTCGAGAAAGAAGAGGGGGCGTGCGCCCTGTACGAGGATGTCGTTGGCGCAGTGTGATACGAGGTCGGCGCCCACAGTGTTGTGGACGCCGGTCATGAAGGCAATCTTGAGTTTGGTGCCGACACCATCGGTACTCGCCACGAGAACCGGGTCCTCGTGATCGCGCCACGCCGGCTGGAAAAGACCGCCGAATCCACCGATCTCCGTCAGAACTTCGGGACCAAACGTGGTGCGTACAATCTGCTTGAGTCTGTCCTTGGTTTTGTTCGCGCCATCGATATCGACACCCGCCCAGGCGTAGGCCTTCTGCTTCGACATAAAATCTCCGTTCTGTCCCTGTAGACTGGGGGGAGGCGGCTAGTTTTGCTGGATGTATTCGATCTGGTTGCCCTTGGTTTTCGCGTTGTCAAGGGCTTGGATGGACCGCTTGTAAAGGCCCTCCTGGAGGCTCTTTGGCGTTCTCGTGTATGACTGGATCGCCGAGAAGCCGATGTTCACGCCAATGGAGAGTGCGTTCCCATTGAGCGTGAATCGATGTGAGGTCAGTTCCTTGTGCAGACCGTCTGCACGTTTGTGTAGTTGGTGTTCCGCGAGGTTGGGGGAGAGCAGGGCGAAATTGACGCTTTCCAGGTGGAGCAGTCGCTCGCCGTTCCAGACAAGGGCCTTCAGGCACTCGGTGAATTCTTTGATTAGCTGATCACCCGACTCACGCCCGTACTTCCCGTTGATGTCGGTCATCCCTTCTGGTGAAATCAGGATGCAGCCCAGAGGCTGACGCTTTGCGGAGACGGATTTGAAGAGGCCTGGCAACAGGACCCTGTCTAGCATGACGCGGTTTGGTAACCCGGTCAGTTCTGACATTCCCGCAAGCCGCATCCATCGACGGTTCTCCTGGCCGAGCTGTTCTACCTTCTTTTGCAGGTTGGTGGAGCTACCGTTTGCAGACGCGGGCGTAGGCGCCGGTGCTGGTTCCGACGAAGGAGGTTCGGTCTCGTCAGTCGCCGCGGGCTCTTCCGCTTTGGCTTTGGGCTTGGCGGCCGGCGGCGGTGGCGGCGGGGCGGATTCCGGTGGGCCGCTCTTGTCATACTTGTCCTTGAGGGTTCTCAGTTCGCGTCCCCGGTCACCCGCCTTCTCCAGCGTGTCTTTCGCTCGGTTAACGGCGCCACCGACGATCGATTTATCGTTCACGACGCTCAGACACTTCTGCATCGTCCCACTGAAGCCGCTTTGTGCCTTCTGGAAGTCGTCGTCGTCGCCCGTCAGTTCGTAGATCCGGTAGCCGATTTCGGCGATCAGAGTCATCAGCCGCATCTCGTCTTCAGTTCCACTCACCGAGGAGAGGGTCTGGAAGTTCCACTCGAAGAAAGCCGTCGCAAAGCGAAGGGCATCGACCTCATTGGTCGCGATCGAAGGCGCAATGGGGTAGCTGCTGTTGGGTCGGACCTCCTTGTCCCAGGTGGGCTTGATCTCCAGGAGAAGGGAGTCGGCAACGGCAGCATCGAATTCCGAGTAAAGACGTTCCTGGTCGCGATAGATCCAGGCGACTCTGAGGTAGGATCGCGCGAGTGTGCCAGCCACCGGGCCTGTCTTCAAGGTTTCCGTGAAGATTCCTGCATAGAACTGGCTGAGCAGGCGGAGAAGCATGTTGGAGTCGCTGTGGCCCTTCTTGAGGAGGCCGAGCGTTCCGTGTCCGAGGATGCCACGAGCCTTGACTTCGTCCAGTGCACCTTCGTGGAATCCGTTGAGATACTTGGTGGTGTTTTTCTTCTTCCACTGGCGGAAGTCGCCGTCGTCGACTTGGCCGGAGAAATTGCA
This sequence comes from uncultured bacterium, assembly GCA_964471275.1. Taxonomy (GTDB): domain Bacteria; phylum Latescibacterota; class UBA2968; order UBA2968; family UBA2968; genus UBA2968. The sequence goes on along the minus strand of CAYYGZ010000244.1, from coordinate 3,473 downwards.
GGAGGAGCAACAACCCCAGAAGAACGTCAGGGGGCCCGCCCAAACGGGAAACTCGCCCTCGGCGCGGAAAGAGACCTCAAGGGGATGCCCGTCGAGCTCGCTCGAGGAAGCTCTGCAAACATCGCGTGTATATCGTGGAAAGGGATTCTCGGTGCCGCACGCCGGACAGGCAATGGTGTATACGCGGCAGAGTGATTCAACCAGGGGATGGATCATGGTGACTACCGCCGTCGCTTGTGTGCGAGGATTTCTGCAGCTCGCCTCTGGGATCCCGTCGAGTTTGCCTCGGGCGGGGGCTGGCCCAGGTATCCCGTCGCCTCGTAAAGCTCCTTGGCAGAGAACTGTCTGACCTTGCCGTCGTTGAACTCGACGATCAAGGCCTGTTTCTCGCCGTCGTGAATAACCTGGGCGTCTTTGATTCTGGCAAAATCGGAATTCATGGACTTTTGAGGATGGCGTATGAGGATCTCTTGATGGTGAATCTATCCACCCCTGCTGGGTTTGTCAAGGGTGGCAATCCCGGAGGCCGTTCTCAAGCGAAAGTGCTGAATATTCAATAGGTTGTGTTACTTGGCCGTTATGCTTCGGGCTCGGACGTTGTCCGCGACAAACAGCGCTCTGCGTGCGGCCTGTACATCGTGCACGCGTATGATGTTTGCACCAGCCATCGCACACATGGCGAAGGCTGCAAGACTTCCTTCCTCTCGCTGGTCGGGCGGCAGGTTGAAATCGATTCCAACAAAGGTCTTCCGCGAGGGCCCGATCAGGATCGGATAGCCGAGATCACGAAAATCAGCCAGATGCGCGATGATCTTGTAGTTGTCCTCGTATGATTTTCCGAACCCGAGGCCTGGGTCGATCGCTATCCTGTCCGGGCTTACACCTGCCGAGAGGGCACGTTCGGCGCCGGTTTTCAGGTAGCTAGAGATTTGCCTTAAAAGGTTCCGGTATCTGGGTGCCTGCTGCATCGTGCCCGGTGTTCCCTGCATGTGCATGATGAAGATGGACACTCCGGATGAGGCGACGACCTCCAGCATGCGCGGGTCACCGTCGAGTCCGCTGATGTCGTTGACTGCGGAGGCACCGGCATCGATCGCGGCTCGTGCGACCTCCGACTTGACGGTGTCGACAGATATGGGTGTATCAAAGCGCCGGGCGACTGCCTCGATGACCGGCGCTGTTCGTCTTGTCTCTTCCTCGATCGAGACACACTTCGCGCCCGCACCATAGGGCCCCGCTGGTCGGGAACTCTCGCCACCGATATCGATGATGTCGGTGCCTTCCCTTACCAGTGTCTCTGCGTGGCGAAGGGCATCGCTTTCCGAAAGGAACCGCCCCCCATCCGAGAACGAATCCGGCGTCACGTTCAGAACACCCATGATCCGTGTTCGAGAATTCAGATCGAGGGATTTCGCACCGATCCTGAATGAGGTCGCATGGTGGCTCATAGCATGATCAAGAAAGAGGGCAGAGCCGCTTGGCTCTGCCCTGATGTCTCGATTCTCGTGTCATGGCCGGTCAGACGTCCTGCTCTTTCGAGCCCGAATCGTCATCGTCCTCTTCGCTGGCTGGTTCTTCAGGTGTCGAGGCCCGTCCGTTCTCTTCGACAACCGGTCGCTCAAGCGTTTCACCGTTCATGAGTCTATCGAGCTGTGGGTCGTCGAGGACCTCGAACTCGAGGAGTGCCGCAGCCATCCGGTGCATGACGTCCATGTTCGCTCGGAGCAGCTCTTCTGCCCGTGCTGCGGCTTCCACGATAAACCGCTTGATCTCTTCATCAATCGCCTCGGCCGTCTTGTCGCTGTAATCCCGCCGGTGCGCCAAGTCTCGCCCGAGGAAGATTTCCTCCTGTTTCTGGCCGTATGACAGGGGTCCCAGTCTCTCGCTCATACCCCAATCACAGACCATCCGTCGGGCGAGCTCTGTCGCCTGCGCATAATCATTTGTCGCGCCCGTCGTGATCTCGCCGAACACGATATCTTCAGCGATTCGACCGCCGAGCGTGTAGGCCAACCGGGCGTGACAATAGCTTTGCGGGTAGGTGTGGCGTTCATCGATCGGCAGGTATGTCGTGAGTCCGAGGCCACGTCCACGCGGGATGATGGTGACCTTATGGACCGGGTCACTCTCCGGGATCAATTTGGCGATCAACGCGTGACCGATCTCGTGGTATGAAGTCAGGTTCTTCTCTTTATCGGTGATGACCAGGCTCTTGCGCTCCACGCCCATCATCACTTTGTCCTTCGCATCCTCGAAGTCGATCATCGTTACACGTGAGCGATCGTGACGGGAGGCCAGAAGCGCGGCTTCGTTCACCATATTCTCGAGATCTGCGGGGGAGAGCCCGGGGGTGCCCCTTGCCAGGATCTTGAGGTTCACGTCTTTGGCCAGCGGCGTGCTCTTGGTGTGAACCCGGAGAACGGCTTCGCGACCCTTGACGTCGGGGAGGTCGACGACGACCTGGCGGTCGAAGCGCCCGGGGCGCATCAGGGCGGGGTCGAGGACATCGGGACGGTTGGTTGCCGCGATGAGAATGACACCCTCCTTAGACTCGAATCCGTCCATCTCGACTAGGAGCTGGTTGAGTGTCTGCTCGCGCTCGTCGTGACCGCCACCGATACCGGCGCCTCGGTGACGTCCCACGGCGTCCATTTCGTCTATGAAGATAATGCAGGGGGCGTGGGTCTTGCCCTGCTCGAACAGATCGCGGACACGGGAGGCGCCGACGCCCACGAACATTTCGACGAAGTCCGAGCCGCTCATGCTGAAGAACGGTACATCAGCCTCTCCTGCGACCGCTTTCGCCATGTATGTCTTGCCAGTGCCTGGAGGGCCGATCAGGAGAACGCCCTTCGGGATCCTGCCACCCAACCGTTGGAATTTTCTCGGGTCACGGAGAAAGTCGATAATCTCCTGCAGTTCCTGCTTTGCCTCGTCCGCACCCGCCACATCCTCGAACGTGATCTTCGGGTGATCTTCGGAGACGAGCTTTGCACGACTTTTTCCGAAGCTGAAGGCGCCCTTGGGGCCGCCCTGCATCTGTCGCAGAATGAAGAGCCAGAGACCGATGAAGAGCAGCCAGGGAAGGAAATTGAAGAATACGCTCAGCCAGTTGAAGGGCTTCTGCTGGAATCGGAAGTCGACGCCGAACTTCTCCCACTCCATCCGGGTCTCGGAATCGATTACGCCGAGGTTCACGGTGAACGAATCGTAGGAGCGCTGCACGCCCCGGTCGGCAGTCGTGTATTCCGGCTCGACCAGCTTGCCGTGGAATTCGGTCTCGATAATGACCGCGCTGCCGATCTTTCCGTCGCTCAGGAATGACTTGTATTCCTTGTAGCTGAGCACAACTTCGTCGTCTGTGGTGTTGCTGCCGAGGAATTTGGAAGCGGAGATGGCCACCAGCAGGAAGATGATCCAGAAGGCCAGCGTCTTGGAGATACGTCGCCAGGGCTTTTTCCCTTCACCTCCAT
>CAYYGZ010000243.1:0-6750 GCA_964471275.1 uncultured bacterium | reverse complement strand
AAACCTGCCCCGCTTCTCCTCCGGCGTATGCGAGATGATCCGGCCCACACGCGATGCACTCAGGATGGTCGAGACCCTCACCAAATCCACCCACGAAATACTCGACATCAAAGTTTGCTGATAGAGCCGCCATCGTTTCGCCTTTCGGTAGAACAGGGGTCATCCTGAAGCACCGATCACCACTTCCTAATCCTCATCTGCGTCGAACAGGGACATCTGCTCGCCCGTCAGGCTCACCTGTCTGTGTGATTCGTGCAGCAGAGCACTCACGGGCTTCATGCCACTCGTTATGGATTTATACAGCCACCCAGCTTTTCACCGCCACTACCACGCCCTCGAGTCGGGTACGGCGAGCCACACGCCATCCTGCGTGATCGAAGCCTGGCTGATCAACCCAGGCAGAGTCATATCCATGGCTTCATGGATACCGATCGGACAGGGGTTTCCGTTCACGATTGTGTTCACAAAATCCATCACCTCAAAGTAGTCGCCGCCGCCGTGACCGGCCTTCCGGGCTGCTTCGGTCGGATTGCGCCAGAGATCCGGCATGTGTTCCTCTTCCAAATCCATCAGATCGATCCAGCTGTTCCTGTCTTCACATACGTCTTCCAGCCAGATCTTCGGCCGCTCTCCCCCGCTCCGTGCCGATTCGTACGATCCCTTCGTCCCTTGCAGACTGTAGTTCGATATGGAATGTGGGCGTTCGGAAAGCATGTCGACACGAATCTTCACGAGTCCGCCGCTCGCCATCTTGCAGAGCATCACACACGTGTCCTGATTCTCATACACATCGCCGCGCGGGTCCTTGTAGTGATGACCACTTCCCTCGCCACACACGCGATCAACACGATCTCCCGGCATCCACTGCAGGACGGGGCCCAGGCTGTGCGTTCCGTATGTCACACCGTCGATTCCGGTCTGCCACTTCCTTCGCCAGGTCGTGATCTCGTTCAGTGCCTTTAACTCGTGGAGATACTCCCCTTCGCCGTAGTAGACGTCTCCGAACAGCCCCTCCCGGACCAGCTCCTTCACAAGCACGTTCGATCGTTGATACGTGTAGTTCTCGGCCATCATGTAGACCGCATCGGATCGGTTGGCCGCAGCTACCAGTTCCCTACTCTCAGCGACGGAGACAGCTGCTGTTACCTCGCTCATCACGTGAACGCCGCAGTCCAGCGCCTGGATCGCCATCGGCGCGTGAAAGGACATCGGTGTGCCGATGACAACCGCGTCAACGTCAGCCTTCGCAAGCATTTCGCCGTAGTCGGTGTATGCTTGCACCGCCCCCAGAAGTTCCACCGCCTCAGGGAGCTTCTCCTTGTTCACATCGCACACGGCGTGGATACGCGTCACCGGATGTGCGTCGAAGGCTGTTCTAAAGCTCTTCCCGCGTCCGACGACCCCGACGATTCCGACATTCAGCTGAGTAGCCATTTGACATCTATGTAGTTACTGTCGTACCGCAAAGTGGCGTATCTGCCCGACTGGAGATCGACCCTACTGGACCTTCAGTTTCCAAACGTGATAGACGACCATCAACCATCCGGCCAGGAATGCGATACCTCCGATCGGCGTAATCGCCCCAAACCACTTTGTACCCGTTATGGCCAGTACATACAGGCTGCCGGAGAAGATCGCGATACCGACAGCAAACAGCCAGCCGGCCACGTGGATCATTGAGCCGGGCCACTGGGCGGCCGCGAGCCCAACAGCGATGATAGCAAGGGCGTGATACATGTGATATCGAACGCCGACTTCGAAGATGTCGAAAAGATCGGGTTCGAGTCGCTGTTTCAGCGCGTGCGCACCGAATGCGCCAAGTGCGACCCCGAAAAACCCAAACGCTGCACCCACGATCACGAATTGCTTGCTCATTTGCTCCTCACACCACGATGCTTGATGACCAAGGTCGAGGCCCCGGTGTGTCTGTTCTCCCGAAGGGCCCTGTCAAAAACGGTGCTACCCCTAAAAATAGTGACTGTGACCGTCTCCCAGAAACCAGATCACATCCACAAAGAACGACAGACCCGCTGCGGCGAAATGTCCCAGCGTCAGCCCAATGAAGAATGGTTTGCCCCGGTTGTAAAGCATCAAACCGCCGACCCGAACCAGGATCATCTTGATCAGCCAGGCAGAGAAGAGTGTAAACATCGTCCACTGCACCTGCCCCACGGAGGCGATCGAGAAACCCAGCGGATGGAGTCGCCACCAAGGGAATCGATGTCGCAGATACGTCAGCAGCGTCGTGGCCAGAATACCTATTAGGAAGAACGCATAGTACCAGGGCTGGACGCCCTGTCCTGCCTTGATCTTGGACACAATCGTGTCGAATGGCACCTGTCCGCCTCTGCTGAATATCCATTCACCGAAGTTGTAGCCACCTGCCGCATACGCCAGCTTCAAGCTGAACCAGAACGAGACGCAAAGACTGATCCCCAGACCGAGTGCCATTGCGGTCAGAAATGTCCCACGGGGAAGTTTCCGGTCTGTGTGAATACGGATCGCGTTCGCGCCAAAAGGCATGAAGTTCGCGATCGGATCACACGCCCAGGCGTAGCTCAGCGCCAGACCGGTCATGGTCCGGGGTCCCAGTGAACCAGGTCCTACAATGTGCATCGCGAAGGCTTGCGGCAGAAGGGGTCCCCGTACAAAGACCAGACCCCCTTCGACAACAATGCGTGTCAGCCCGAGGTAAAGCGTGATTACCGCATAGACCAGCAGCAGAGAAACCAAGAAGCTGATCCCAGCGTTATGGAGCCACAACAGGACGAAGGAGATGGAAGCCACGATAGTGATGACACTGACGCGATACGACATCACTTCGTGACTGTCGTCAATCGCAGGATCACCCGACCACGCCTTCCGCCACACACGGCCGAGATGCTCCCGTGCCACCCAGACTCCACCAAACACTAGTGCTGAGAAAGCACCAAATCCCTGCCACGCCACAGATGGCGGGCTGACCGAATAGATCTCGGAAGCACCTATCGTGAACCCAAGCCGGTTGAACACCGAGATCTCTGCGGCATTCACCAGGTTGAAAACCCAGACACTCAAGAGCACGTCCGTATTGACAAAATAGCTGATGCCGAGGAGTGGAAGTGTCAGGATGGACGAAATACCCGGGAAGATCTTCCCGCGATTGATTCGCAACCGGATACGACCGAAACGCGGCCATTGTGGATAGAAATAAGACGGGATCTCCCAGGCGACTTTCAGAAACGAAGTACCAAAACCCCACCAGAAAAGTTTCGCGCTCAAGAACGCCGGCATCCTGCGACCGGGCAGCGATCCCTCGATCATGGCGTTGGGAACATCGACCAGCGGAAAGCTCAGCCGCTCACGATCGATCCATTGCGACCTGAACAACGCGATCAGGCTGGTACTCAGAGCAAGCGTAGCGATAATCAACGTGCCCCACCAGAAAAGGGGAACGATCCAGATTTCCCAAGGAACGGACGCACCGGGCGGAAGTCCCTCGAAGAACCACTCCGTCTTCCGACTCGGGGCTGGCACGATCCACGAAGGGATGTGCTGATGCAGGAAGTCTGCCCAGCCGTTTTCCGGGTTTGCGAAGTAGAACGCAGAAGCCGAAATCGAGATCACGTACCCCGTTATCCCGTATGTCGGTACCGAGACAGCGGCGAGGATCATCATGTAGATCACACCCAGGTCGCCTTGCGAGAGACCTGCTCCGGCGCGGAGCCACTTGAGTATCGGATTCAGCACACAGACAACGATCAGAAATGTAAAAGCCAATCCCAACGGAAAGTAGTTCGTCGTCATCAGCGTAGACCGTACGATCCACTCCGAATACGGCGCCGCCAGATTCACGAGGATGGCACACAGACTCCCCACAAACAACCCACGCCCGGGGATCCCGCTGCTAACCGACCGCATTTTCGCCGACCCGGCCATCAGTTCGCATCTCTGATTTTTCGTGCCTTTGCCTCATCTCTTGTCATATGTCATCTGCCACTGGTCAATCGTTCTCTCACCAACTATGCACCCCGTGTCCATCTCCGAAGAACCAGATGCAATCCCCGAGAAACGACAGTCCCACCCCCAGCGCATACCCGACCACCACTCCCAGACAGATCGGCCGCGTTCGGTCATACAGCGACACACCGCCGAATCGCAGGACAACGGACTTCAGAATCCACGCGATCAGGATTGCGAAAACGGAGTTCCGCGTGGGATATGTGAGGGGAATCGTGAAACCAATTGGGTGAACAGGCCACCAGGGAAAACGATACCTCAGAAAGAGCAACGCGGACATGACCAGAGCGCCGATGCCGAAGAAGCTCAGTCGCTTTAGATCCATGCCGCGTGTGTCGCGCATCTTGTTGATCGTCACGTTGAATGCGTGCTTGCTCCCGGACGAGAACGGATAGTCGCTGAAGTTGTAGGCTCCCGTGTCATACCCCCAGGAAAATGTGAGCGCAGTACAGACGCCCATCCCGACAGCAACGGACAGAAACAGCGCTGCCACGAAGAGGGTCCGGCGATTCCGAACCTGCTCGGCCAGCTTCACCGCGTGCATCATGGGGCCCATAAACAAGCCCTTCCCCTGTGAGAAGAAGGTGTAGGAGAAGGCGCTGATCGTCAGTGACTGGCTCGACAGGTTGCCCGGTCCGATTGCGTAGATCGAGAAGACCTGCGGTGTCATGGGCGCGCGTACGTATATCAATCCAGATTCCGAAACAATCCGCGCAACACCAACGGTCACGATGAACGTCCCAAACAGGATGAGTGCCGACAGCCCAGGGCTCATCCCGGCAGCGCGCATCCAAAGAGCAATGATTACGACGCTGACCCCCAACCCGATCACCGAACCGCGATAGGTCAGAATTTCATTGCCCTGATCTCTCTTCCTGTCGATTGCGCCTCGCCACACCTGCTTCAGATGACCCCGCGCAACGTACAGCCCCCACAAGACCATGGCAGCGAGGGCACCAAAGCTCTGCCATCCCGACGCCGCATCGATCGAACACCACGAATCTTCCGTGCCCGTGATCTTGAACCCCACTCTGTTGAGACTCCATACCTCTGCGCTCGAGATCAGATAGAAGATCCAGATGCTGAAAAGCACTTCGAGATTCGCCAGGTAGGCAAAACCTAGCGTGAAGAAATTCACCCGCGTGCGGAAACTCGGGAATCCGCGAGCAACCGCCAGCCAGGATCCACCCAGATTGACGTAGGGCAGGATGGGAACCAGAAAAACCAGGTAATTCCAGCTCAAGAGAGTCAGTGGAATCACCATCCCCACCCAGAAGAGCCGATCGTGCCAGAAGAACCGTGACTTTTGCGAGTCACCCACGTGAATAAGATCCTGCGACACGCTGATCAGCGGGTAGACAAGCCGTTCGTGCTCGCTCCACGGCTTGCGCAGGATCGACGCGATCGCAGCCGAGGCATAGACGACGGCGCCAATCAGGATCAGCCACCAGAAGACCGGCGTCGCCCAGACCGACCACGGGATGTCGACAGGCCCCCCAGGTGGACCATCGAAGAACCACGTCAATGCGTGACCATAGTCTCTTGGCGCGACCCACTCCGGGATGTGCGGATGGAAAAACTCGCTCCAGCGGTTTTCGGCAGTCGCGAAGTAGAAAGGTGTTGCGATGATGCCCAGAAAGAAACCCATCAGACCGGAAGTCGGCACCATCGCACCGACCATGCCCATAGCAAGGATGATGGCCATGTCCGCAGTGTTCAATGCGAGAGACCGGGAGACCTTACGGATAAGCGGGATCGATGCGGCAAGGATGAAGTAGGAGATGAAGAGAGCTACAGGATAGTGGCTGATGTTCATGCGCGAAGCGTGGACCACATACTCAGCGTAGGAGATCCAGAAATTGATCCAAGCAACAAACCCACAACCCACAAGGATGCCCCGAGCCGTTGCCCGATCCTGTCCGATATCTTCGTCGGTAATCAGATCAGGTAGAGCACTCATGGTTGCGATCTTTCGTCTTCTGGCACACGACGAAAACCAGCTTTGCGGAAAATATCCTGAGCGATGGGTTCTGCTAGAAAGGCAACAAAGTCAGCGGCAGCCGCTTTTCCGGAAGCTTCGACCACACCTGCCACGTAGCGGATTGGGGGGTGCAAGGTATCCGGAAAGGTTGCCACAACCTTCACCTTTCTGCTCATCTCTGCATCCGTGCCATAGACGATGCCTAGATCGCACGCCCCCCGGTCAACGTAGGCCAGCGTGCCGCGAACACTGTGGCCGATGGCCAACCGTGTTCGCAGATCATCCCACCAGCCGAGAGCGACGAGCGCTGACTTCGCATACCGACCCGCTGGCACGTGCTCGGGATCGGCAATCGCTAGTCGGCCAGAGAAGGCATCGGAAACGGGAAACTCACGCAGCACCTCGATAGTAAAATCCGACGCAAAAGGAGATATCGCCACAAGCTGGTTGGACGCGAACACCATCGGAATTTCTCGAGTCAGTCGTCCACGCTCCTCGAGAAACGCCATCCACTCCTCGGACGCAGAAATGAACACATCAGCCGGAGCGCCGTGGTCGATCTGACGCGCCAGTGTCGATGACCCTGCGAAAGAAAAGGTGATCGTGTTCCCAGAGGTGTCGGTGTAGGCGGCGCCGACGGCGCCCAGTACATCCGTGAGGCTTGCCGCAGCAAAGACCAGCAGAGGATCTGCCTTGCCTGCCTGCACTGGAGGAGACAAAAGGAGAAGGGAAGCCAGAAACGCGAGTATCATGTGAACCAGATACGCGTC
>CAYYGZ010000242.1:0-6786 GCA_964471275.1 uncultured bacterium | reverse complement strand
AACATCACTGGCAAAAGATGAATCATTCTTACATATTTGACCGGTTGAGGGAGCAACGAACAGGATCGGGAGATCGACGAGTCCATGAATATACCGACTGAGAACGACAAGCAGATGACGCTCAACCGTCTGAACCGGCACAAGAAGAAGTATCGCCGGAAAGGCATATCGGACATACGTGTCCGGTGGAAGGGCAGTTACATGTTTGTGGATGTCGTGAAGGAAGAGAAGACGGGACTGTTCGGGAAGCTCCTGGGCAACAAGACGGTAAGGGGAGTTGGGAAGGTGGCCCGGCTGGAGTTTGTTGGCCCAAACAAGTGGAAACTTCTGATATACAAGATCGACGTCAACAAGTATGGTCCTCATCCGAACTTCAAGGAAGGGACCGTTGAGCAATGTCTGGATGCCACGGCGGAGGTCTTCTTCTAGACCAGGCAGATCGTACAAGAACACAGATAGCCTACACCGATTCGGCGTGGCCGGGCACATACGAGGCAGCCTTCTCGATGACTGCACCGGTTGCACCCTCTTTGACGGCCTCCTCGGTCAGATATCGACGCCATTTCCGCGCCCCAGGCAGGCCGGCGAAGAGCCCGATGATATGCCGCGTCATCTGGTGCATTCTGACTCCCCGTCCCAGCTTCTCGTCCGCATACCGGGTGAATGCCGTGACGATCTCACGCCGTGACGGAACCTCACCGGAACCTCCGTAAACCCGTCGGTCAACTTCGGCCAGCAGATACGGATTCTCGTACGCGGACCGTCCCACCATCACACCATCCACGCGCTCCAGCTGCACCATCGCCTGGTCGATCGTACGGATGCCCCCGTTGATGAGAATCTCGAGATCCGCGAAATCGGACTTCAGACGATGGACGACATCATACCGCAACGGTGGAACATCCCTATTCTGTTTCGGGCTCAGCCCTTGCAGCCAGGCCTTCCTGGCGTGCACGATGAATGTACGGCAGCCGCCATCTCTGACGAGAGACACGAACCGGGTGAGTGATTCGTAGGAATCCAGATCATCGATCCCGATCCGGGTTTTGACCGTTACCGGCACATCCACTGAGGACGATATCGCCGCGACACATTCAGATACGAGCGCTGGCTCTGCCATGAGACAGGCCCCAAATCGACCGGATTGCACGCGATCGCTCGGACACCCGACATTCAGGTTGATCTCGTCGTAGCCGAAGTCGCTTCCGATACGCGCAGCCGCAGCAAGATCAGTCGGATCACTCCCTCCGAGTTGGAGAGCCACGGGATGCTCGGCCGGATCGAAACCGATCAGCCGTCTCAGATCTCCGTGCAGGATCGCCGAGGCTGTGACCATTTCCGTGTAGAGCACGGCGTAGCGTGAGATCAGCCTGAGAAAATACCGCTCGTGGCGATCCGTGTAGTCCATCATGGGGGCGACGCAAAATCGCCTGTCAAGAGATCGGGTCATAACCTGGATGGAACAGAAATGGCGAGCCGGGAATACCCGACTCGCCATCCGTTTGGTCCTGCCGTTGATCAGCTGAAGATCGGCAGCCCCAGCTCATCGCGATTTACGATGCTCGGCGCGGCCTTCGGGTTCTCACCCTCGAGAAACGTCAGAATATCGTTCTGGTCCTGCCAGCAAGGGAATCCACTCAGGATCCCGGCAACATTGCCAGCAGCCAAGGAGGCCATACCTTCACGCGTCCAGATCGTGGCCGATGCGATATGCGGAACGATGACGGCATTCGGACAATCTTTGAGCCCCGGCTTCATGGCTGGTTCGTCTTCGAACACGTCAAGACCGACGCGGAAGTTTTCGTGCGTTTTGCAGTGTTCGACCAGGGCGACCTCGTCGATCACGGGACCCCGGCTCGCGTTCACGAGAACCGCGTTGTCCTTCATCATCCCGAGACGCTCGGTGTTCATGAGATGGTGCGTGGTCTCATCGAGCAGGGGATGCAGACTGACGACATCCGACTCGCGAAGCACTTCCTCGACCGTGTCGCACTTTCTCCACTTGATCGGTTCTTCTCCCTGAGACTTCAGGAACTCCCCGTAGGCCGTCAGGTAGTCCTCGAGCGCCTCGTTCTGGTAGAGATCATAGTAGAGAAAATCCATCTTGCATCCCTCGACCATCATCTTTGCGTAGGAGGCGCCGATCCGGCCTGCCCCCACGACACCAATTGTCTTGCGGGTCATCAGCTCACCCAGGAACAACGTCGGCAGCCAGCCCTTATATTTTTCTCCTCGCATATACTCGTCAGCTTCGACAACCCGTCGGGCGGCAGAGAACGTGAGCGATACAGCCATTTCCGCAGTCGTCTCAGTGAGCACACCAGGCGTATTCCCCACAGGGAGACCGTGTCCCGTAGCGGAAGCAACATCGACGTTGTTGTATCCAACCGCATAATTTGCGTAGACCTTACCACCGGCTGCCTTGAGGGCCGAGAACAGTTCATCTCCCCAGTCCTCGGTCAGCTGACCGATCACACCGTCACACTTGTCGCCGATCTTCGCCTTGATCTCGTCGACGCTCAGGATATCTGTCGAAGTGCCGACCTCGACGCAGCAGTCGGCTGCTGCAAGGACGTCCAGCCACCGCGTTCCGGGAAGCTGCTTGGTGCAAACAACGCGCTTGCTACCGGAAGGATTGTGAGTTTCCCAATCTGCCAAAAGACTCCTCCTTGAAACGTGGTCACAAACAAAACGAGGCTCACGTACCGGATCGGCGAAAGAGCACGTCAATCCGGGACACACAGGCCTCGGCAGGTGGTGAAAAGTAAGGGAATGAAATTGGAGGGTCAAGCAGAAATGGCGGCGTATTCGGGCATCACGCGGGCACTCGGTGTATCACCGAGCCACGATGCCAGTCGAGTCGCATTCAGGACAGCAAAACGCGATCTGCCAGGCTGACCCGCACCGTGTTAGTGTCAACTGGGATAAATAGGCAGGCAAGACGGCGAGCTTTGTCGAGGGCATAAAAAGAACGCCAGCTCAATGGGTCAGAAGCTGACGTCTGGTAGGACAGTAGTGATGCCGAATCACTATTACTATTATCGGAATCGGATCCCCGAATCTTTAGCCAGGCCGAAAGTTCGGTATCTCCACAGATCGACTTCCATCAAGCGCGGATTCGTGTGCGCAAATGCCCGGAATCGTCATTTCGACAGCTTGGTAGACGTCGATAGATACCGGACCCTCGCCCCTCGCGGCTTGCACAAAATCCTCGACAAGCAGTGACTCGCTCATACCGTGCCCACTGGTGACAGCTCCCTCCAGCCCCGGATCGGAAACGTCGGACTCGATCAACTTCATTTCCTCATCTCCGGCACAATACATCTTGGCCGAATCGCTGGGTGGGCGTCCATTCTCAATCACCCCTTCCGTACCGTAGAAGACCTGCCAGTGGAAGGCGGGGGCGCGGCAGACAGAGAATCCACAGAGGATCTTAATCGTCACATCGCCGGCGGTCCTGAAGAGCCCGACTTCCAGGTCGTGGGCGCCATACTCGGGACTCGTCTGGCTCCCTGTGGTCATACCGATCGCCTGTACACAGCGATCGCCGATAATGTCGAGCACCGGTCCCAGACTGTGCGTGCAGTAGTAGAGGGGGGGCATCTCGGCCCGCCAGTTCCCCGCAGCCATGCGATCTCGACAGTCGTGTACATACTCGGCCTCCGCATACGTCACCCGACCGATCTCGCCTGCCTGGATCCGCGACCGCCACTCCATCAGGTAGTGAAAGTAGCACATGTTCTCGGCAAGCATGTAGACACCTTCTGCCTGCTCCGCCGCCTTCACCAGGGCTTCACATTCGTCCACCGACCAGGCGGCCGGGACCTCACTCAGAACGTGGATGCCCGCTCTGAGGGCAGCGATCGACTGTGACGCGTGCATCGGGGCCGGTGTCGCGATCACGATTGCGTCCAAATCGACGCTCAGCAGGTCCTCATAAGCCCGGACGCGTCCCTCCACTCCCCACGCATCCCCGACCCGGTGAAGCGTATCGGAATCCGGGTCACAGATCACGGCGACCTCACAATCCGGTCGTTGATCAAAAACGTGAAGAAACGACTGTCCTCGTCTTAAGCCCGCTATCCCGACCCGCACGGATTTATCTCCACAGATTAAAGGTGCGAGACTTCCACTGCGCGCCAAATTCCTTCAGCTTCTGGTTCGTTATGCTTGTTCGAGAAACGGGTCGGGTTCCACATACGTGTCGATCGCTACCGGCTGGCCCTTCCCCTCCAACAGATACGCGGCCGTCTTTCTCGCAGCACGCATCTTCGGCCAGATCACTTCTCTATAGCCTCTTACCTGATCCGGCAGTTTGAACACGCGCACGTAGGCTGCATACCGGTTGTTATCTGACACGCTGAATACCCGCACCAGCCCCGTGAACCAATCCCGATAGGCCTTCTCCTCGGAGTGCCACCCGGGCAGCAGTTTTCGGAGGAATCCAAGACGCCGCATCAACTTGAGCATCCAGACCGGTGGGGAGAGATCGAATTTGATGTCTGCACCCAGGATCTCGAAATGCGGACGCATGATGTGGCTATAGGAGATAGTATCTCCTCGCGATGGATCGATGTTGTAGCGTGCGTGATCGCGACGCCTCTTCTCCTCGCTCGTCGCCAGATATGCCACATAGATTTCGTCCTTGTATGCCATCACTCGAGCAAGATTCGGTATGAGGGCCTCGGTCGCCTCAAACCCACGGTCTTGGCTGTCCTTTGCGTACACGGCATCCACCAAGTCAACAAACGACCGAGCATAGGCCTCCCCTCCCCACTGCAGGACGTCATACACGCCCAGCGCAAACTGCACCTTCGCTCCGTCACTGATGTCCCAACCAGTCACGTGCTGGACAAGACGCCTGTATGCATCCCCATGACCGTCTCCCCGGGTCGCCCTCAGGATCGTCGATTTATCATCCATCACGTCCTGGTAGGTCACGGCATCGGCCGGCCGGTCAAAGGCCCCGGGATCAATCGCCGCCTTTCGTCCCATCTCGAAAGCCTTCAGGTTGGGTTCGAGTTCGGATGACCGGATGTTCGCCTTCATGGCCCACCTGAGATTGTCGAGCGTTACGGGAAGCGCCCCTCTCTGGAAAGCCGCGCCTAGCAGAATACTGTTCGCATAGATCTTGTTCCCGAGGAACCGTTCGGAGACTTCGCTGAGATCCATGCCAAAATATCGGTCGGATCGCGAATAGCGTTTGATCCATCCCTCGAGATCGCGGGTATCGAAGTCATCGATACCCGTCATGGTCATAATCGTCTCGCGTTTCCCTGTCTCGACGACCGCGGTCGTGTGCTGTGAACTCGCCACCCGGCACGTGCCGTGCGGGTCCATCCCTCGCACAGCCTCCAGGATATCGAGCCCCAGAAGCAGGTCGGCGTGACCGTGCGGTGTTATCTGGGAGATAACACGATCCCCCTTGGAGAAGCTGACGTGTGAATACACAGCGCCGTTGCGAATGGCCAGGCCCTTCTTGTTCGTGAACCGAACCACGTAGCCCTGCCGCGCCCCTGCGGTCGAAATAATCGCCGAAATCGTGTTCACACCCATCCCACCGACCCCACCGACAAACGCATACCAGGACCCGTCGAACGCCTCCGTTTCCGGCAGGGGCAGATCCTCCAGTTGGATCAACTCGGTCCGCACCTCCTGTGCACGGCTTCGGCGAATCGTGACCTGTTCGAACGAGGGGCACGTCTTATCGCCGTTCGCCACCGTCACCTTGGTGCAAGCCCCATCGCTCACACAAAGCGAGAGATCGGTCGCAACCTTCGGCCCGTGCAGCGTATCCTCGACGGTCAACCCCGAACAGCCCGTTGCCCTCGTACACTCGAGACAGTATTCGCAGACCTCAGGTGTGATGTTGATGTGCGTCTCCTCCGGCAGATACCCTTTCGATCGAAGAACCGCACGTTCCTCGTTTCGCTGCCGGCGGTTGAAGGTGATTCCGCACTCCTTGTCGGCGATCACAATCTTGACACCCTCTTTCAGCAGCGTCTCCTCGACGGCAGCCCGATACGCTTCTCTCTCTGCCGGATTCATCCTGACGATCGAGACGGTGTCGGACCCATCACCGGCCATCCCGCGCACCACCGACTCAATATCTTGGGCAAAGGTGGGTCGCCCCATGATATCAATGTCAACACCGGGTGTGGGTTGGTGCCCGGTCATCGCGGTCGTCTTGTTGTCGAGGATGACATAGGTGATATCCTGTCCGTGCTTGATCGAGTCAGAGATGGCGGCCATGCCGCTGTGGAAGAACGTGGAATCTCCCATGAACACGAGCTGCTTGTTCAGGATAAACGGGTCAATTCCCGCACCCGTTCCACCGCCAAGCCCCATTCCTGACAAGTTGTGCATCAGCCTGTCGAACGGTTTGTACTTCAGGAGCGAATAGCACCCAATATCCCCGTGAAACACCAGATCGACTTCGTCCCTACCGTATTTCTCCTTCATGTAGCCCGGATTCATGAAGTCATCGACGACACGATTCAGAACACTCGCAGAATCGCGGTGTGGACAGCCAGGACAGAATGAGGGTGTTCGCGCGGTCGCGTGAAGTTCATAGTCGGCTGTCTCTGCGGCGAGTTCGACTTCGGCATCGATCCGATCCTGATTCAGACCCGTAACCGGTATCGCGCTGAGAAGCCGTGCCAGACACTCCAACACAATCGATGGGTTCAGTCCTCCCGTATCCGGAAATCCCTCTACCCCCCCAGGGAACCCCTTCCCCCAGACGCGAACGATCGTGTCTCTCTGCTGGGCCCAATCAAAGACGCT
>CAYYGZ010000241.1:0-6814 GCA_964471275.1 uncultured bacterium | reverse complement strand
TTATGCCGCCCGAGGATGTGGTGACGATGAGCCGGATCACCCCACATTACGTTGAATACCTCCCTGAAGACGCGCTGTACAGAAAGATCTTGATGGTGCGTGAGCGCGCTGGGGCGGAGGGCGCGGATTACTCGCTCCGTATCATCACGGACGACACCAACCCAGACGTAAACCTCGGATATGTGGGAAAGGGAGACGGGTCGCATCTGTTCACGAAGACGGCAGCCGAGCACGAAGCGGCGAAGCAGAAGACGAAGGCGGCTCGCCGAAAGAGCTGGAAACAGACCAAACGGAGGTAAGGTTGCAGGGAGTGCTCAACCTGGGTGTATCAGAGCCTGAGAAGGTGCCGGATCAGAGGATATTCGCGGATCTGAATTCGCCTCAACGTGAGGCGGTCGAGACGGTCGATGGACCTCTCCTAATCCTTGCGGGCGCGGGTTCGGGGAAGACACGAGTGTTGACCCGGCGGATCGCGCATCTGATCGGGAACTGCGATGTCGCGCCCTACCGAATTCTGGCGATGACCTTCACAAACAAGGCCGCCGGTGAAATCCGGGCCCGGGTGGAGGAATTGCTGCAGCGGTCTGCTCAGGGGCTCTGGATGGGAACTTTCCATTCGATCTGTGCACGCTTCCTCCGGATCGAGGCCGGTGCGGCGGGTCTGGAACCCAACTTTTCGATCTACGATTCGTCGGACCAGCTTGTCGTCGTCCGCAAAGCGATCAAGGCAAATGGTCTCTCGGACAAGGATTACCCGCCAAAGCAGATTCGTGGCCGTATCAGTAACGAGAAGAATCGTATGGCGAGCCCCGACGCGGTCGAGCAGCGGGCGTATTCCTTCTACGACCAGGCGATCGCGAAGATCTACCGTGCCTACCAGGAGGAACTGCAGGCGAACAACGCGGTGGATTTTGATGATCTCCTGATGAGAACGGTCGTGACCCTCCGGAACAACGAAGAAGTCCTGGAGAAATACCGACAACGCTTTGACTACATCCTGATCGACGAGTATCAAGACACGAACCGGCCCCAGTATCTGCTGGCAAAGAGCCTCGCCGAGGAGCACCAAAATATCTGTGTGGTCGGCGACGACGATCAGAGTATCTACGGCTGGCGTGGGGCCGATATCCGGAATATTCTGGATTTCGAGAAGGACTATCCGGAGACGACGACGATCCGCCTGGAGCAGAACTACCGGTCCACTCAGGTCATTCTGGACGCGGGCAACGCGGTGATCGGTCACAACCATGGACGGAAGGGGAAGGAGCTCTGGTCAGATCGATCGGGCGGGGAGCTGATCCGGCTCAGACGCACTCTCGACGAAAAGGATGAAGCGCGCTGGGTCTGCCAGCTTGCGAAGGAGCTCAAGGACTCGGGTGAGATGGCGTATCGGGATACGGCCGTCTTGTATCGAACGAACGCGCAGTCACGTGCGCTCGAAGAGCATCTCGTTCGGGCCAACATCCCGTATGTGATCGTTGGCGATGTGAAGTTCTACGAGCGCAAGGAGATCAAGGATCTTCTCGCCTACCTGCGGGTGATCGACAACCCGCTTGATACGGTTAGTCTCGTTCGTATCATCAATTCCCCCAAACGCGGAATCGGCAAAACTTCCGTCGACCGCTTGCTCGACTGCGCGGCGCGGACTGGGATAAGTCTCTTCGACGCCCTTGGAACATGCGATCAGATTGAGACGCTCTCCGCGGGTGCGGTGAAGAAGATCCGTGGTTTCCGTGCTTTGATGGATGGATTCCGGGAGGCGGCGGCGACCGAAACCGCGGACGAACTGGCCCTTCACGTCATCAAGTCCACGGACTTCTTGCTCAATCTGGGCCCCTATGGCCTGCCGGACGCAGAAAGCCGGAGAGACAACGTCCAGGAAATGGTGACCAACATCCAGGCGTTCGTGGTGAGGGCCGCAGATCCAACGGTTTCGGAGTTTCTACGTGAAGTCTCCCTGATGACCGATATCGACGGGTGGGATGAGGAAGCGGATGCGATAACCTTGATGACGATGCACAGCGCCAAGGGTCTCGAGTTTCGCGCGGTTGTCATCTGCGGGATGGAAGACGGGCTGTTCCCGATCATCCGCTCCGCTGAAGACCTTGATGATGAAGCATCACTCGAGGAGGAGCGCCGACTCCTCTACGTGGGAATCACACGGGCGATGGATCGCCTATTCCTGTCCTACACGCACGAGCGGAGGCGGTATGGGGGGCTGGTTTCCTCGAAGCCTTCCCGCTTCCTGAGTGAGATTCCTGGAAACCTCGTTGACGCTGGCTACAAGATCCAGGAAATCGGTGGAGAAGAGGAGGAGGAGAGCTACGAAGAGGAAGAGGAGGCTTACGTAGAGCCTGCCAGAGCGGCCGGTGAGCTCAACACAGACGTGGGGGCGTGGGTCGTCCACCCGACGTGGGGGAAGGGCTGCATCGAGGCACGATCCGGATCGGGGGACGATGCAAAGCTTACAATCCGCTTCCAGGGCACCACAAAGAAGGTGGTCCAGAGGTATGCGCATTTGCTGCCAGGTTAATTGGTCGCTTATTCTTGATTTCGGCGAACCAATGTCTGATATTGACCCAAGCAGTTGGACCCGATTGAGGCCTTGAGATGTCAGTAACCATAGAAGACGTGAGAAAAGTCGCAAAACTCGCCAGGCTGCGTTTAGCCGAGGAAGAGGAGACCCGTCTCGTCACGGATCTCAACCAGATGCTGACTTATGTCGCCTCCTTGGCTGAACTGGATACGAGCCAGGCTTCCCCGACCGCTCACGTTCTCCCGATCTCGAATGTTTTTCGGCCCGATGAGCCGTTACCGTCTCTCTCCCAGGAGGCGGCCCTGGCAAATGCTCCCAAATCAGGGCACGGTCATTTCAGGGTCCCCAAGGTTATCGAATAGTCGGCGGTGGTGTCAGCACCATCGCCGTTTCTCTTTTCTCCCCGCACGTCCAGGATCAACTCAACCCGTAAGGGAGGTTCTGTGAGCAGCGCTTATCGAGGTCCGAAGTATATCGTCGTCAGTGGCGGAGTGATCAGCGGGGTAGGGAAGGGACTCGCAACCGCATCTATCGGGAAAATCCTGCAGCAGTACGGCTACAAGGTTACGGCGATAAAAATCGATCCGTATCTGAATTATGACGCCGGTACGCTGAGACCCACGGAACACGGAGAAGTGTGGGTAACCGATGATGGGGGTGAGATCGACCTCGATCTTGGGAACTACGAGCGCTTTCTGGCGCTGGATCTACCCCGGCGTCACAACCTGACGACGGGACAGATCTACCACACGGTCATCGAGCGCGAGCGGCGAGGTGAGTATCTCGGTCAGACCGTACAACCCGTTCCGCACATCACGGATGAGATCAAGAATCGCGTAGCCGAAACCGCCGAGGGATCAGATATCGCCCTCGTCGAGATCGGCGGAACGATCGGCGATGACGAGAACAGACCGTTCCTCTTCGCTATGAAGAGTCTCGAGCGGGACGTGGGCGAAGAAAACATGCTCTATGCCCTCGTGACCTATCTGCCGGTGCCCGCACACATTTCCGAGATGAAGACGAAGCCGACACAGCAGGCCATCCGGCTTCTCAGCGAGCACGGTATCTTCCCTGACTTCATCCTCTGCCGCGCAGTTGACCAGATTGACGAACCCCGCAAGAAGAAGATCACGGTTTCTGCGAACATCCCGATCGATCGCATCATCTCCGCGCCGGACTCCGACATGCAGTATCAGGTTCCTCTCGACTACGAGAAGGAAGGTCTTGGTGGCAAGATCCTAGACCATCTGCATCTCGAGCCCAAGACAACTCCGGATTGGTCCGAGTGGTCGAAGCTCCTCGGGCGCATTCGGAAGCCTCAGCACCAGGTCAAGGTTGCGATGGTCGGCAAATACGTGGAAATAGGCGGGTATGAGTTGACTGATTCCTACATCTCCGTGAACCAGAGCCTGGAACACGCGGGTGCCCAGCTGGACACTGAGGTGCAGATCTCGTGGATCGACTCGCGCCGTCTCGAGGGAGAAGCTGCGGATGTATCGCTCGAAGAATTCGACGGCGTGATCGTTCCGGGTGCATTTGGTGAGGGCGGCGCCGATGGCGTCATCGAAGCAATCCGTTATTCGAGAGAAGAGAGCGTCCCCTTTCTGGGGCTCTGCTACGGTCTCCAGATGGGCGTCGTCGAGTATGCGCGCAACGTGGCAGGTCTGACCGATGCGAGCTCGGCTGAAATCGACCCCGACGCACCCAATGCCGTGATCGATATCCAGTATTCACAGCGGGAGATCATAGAAGAGTCTCGTTACGGCGGGACGATGCGGCTCGGGGGATACGCAGCTGTTCTGAAACGCGACACGCTGCTGGTCGATCTCTACGAGCGGCTGGGTCGGATCGAAGACGATGCCTGGCGTCTAGAGAAGATGCGTCAGAAGCCGAGCGAGAGCTTCCGTGTCGGGGTAATCCTCGACAGTGAACGGGCCATCATCGAGCGTCATCGACATCGCTATGAGGTGTCACCGAAATTCGTGGATCTGCTGGAGGAACACGGGCTCGTCTTTTCAGGGTTTCATCGACGGGATGACGGTACCAAGCTGATGGAATTCATTGAGGTGCCCAATCATCCGTTTTTTATCGCAACACAGGCGCACCCGGAGTTCAAGTCCAGGCTCGAGCAGCCGTCGCCGCTCTTCTACGGTTTTGTCGAAGCTTGTGTCGCACGTCAAGTCCGTCACCGCAGACAGGAGAACGGGCAAGCCGAAGCCGTCTGAGCCGCGTGGTCCGGGTCCTCCTCCTATTCCTTCTGCTGGGCGCCTGTGGTCGCGTGCGCGAAGACTCCCGCCCCGTCCGGACGGCGAGCCCGGACATTCCGGACCAGGAAGGCTGGGATGTGACGAAGCAGGTCACGCGGAATGGCCGTCTCCGTGCCTTGATCCGGTCTCCCCATCTCCGTAAGTACGACCGCGAACGCGTTTTACGTCTCGACCAAGGCGTGTCCGTGACCTTCTACGCACCTGGCTCAGGCAAGGTGCTCTCTACGCTAACATCCCGACGGGCTCTGATCGACCAAGGCCGCCGGGTCCTGACTGCCACGGACAGCGTCGTTCTCAAGTCTGATCGGGGCTCAACGCTCTACACCGATACACTGCGGTGGGAGGAAGAAACAGAGATGATTCGCGGCCCATCCAGGGTCCGGATTGAGGACGTGGATGGCACCGAAACAGGCATTGGCTTTGAGGCAAGATCCGACCTGTCCTCCTGGACGCTCCGAGAGGTTGTCACACGTATCGAATCTCTCAGCCACACGTCTGGCGATTCTTCTCGTTAGCCTCGGTCTCTCTCTTCTCACTGGCGTCGCAAGCATTTTCGCCGACGAAGTTCGGGCAGATCACAGCGAGACGCGATCGGAGAGCGGCATCACCCGTCGCACCTATGCTGGCGACGTCAGGGCATCCTTCCAGCACAGTCGGATCGAGGCAGATTCTGCTGTCGTTTCAACCGACTCCAGGCAGTATTCTTTCTATCAGAATGTGGCGTTTTGGGACGACCGATACCTCGTCTACGCGGACAGGGTGATCTACGACGCCGCAAATCAGACGGCCGATCTGTCCGGACACGTCAGCCTGGCTGACGCGGATTGCAGACTGTCGGCAGCACAGGTGACCTATCACGCAACCACGCAGACAATCGAGGCCTCGGGTGACGTGCACATCAGTTTGCCCGAAAATCAAGGCGAAATCAAGGCAGACCGGTGGTTCCGGGATGCCACGTCTGATAGCACCAGCGGAAGCGGCGACGTGCGATTCACGCAGGCCAAGGCAGAAACATTGACCATCGCGTCCGATCGGTTTTCATCGGGGGAGAAGAGGAATCGCACGCTTTTCACCGGGAGTGTGAGCCTGAGGCAGGGCCAGTGGCGCGGAAATGCACATACCGCGACAGTCCACAAACAGGGAGACCGGGTCGTGCTCAAGGGGGAGACCCAACTTGCGAGACCCCGCTCAGAAACGGATTCGACATCGACAACCGCGGACAAGACGGTGATGATCACGGAGGCGAGCCTCCTCCGGGGAATGGAACTCACAGGGTCCAGCCGGATTGACATCCAGCGAGAAGAGGAAGCAGGGCACGTCAGCACGGCTGTATCTGCCGATACGAGTCGATTGGCGTTTGATGGTGGCGACCTGACGGATTTGGCCGCGTTTGGCAACGTTCGGATCGTGCTCGCCGGGCCGGATTCCACGTTCAGCCAGCTGGATGGGGAGGACGCTTCTGTTCGGCTCACAGCTGGTGAGCCAGATCGCGTGCACGTCAATGGTTCCGGTGACCTTCACCACGCCTCGGGGAGCAGCGACTTGCGGGCGCACATTACCGGGCAAGGTGTGGCCATCGACCTCGTCGGATCGCAGGTTCGAGCGATACGGGTAGATTCCAACGCGGTCTGTGAGATCCAGGGAGACCATCCGGCCCGGTTGTCTGGTGATCGCCTCCACCTTGTGTTCGAAGCAGGGCGCCTCGCGAAGGCAGAAGTGAAGGGACGTGTCCAGGGAAGATACCAGACAGGAAAGACCCCATGAATCTCTCCGTGCGCGGATTGACGAAGCGATATGGGAGACGGGTCGTCGTCAAACACGTGGATCTGGATGTTGCCTCAGGTGAGGTCGTTGGTCTTCTCGGGCCGAATGGCGCGGGTAAGACGACGACGTTTCACGCCATCGTTGGGCTTCTCCGACCGGACGGCGGACACATCCTGCTCGGCAACGCGGACATCACCTCGCTTCCCACCTATCGCCGCGCCAGAGAAGGGATCGGATACCTGTCGCA
>CAYYGZ010000240.1:0-6837 GCA_964471275.1 uncultured bacterium | reverse complement strand
GGGCCCAACGTCGGGATCTTCTTGTTGTACAGGATCTGGGCACCCGTCGTACTGTCTCGGAAGGTCTCGTAACTGGACTCGGGGTTGTACTTCGGGTGCAGGTTCTTCAGGACGTGCTTGGGCTGGGCGATCGATCCACCCACAAAGGCATTCCGAATGCGTCCCATCGGCTTGTGCGAGCTGACCTTGAGTGTGTGGTCGTCGATCTTCTCCATCTTCACCGGGACATCATCGATAAACCAGATACGTCCAGGTAAAGCCGATGCGCGTGCATCGTCGTTCAAATTCATGTCGTAATACCAGAACAGGATATCATCGACCGTCAGCGGTACGCCATCCGACCATTTGATCCCCTTCCGAAGATGGAAAATCGCCGTGCGTCCCTCATCCTGGAATTCGTATCCTTCCGCCAACATCAGCTGGATGCTCTTCGGCAAGGGTCGCTCGTATCCGAGCAGGCTGACGACCATTGTCTTTGAGACACCGGGAGTCTGGACGATGTCGCCCGTCAGTGCTCGCCGGATCCTGCCTCCATATTGACCGACTTCCTCGAGAGGAACAACAACGAGCGGGCTCTCTGGCAGACGTTCAGATATGGGCGGGAGTGTTCCAAGGTTGACAGATTCCGCGAGCGACGGAGACTCACTGAACTTTCGCGTATTCAGAATCTCTGGATCGAGGGTCAGCGGGGCCGATGTTTTTCGTTTGGATCGTTCGACACGAGAAGCTTCAGCTACATCGCTGCTACCTGTGCGCGGATCGGAGGGCAGGCACGCATTCAGCGAAGCCAGGAGAACTAGCACAAAGGCGAATTTGATCCAGCGACTACCTGTCATTCGCTTCGCGCTCCTGTCGGGCTTTGAGTCGCCGCGCTCTTCCTGCCTTGCGTTTGCTCTCAGTCTTCACGAAATCTGGGAACGGTTCAGCGTGCATCATCCGAATCACCTCATCGCGGGCCATGGTGCTTGCGATCGCGAGATACCACAGCTCCGCCATGATCCGTGCCCCTGAAACGCAGAGATGCACCTTGTCCACGGCTGAAAATCCACTCGGAAACGCGTCTCTCATCGGCTCCCACACATCAGGTCCTGATCGGATGTAGTCGTGACCGCAGTCGAGAAGGGCGCGAAGCGCAAGCCTCTCATTCCCGATCTCGGGTTCCATCGGTTTCTTGTAAATGTGAGCGGCGATGTAGACGATACGCATCCCGTCTTCCCGGAACTGCTCCGCCAGCCGGAAGAATGTGTCGGCCCCGAGTCGTATCCGGTCGTTGTCCTCAGGCCCTTCGATCCCCACGCGCCGGTCCCCGAATGCGCCTTGCAGGAACTGTTGACAGAACGCGACCGTTGGAGGCGGACGCCCTTCAAGCTTCTCGGCATTTTCGGACACGTAGTTCTTCATCATCCTCGCGTAGGTCCTGCCATAGTTCTTGTGGCCCTTCAGCCACATCACGACCGGTGACCCACCTGCGGCAGCGTTCAGAACATGATAGACGTCTGGCTTCCCCGCGTGATGATCCAGCAAGGTCTGCATACATCGTTGGCCAAAGGAAGCTCGTCGAGTAGCCAACAATGACGAAGCTCTTCGGCTTACCGTCTAACGGACTCTCACCAGCTGCTGAACCGTCCGAAGCAAAGGTGCTGATCGACAACTGAAAGGTCAGCAGGATCGCGGTCCACATAGCTATTCCTCCCGATCCAGATATGCCCCCTACACGGCGTGACACTTCCTTGCACCTGTCATCAAGAACAGTACATTACATTGTGATATCAAGTCGGCTCTGCAATGATCGAAACACGGACAAGAGGGCCGTATGCGTGGTATAATGCCGAGCATACACAGCCTGAAACTGAGTGAGGAAGGATGAGCAGTGAGCTCAAAAAACGATATCTCCGACGGGTCGAGCGATGGCCTGCGGCGATGCGAAGCAACCTGTATACGCTTCCGAGCGACCCTGACTCAGCGTGCATGGGGCCCGGCGACCACGGCCACTGGTCGATGCAGGCAAACAACACCGCGGCTGCAGCCCTTGCTGTTCTGGCCGTCGACGATGACACGGACTTCGCCAGGGCTGGGATGAGCCAGGACGAAATGCTGTCCTGGGCTCTGAAGATGATCCGCTTCAACCTTCGCAGTCATCACGTCGGCGGGGGAGCGGCAACCGACCTCGAAACGTGGGGTCACTTCTGGATCAGCGTTCTCTGTTTGGAGCGACTGGGTCACGCAACCGACGCACTTGGTGATCTCCTGCCTGACGAAGATCGCGATCTGCTTTACCGCGTGCACGTCTCCGAGAGCGATTGGCTCCTTGACCACTACGAAATCACGGCCGGTCTGGTTGAGAACAACAAACCGGAAAGCAATATCTGGAACGGCTGTATGCTCCATCGAACTGCTCGAGAAGTCCCGGATACGGCCCGCAGAGACGAGTATCTCGAGAAAGGCACCCGATTCCTGCTCAACGGGATCTCAACGCCATCAGATGCAGACCTCGAGGACATCGTGTCCGGCCGCCCGGTCTCCGACTGGCACGTCGGCGCGAACATGTACGACAACATGGCGTGCAATCATCACGGCTACCTCAACGTCGGCTACATGGGCATCTGTCTATCAAACATCGCGATGATGCACTTCTCCTGCGTCGCAAACGGCTGGGACATCCCTGAGGGTCTTTATCATCACGCAAAGGAACTGTGGCAACTCGTCAAGACGTGCACCTTCGACGACGGTCGGCTCTGGCGCATCGGTGGCGACACGCGGGTGCGTTACTGCTATTGCCAGGACTATGCGATCCCGATGTGGCTGCTGGCGCGCGATCTCTGGGGGGATGACAGTGTTGAGCAGCAGGAAAGAGGCTGGCTCGATATTCTGCAGCGAGAAGCCGATCACACGGAAGATGACACCTTCCTCTCCGCTCGGCTGACACCGCTCGAAAAGGTCTCTCCCATCTACTATGTCCGCCTCGAAGGCGATCGGGCGGTCACCCTCTCGATGGGCGCCTACTACCACAAGCTGCTCGCGGATCGGGAATCCTCATCTTCGAGCCACGCGGACATCCCCGTGTTGACCGGCTGGCGCGACGACTACCACGGCAGCGCTCTCTCACGGGGACAGCAACGACTGGCTTCCTGGACCTGGTGCGCGGCCCGTCCTCCTCAAGGTATGTGTATGCCTCCGGCCGCGAGTTCCATGGCCGAGTGGCAGGGCAACCTGGTACCACGAATCCGCGGTCTTGGGGCCTTTAACGACGCAAACTGTGATCCCTCGCAGAACGAGCTCTTCGACGGAGGCTTCGCCACGTGTGGGCACATCACCGTGCACAGTCATCAGCCCATTTCCGAAGGCGAATCCGCTCAGGACATCGCACAAATCGACGTCGCGTGTGTGGCTCTACCCGACGATCGCACGGTTGTCGTTCTCCAACGCGCACGGGCCCTCCGACGAGTCTGGCTGCCCGAGGTCAAGGGACTGTTTTACCAGATGCCTAACGACATCTTCAACACGATGTCCCGCACCTACATACACTCCGAGGGTCAGTTCGAGCTGGCCGGCTGCCCGGGTCACTCGGAGAGACGCGATATACCGGGCGACTGGCTGAACGTAGATGCCTGCTGGTCGGTCGTCAGGGGATATGGTCCGGCGCTGTCGATTCACCGACCCGCGGATCGGCAGATCTACATCAAGCCATACACGAACCGCCAGCACACCGAGAAGGCTGGAGGCAACCTGTATGTGGACGAAATCTGCATGGGCGGAAGTGACGAGAGACAGGCCGTCGACACGGGCAGCACGCTGGTCGACATCGGTGCGCTGCTCCTGTCGGGTGTATCGGGAGAAGAAACGGCCGCGTATTCGGCGGCCCACAAGCCGACGGCCATCCGGTCCATCTCTGACAATATTCGAGGAATGGCTGTGGTTGGCGCTGACAGTGTGACCTATCGCGTCATCGCGAATTTCGGTGATGAGGATTCGGCATTCGATTCAGCGGAAGGAACAGAAATCACGAAGAAAGAGGATGGGCGGATCCTGGCGTCGCACGTTGCCGTACTCGCCTGAGCGATTCACAAAACCAACCAACGTCATTCCAAGGGTGCAAGCATACACGATGCTAGAGCGGCAAATCGCGACCAGTGACCGCAACTCGTCTAGAATAACGCGAGCTGAGGAATCCTTGCGAGCCGGAGGCCCCGTACGCACTGACCTCTCGGCCGAACGCCTACAGCCATCGTCGGCAATATGCGAATTATCCGGGTTCGTGCTCTACACCCTTACAGAAACCGATAAGCCTTCGAGCGTTCACCGACACGGGCCATTTGCACTCCGCTGTCCCAGTCGGAGTGCAGATAAGGGCAATCATACAACGCATAATCCAGATCGACATCCTCGCCGTTCACACGTCGCGCGCCCTGCCCGTCAAGATGCATCTCCTCGCATCGTCCTGAAACGTAGGTGAGCGTCAGCGCGTCAGGATCAAAGTCGATCGGGTGACCCGCGATCTCTCCCATAAATGCCTCGAACGGGCCGCTTCGCTCCCTGCACCCCACCTCGCAGACGGCCCCGTTTCGTCGCCCACGGCTGATCAGTTCCTTTCCAGCGTAGTCCCCGCTCTCAACCCATTCGTGGGTCCCCATCAGCTGGATTCCCGCATACCCGTCACCAGACCGGACGAACACCCATCCATCCTATTCGACGACCTCATCGAAGGACTCTCGAGGGATCCACGCGTGGACAAAGTGAAGCGGCTGACCCACCGGAATATCGTAGAGCTCCAGAACCGCCGTTTCGTTCTGGAAGAAGTGGCCGCATCAGCATCTGATATCGCCGGTCCAGTATCCGTGTTCGGGTCCCGCCTCTCCCAGGGTGAGCCCCGCAAGGGGCATGGCGTCATTAGCCCGGGGCGCCAGTTACAGTACAGCACCGCAACCACCCACGCCAGTCCCGAAAACTCTACTGGACGAGCGTGTCAAATTACCCGAACGTTTCACCACAGACACCGATCTCAACTCGAAAGGACATCCCGATGCTACCGACAGTCGACTTCTGCGGCCTCCGCGTTAACAGACTCATCATCGGTGCAAACCCCTTTGGTGGATACAGCCACCAAAGCAAATCGCGTGATGCTGAGATGATCGCCTACCACACAGTCGAGCGCATCCACGAAACGTGGGATCGCGCCGAAGCGGCCGGGATCAACACGATGATCACGAACAACGAGACGCCTCGCGTGATGCAAGCCGTGTCAGAGTACATGTCCGGGGGTGGAAAACTGCAATGGATCGCTCAGGTCAACAACCGTGCGAAGACAGAAATGGCCAAATCAGTCGAAGAAGTTGCCGAAGTCGGCTGCAAGGCACTCTACTTCCACGGCGGAAAGATCGACCAGCTGTATGCGAAGCAAGACGCTGAAACGCTCCGAAAATGGGTCGAGCACGCGAAGTCCTGTGACGTCATAGTCGGCGTCGCAGCTCACGCCCCCAAAGCACATCTCTGGGTGGACAGTCTCAACCTCGTCGACTTCCACGCCGTCCCCTTCTTTAACTGCGGGAGCCTCCACGAAGGAGCCGGACTGAAATTCAAGCTTCGTGACGTACCGGCCGCCACCGAATGCATCCGCGCGATCTCAAAGCCCTGCATCGGCTACAAGATCATGGGTGCTGGCCGCATCGACGCGCGCATGGCCTTCGAATATGCCCTCGATCAGATCAAACTGGGTGACGTCGTCAACGTTGGCATGAATCGGGGTGACAAGGACGATATGGTGGAAGAGAACGTCGCACTCGTCGAAGAGATCCTGATGCGCGAGTGACGATCTCCGCCACCGCCTTGCCCGCACCACCAGACCTCATATTCACGTGATCCACAACCATCACCCGGCTGAGTATCGCGATATAGCTCATACCGGCCCGAAACGCACCGACGCCCTGAGCGATGGAGGAACCATACAGGAGGATGGGGGGCGGCTCGGTAAAGGTTGTCGGTCTTTCACAGACAGCGTCGTGATCGACTGCCCACGCATCGATCCGAACTTCGTGCCGCAGTGGCAGGTAGATGGAGACATCTCTGAATCCACAGGGCACATCGCTGAAACAGTCGATCTCGGTCTGGGTATCCGCAGGTATCTGTGTCGCCTTCCAGAACTGACCATCTACGTAGACATCGAAACAAGTCGACGCCCTCCCTTCGTCCCAGCTCACCCGCAATCGAAACACCGAAGCATCCGTTCGCAATCGCAGTCTACCACCCGCCGGAAATCGCGACTGTTCGCGAACCCTTTCCGGGCAGCCTCCTCAGATTCGGCTAATTTTCTTGCAGCCACGGCAAGCCCGAGCACACCATCGGATTGCCTGGAAATGGCACTCACCGAATCTGACTCATACCGGCTCTATCCTCGAATACTCGTCCCGCTATTCAGACCTTCGCTCTGCCCTGTGCCCCCTGCGCTCTACCGATCTGCCGTTCTCTTCCCCCTACTTCTTCTCCATAAAATCGGCCAACGCCTTCATCACATTCGTCTGAATGCTCGGCATCACCTCCGCCATATACGGTCCAAACTTCGACATCGCTGACTTCCCCACCGGCGATCCGTAAAAATCCGCCAACGCCTTCAGCTCGTCTGCCGTAAAGTGCTTCACCATCGCATCGACCATAGCCTTCCGCAAACGCACGAGGTCAAGATGCTTTGTGATAACATCGATGAGTTCCTGCCGTTTCTCCTCCGGCAGATTCTTCGACATGTTCTTCGCCATCTCCGACACCATCTCCTCCGGCGGCGTTGCCTCCAGATACCGATTCGCCTCCATCAGCCGGTTGGCCTCCGTATTCTCCATCGCATCGACT
>CAYYGZ010000239.1:1898-6905 GCA_964471275.1 uncultured bacterium | reverse complement strand
GACCTGTTTGGTGTGGAGCCGTGAATCACCCGGGCGTGGTGGATCGAGATACCCCCAGCCTTGAGCTCGATAGGAATCGCCCCCTCGTCATTGAAGGCCGGGTCCGTGATGGCCCCGGAGAAATGACCCTCGTGGTGATGGTCGAGTATCGGTCCCTTGTGCGTCCCCGGCAGCACGAGCAGCGCGCCATTCTTGATCGTCATGTCGTCGATGCAGATGCCAACGGCAAGCAGATCGTCATTGGTGTGCGGGTAGAAGGCCCAATCCTGGTGCCATTCCACGGGACTGCCGAACTCGGGCAATTTCATGTTGAGCTTGTTCCCGTTGCATCGGAGCTCGAAACCGATCAGTTGGGACACGATTTCCAGAATCGAAGGATGATGGAGGGCGTTCCTGTAAACTTCGTGCTGCTCGATCGGACTCTTCAGTCGTCTGAGCTTTGGTTCTGCTGGCGTATGCCCGGGCTCCAGGTCGAACACATCCGTATGCTCTGTCACGGTTTTCGATTTCTCGACAAAGAGGTCGGTTGTTTCTCGCAGTGCGCCGATCTCCTCTTCGTTCAGAACCCCTTCGACACCGATGTATCCGTTCTCGTGGTAGGAATCGATCTGATCTTGAGACAGCATCGCAACCTTTCCGGGAGTCAGTGTTGATGGTCGGGTGGAACGGGTTCGAATATAGGATTTCACCGCGCCGTGCGCCATCCTACTTGCGATGGGTGCTTCTGGGTAGGGCTGCCAGAATTGTGGGAACAAAACGCCCCGTGGATTATCTAGAGGAATGGGGCGCGCGCAGTTCAGACATACGCCTGGACAGACATCCTGCGCGAACGTGTCACGCGGTGCTGGCGGACGGCGTTGTCGCCGGGTTCGCCGCAGGCAGCAACAGTCGACTGGGCGTCGGTCGGGATGCGGTCCGGGTCGAGGCCGGACGGGCAGCCTTGTCGAGGTGGATGACTCGAACCGCTTTCTGCTGGCGGAACGAAAGATCAGAGCCGGTGTACACGGGACAGACCTGATCGAGCGGATCGAGGTTATTCGGAACAATACCGAAGTCTGTACTTATCGCGGTGATGGTGAGGATGTCGAGTTCGAGTGGGTTGATCAGCAGGATCTGACGCGTATCGCGCTGCAGCGCACGGTAAGGGGACGGTCGCAGACCTGTTACTATTACCTACGGATTACACAAGCTGACGGCCAGATAGCGTGGACCAGTCCTATATGGTTTACGCTGCGACAGGTAAGTCTTGATTCTTCAGTGTTTTCGGTTCTTCCTTGCGTTGACATCGCCTGATTGATTCCGTACCTTATTTGCAGGACAGTAGAACGACTCATCGTATTCAAGTCTTGCCGAGGACTGACGAGTCGATGCCGATATTTGTATCCAGATTTAGCGCTGAACGCATCGCGGGCGCAGGAGTTGGCCGCGTACGGAATCAGCGCCAGACTGAGCGCCGCGAAAACGCTCGGGAGACGGATCGTGCCGAACGCGCAGAGCAGGATGAGCGCAGTCGCGGGGTCGGTCAGAATGAGCGTGCCCAGGATCAACTCCCTGTCGCGACGCAGACGGCGGACTCCATCCGTGACCGGGTGCGCAATCGAAACCGCGTCGACCGGTCTTCTGACGACTCTGAGGAATCCACTCCTCAGACGCAGCAAGAACCCTCTCGCCGGACACTCCCGACTCAGGCGACACTTCCCGGTGTACGAACTGTGGAAGCAAGAGGACGACGCTCCGCAACTGCTGCTGCGACGGGGGCTGGCAGACTCGATCAGGGCTCTGAGAATGCTGCTGTTCAGTCGACGCTCAATCGGTTTGAAAGTCTTCGCAACGCACGCCCCACGACCGCGGGAAACGCGAGATCTGCCGAGACCAGACAGGCTTTCCGCGATATCCCTTCGGAGGCAGGAAGTTTTGCCGGTGTCCAGGCCAGGCAGCTGAACAGGCAGGCGGACGCATCGATTCGACTTCTCCGCTCGAACCAGGACCAGGCTGCTCCCTCAACTGATGCACCCACTCCGGATACACAGACCGCGCCCACCCAGCGTCCGACCTCCGACCAGATAAGCCGCGCGAACACGACGCCCGAGATTCAGGAGAACCTTCGCGAGGATTCATCAGATATCGAACGAGGTCTCCGTGTCGATGCGGAGGTCCAGTCTCAACAGAATCTGAGAGCGACCGCGGAGAACGCGGCCCAGACGGGACAGGCACGTCGGGAGTCGCGAGTGGACGCGAACGATCAGCAGGTTCGAGATCTTGCGATTCAGGAACGACAGCTGGAACAGAGCTTGAGAAACACCCAGAGAGAAATTCGAGACCTGAATAACGAGAACAACCGTCTCGAAAGCTCCTCATCCAACGCGACAGCGTCCACGGCAGCCAATCTGGCCAACCGGACAACGCTGGTGGTGTAGCGAGGATCGACCCCAGAACGTGAGAAGACCCGGGCGGCCAAGGGGGGCGCTTGCCCGGGTCTTTTTTTTGGGGGCTCTGTACGCGACTATGCGCCCTTGTGCGAAGCACAAGGGTAAGGATGCCGCATCACAATGGGAGGTTCCGGGCAGGAGCCCGTGATCAAAGAGCCTACTGTGTCACCCTCACCCTTGGGCTCGTGCCCGAGGGTGCAACGCCATTGTTCGGGACACAATTCGCCCGAGTGATCCTGTTTCCTACACGACTACGCGCCGTCAGGTCGAGCGCCAATCGAGACCCGGCTATTACCAATCCACTCGCGCTCACCACTCTCTCTTCCCCGCTGGCAGCACAAAGAAGGGGCGAGACTCCGTTCGTGTCTCGGAGTCTCGCACTCTTTTTTTTGAGCAACGTTGTTTCCACGCGTCTCGCGGAGGACTGGGCCAAAGGTCTTCCCCTTTCCTTGGACCGATCTCCGGCTCGCAGCCAGCGTGACGGGTTTCTTCCATGCTATTTCATCAGCACGACCTTCCGGATCGCCTGTCCGGAACCAGCCACCATCCGTACGAAGTAGATCCCGCTGGAAGAGATCCTCCCGAGATCGTCTTTTCCGTTCCATCGAACCGTATGCCTGTCGGCAGACATACGAACACCAAACGAAGTGAATGAAGCACATCAATCAACTTTAATAGCAGCTTGAAAACGTCTCGCTTTTGGGGAACCACTATGGGGAAGAACGTGAATCGGCAGAGGGGAAGGGCAGAAACCGCTACGGCTGGATTGTTCTGCCGGGCAACGGGCCTTTACCACCGTGTTTTCGAGTGCCGTCCAGCGTAGCTTCACGCGATGGACGGTGTATCGAGAGACCGGTCTACACGCACTGATTGGTGACACATTTCGGGACCGTGCGAACCCGGTATGCATATGGCCGACCTCTCAGAACGTCGCAATGGTGCTGTCACTTCTGGCCATACTCTGTTGGGTTTGACATCAAGCCCCAACGGGGCGACCCATCGCTGGCTTGGGGCGGCAGCCCCAGGTCTCTATCACAAAAACGCCCCGTCACCAGCGAGGCCTGACAGGGCATTCGTAACGTATCTCAGACGGTGTCAGGCTAGTCGGACACGGCCAGCAGGGCGTCCGCGATTTCACGCGGGCTCTTGGATTCAATGATCGTGACATCATTCTTGTCACAAAACGCGCGCAGCTGATCGGGCGCCTGCTTGAGAAAGAGGAGGGCGAGTTCAGGTGCGTCCTCTTCTTTGAGTAGCATCTGGAGGAAGGCGAGCCGCTGTTTGGCGTCATCCTTGCCGCCGAGGTAGATCAGCACGGTTTCGTGTTTCTTCGCCTCGGCCATCGCGCCGGCGGTCGTCGCCATCGTGGCCAGATCGATTTCTTCGCCGAACCCGTTCTTCAGGTTATTCCCGATGTTTCGGTCGCCGATAAACAGGACGTCCAGCGCCGGCTCTCCCGACGATTCGGCGCGGGCGGAATCGGGGTCGCGGAGTCGTTCCAGCATACTCAGGACACGCTTGTGCCGCGCACCGATTTCGCCTGCCGTCGCTTTTGGCGTGACGTAAGAGAAATCACCAACGGACAAAGCCTCTTCACGCAGCTCGGCCGTCGGGGCCATTTGAATGTGAAGATAGCCAGGGAAATCGGATTGCAGCATTCGGGCATACGACAACCTGCGGTAGTGAGAATAGATGATTCCGGAACCTTGCGGGTCGTTCTCATCTTCAAGGGGCGACCACTGGATCTCGAGCTCATCGAGAAGCTTCACAAACTCGTGAAGTGGATCCTCTTTCCCGGTATCGCCGTCTACCAGGATCTGACTCTTGTCCGGCTCCGGGACTTCTTCGGTGATCCGAATCATCGCGTTGGTCATGCACGTGATCCGCCTAATGATTTCGGCATCCGGCATGTCAGGGGAGACGTAGTCGTCCGCGATATCCAGCTGCTTGGATCCGAGCGTCATCGTACTGGCGACGAGGATTTGAGGGAGCTGCGGCACGCTGGCAACCGTGTCGTCTAGCAGGCTTTCGCCCTGGGTAAAGTCGATCAGGACGCAGCCGTTTTCAGGATCCGCGTCTCCGAGGTCGTCACAATCGATGCCTTCACCGGTCAGGAGTCGGGATATTTTGCCGAGCGGCGACTCGCCGCTGGAGTCACCGACCCTGTAGGCCTGCATGTATCCC
This sequence comes from uncultured bacterium, assembly GCA_964471275.1. Taxonomy (GTDB): domain Bacteria; phylum Latescibacterota; class UBA2968; order UBA2968; family UBA2968; genus UBA2968. The sequence continues at coordinate 2,292 of CAYYGZ010000239.1, read as the reverse complement.
ATATCTCTTCTCGCATCAGTGTGTTGGGTTGTCGAACGTTTTGAATAAAAAAAAAGGTACTCGCACCGCACAGTGAATCAAGGAAAAAGGCTGTTCGGCTTGGGATGCGCCGTTTTAGGTGCTGGCCGATGTCTTCTCACTGTCCGACATGATCTGCCGCATCTCGCCCCACATCTGGAGCAAATAGCGTTTTTCCGCTATCCAGAGTATCGTCAGATAGGTCAGCGTTGTGAGTGTTGTCTTGATCGCGAGGTCGGGTAGGGTTGCACCCGATTTCAGGACCGGGAACAGGTAGAGCGCACAGATCGCAGAGACGATGAGGGCCAGGACGGGAGCGGCGAATACCCGACTGAGCGAGACGTCGATGTGGCGTTTCAGGCAGGTGAGGACACCC
>CAYYGZ010000239.1:0-1798 GCA_964471275.1 uncultured bacterium | reverse complement strand
ACGATCAATTCGGCATTCAGGATCAGGATCAGCGCCACAGGAGCAGATATGCGGAAGATCAGGGTCAACGCACGGGTGTATACGATGCTGAGTTGATCGCGCTGATCTTTTACCTTTGCGTAGACAGTGACCGTATAGTTCATGATGATGTGGGTGATGAGTGCGGTCGGGATCTGCATCAGCCACCAGGTGTTCTCGTAGAGAGACAGGTCTGTTGCGGTCACGAAGTAAGGCATGATGAGCTTGTCGTAGAACCAGACGAAGTTCTGAAGCTGGGAACTCAGCCAGACCCAGACGCCGAAGCTGAGGATGCGACGAGACCAGACGGGATCGAGTCGCAAGGGCCATACGCTGACGGGTCTGAGGGTCCAGACGGAGATGACGAAGATCGCGATGTAGACGACGCTGTATACGGAGAAGGTGCTCCAGCCACCGACGATCAGACTCCAGACGCCGGCTCCCGATGTGGCCAGCCAGAGTGTTCCGCCGAGCGCGGCAATCGTACCGAGACCGTGGATGAGAGACAGGCTGCGGTGTTCGAAGTCTTTTCGAAGAAGGGCTTCAGGTGTGACCGAGAGGCTACGGAGCAGGAACAGGCCGGAGAAGATGAGAAGGACGGTTCCGGTCCAGCCAATCGATTCACCGTCATAGTCGATCAACAACGCAACCGCAGCAGATATGAAGAAGACCGCACCGCCAATCAGGAGGCTGATCGTGAAGTGGGTACGGACAAATGAGTTGTTCGGGCTTACACGCGGATTGACGTCGTCCTGGTAATGTAAGAGCGAGTGGATCAAACCGAACTGACTGAGGTTGGAGAGCAGGACAAAGACGACGACCGCCCAGACGGTTGCATCAAACGGATCGGTCCCGAGTTCGCGGCGGATCATGAAGGTCAGGACGACACTCGCCATCCGGGCGACATAGCCGCTGCCGAGGGTGTAGAAGAGACCTTTGAGTATTTTTTTTGTGTCTGCCAAGCTAATCCTATGAATGCCCTTGGTTCGGCCCTGTCAGGGGCGTTGTTATGGGGATCCACCGCGATATGCATGCGGAATCGAACCCTTAACCCTAGGCGCGCGCACCGAAATCCGATATGCCAGCTTGCCTTCCGCCTGCTCACCGCAACCGAAGCCTATCTAGGACAATCCACCAAAGGCGTCAAACACCGATGCTGACCGACGCGATTGTCCATCTGGACACCCCGTTCTTCCTGCACGCCGATACCCTACTTTAGTATACTATTCTACCATTGAACCTGCACACGGATCATCAGGAACTTTCATGTTGAAAAAACTGTGGCAAGGCTGGATGCGAATCGCGACGGTAATCGGGAATTTCAACAGTCGCGTCATCCTCACGCTCCTGTATGCTACCGTCGTCCTGCCATTCGGGATCGCTGTTCGGTTGTTCGCTGATCCTCTCGGGATCAAGAAACGCAAGCGGTCCGGTTGGTCTGATCTCAAACACCCTACCCGGTCCGTCGAAGACGCTCAGAGGCAGTAATAGTGCACATCCTCGGTCTCTCCTGCTACTACCACGATGCAGCTGCGGCCATTCTGCTTGATGGTGAGTTGATCGCGGCGTCAGAAGAGGAGCGATTCACGAGAATCAAGCACGACGCGAGCTTTCCTGAGAAATCGATTCAATTCTGCCTGGATACGGCGGGAGTCTCCGGTGAGGATCTGGATTGGGTCGTCTTCTACGAGAAGCCGTTCGAGAAGTTCGAGCGGCTTCTGATGTCCACGCTTCAGACATACCTCAGATCCTATAGGTTTTTCCGAGAGTCGATGGTGTC
>CAYYGZ010000238.1:0-6996 GCA_964471275.1 uncultured bacterium | reverse complement strand
TGGGCGCCAAATCAACATTCTCAGAGAAGGACTCGACACGGTCATCGGTCCCTTCAGGTGTAACCCAGAGGAGCGGCACGTGGGTCAGGTGGCGAATCGGGAGGTCTGTCTTGACGAACATTCCCATATCGCCGCAGAAATCTCCGTGGTCGGATGTAAACACGACGTGCGTATTGCCATCCAGTCCGGTATCTCTGAGTGTCGTGAGCACTCGGCCAACCTGTTCATCCACGAAGGTGGCCATGGCCAGGTAATGCGCCGTGATTATCCGAACGTTATCCTCTGTCAGTGCGCCGTAGTTGGCTGCATCGTACACTTCCTGCAGCTTGGGATGCAACTGTATCCCTGAATCCTGATAGTCGGCAATGTTAATCCGGGTATTGTCGTACATCTCGAAGTGTCTTCGGTCTGCCGCATATGGCGGGTGAGGCAGATGCAGACCCAGATAGAGAAAGAACGGGGACTCGGGACGATCCTGTAGATGTTCGACCGCACGCGTGGTGGCGTAGGCGTCAGGAAGGAGATCCATCTCCTCGCGTAGCAATCCGCAAGGAGGAGATGAACCAGCCGTTGACTGATCGATCTCCCCGGGAACGCCATTCAGGCCTGTGTCTGCCCGATACCGTCTGTATGAAGACCGGGGATGCTTGTTTCTGCTCGAAACCAGCATTCTAAAACCGGCCGGCTCTGGTTGAAGGTGATTGGAGCCAAAGCTCACACAGTCGTAGCCATCCTCCCCAAGCAGGTCCACAAATGTCCGTTGATGCTCCCCGAAGCTGACCAGATTGTTGTGCGAGCCATTGCTGTGTGGGTAGCGACCGGTCCAGAAGGAGTTCCGTGATGGTCCGCAGACCGGGGCCTGGGCGTGATGATTGCAGAAGACGTGACCCCGTTCGCTCGCCTCCTGAAGGAATGGTGTCTGTACGTCAGGATGTCCAGCGTATGAGACACAGTCTCCTCGCAGAGAATCCGACACGATGAAGATGAAATTCGGTTTGGCCATTCTGACCTCGGGTGTAAGAGAGGATGAGTCAGCTTTACGTTTCGGTTAGGGCCACCGATCTCCCTGGGTAGGCATATAGCTGATCAATCGCCGGTTTCGATGAAGGCAGTGAATGGATTACCGGATCGAAGGGTGCGTGTCAATGCGGACGTAGTTGCCGGTCACCCTTAGATAAGATGTGTGCATCCCCTGCCGTGATCGGACAACGCGGATCTGTCTGGCCACGACGTCACTCAGGGCGAACGGTGTCAGGCAGGTAGTCAGCCCGTGGCATTCACTGGAGGCAAGCTAGGAGATTCAGGTCCCGGCTACAGAATTAGCCTGCATCCACAAGGTGACGATACCATAGGTGTTCGAGAGCCCGTGCGACAGGACGGCTGGCCACAGGCTTCCTTGTGCGATCCAGACCACCCCTCCGAATACGAGCCCACTCACGGTGGCACCCGCAACACCCGCCGGCCCCTGGTAAGCGTGAACCAACCCGAATATCCCAGCCTGGACGAGGTAGGGAACAAGCGTGACACACCGGTTGTCGCCAAGGGCAGATGTGAGTCCGCGCATCAAGAGGCCCCGGAAGGCGAACTCCTCACCGAACGCCGCGAACGACCAGTTCAGAGCAAGAAGGGCGATCAGACCGGGAACGGATGTGACCGTCTCATCGAAACGAGAGAGATCACGACCGCTTTCGAAGAGGAAGATCCATACCGGTTCCAGCAGGTCTCCGGCCAGAACGGCCGCCACAGCTCCTGATACACCAAGCGCCAGGTGTGCGGCGGGCTTGGGCGGTATACCGACTCCGATACCTGCCCAGCCTGTGGGTGAACGAACAACCCGAATCGTGATGTACACGGACAATGCTACGTACAAGGGAGTGGGGATCGCTGACAGGCCGTGGAAGCTCTCGACGGAAGTCGTTGCCCAACGGAGTGTGCCCGCTGTGATCAGGCCCAAGCTGAAGAGGATCATGAGCCGCATGGAGTGCGAAACAGTCATCTGTTTCCCTCTATCACCGTCGATGCTCTTGCTGGGTGGGCCGGGTTCTCCGATGCTAATCCCAATCCACCGCTACCCAGCAGGAACCGAAAGTCCTCACCCAACTGCGACTGAATGCGGGAGACCCGATCGGAGCAGAATCTAAAAGTATTTGGTTCCTCAGCTTCTGGCCGCGTCAGGAGCAACGGCACCAAGAGCTGTCTCCAGATCAATCTGTTTGAAGGATTGCGTCAGGGATCCGTCCGCGTATGCGTCCTCCCACCGGTGTCTGCGTTTGACACAGTCCGACTCGCGGTGCGCACTCTCGATGACGGCCAACCCCCAATCTTTCGACGACACGTCCGTGCACTGAATCGTCACATCGGGTCTCGAGACGGAGCCGGTCGGCGCGTAGGCGTAGCATTGGCGAACAGAGCTGCGTAGACTGTCTAGGATGACGTGGTGCCGTCTCTCGCCAGGAACGAGCGAGGCATCACAATTCGACTCGGGGACGACAAGAATCGAGATGGCGCGACTCGCGATGGTCGCAATCCTCGGCCAGACACCATCAGGCAGGGGGACATCCTTGTACTCCGGCCAGATGTCCAGCATACCGTAGCTTGTCAGGTCCTCGGGGGGTTGGAACGTGAAGAAGTCGGGGTAGGCGACGAAGTCGTCCGGTTGCTTGCGACGTTGATCGTAGAAAGCGGTGACGTACGCGAGCACAAGGGATGCTGCCCCAAGTCCGTCCAGCGGGTCCTGAACGATGAGACCCAATCGATCGTGCACCGCAAAGGAGGCGAAGTAGCTGTCGTACGGGACGACTTCGCCATCTTGAGTCAGCTCGAAGTCTGGACCCCGGAGAGTGGTGGTATGCACTCAGTATCTTTCTCTTGCCAGAGCAGAAGGCCAGTGTGGTATCAGGACTTGTGATCCGAAGGGGGCTCTCGTTTATGCACGACCAGGACCGGATCTTGCTCTCTGCTGCTGCACCGTTGAGGCCCTGATTCACCGTCACGTGGAAAGGAGAACAACACCTTCACCCATGGTGAAGGTACGACAGAAGAGTGCGCATCTCAGAGAGATAGATATACTGGCGGTCACTCGATTAGGTCGGCGAAGACGAGCCCTCGTGTGAGACGGCCGAGCCCGCTTTGACTCTGGCGAGCCGGATCGCGTTTGTCGTAACGCCAAGCGAGGTCCCCAGGTCGCCGACCAGGACGGCAACGACGAGGGACACAAAGCCGGGGAAGACCCCAATGGCCAGCGTAAGCTTGATGAGGATGGCCGCCCAGACGTTCTGTTTGATCACGCGGCTGGAATTCTTCGACAGCCTGAAGAGATAGGGCAGTTTGGTCAGGTCGTCGCTCATCAGCGCGGCATCCGCCGTTTCGATCGCGGTATCCGATCCGGCCGCGCCCATCGCCACCCCCACGGCGGCAGTCGCCAGTGCCGGCGCATCGTTGATTCCATCTCCCACCATCGCAACGGGACCATATTCTGCTGTCAGCTCTTTCACGGCAGCAACCTTTTCTTCCGGGAGGAGCCCTGCCCGGAATTCATCGAGTCCTGCCTCCTCTGCTATTCTATTCGCCGTCGCAGCGTTGTCGCCTGTCAGCATCACGACGCGTTCGATGCCTTCCCGCTTGAGGCCGCGGATCGCATTCCGGGCTTCCGACCTGACTTCGTCTGCGATGACGATTGCCCCCACGAGTTGCTTTACGGTGCCCACAACTACGATCGTGTTCCCACCGTTGGACAACTGGACGACCTCATCCGGGACCGGTAGCGCCAGCCAGGCGGGGGTTCCAACCTTGTAAGACTGGCCACCCAGAACACCGGACACGCCGCATCCCGCCATTGATGCGAAGGCCTCGGGCTCCGGCAACGGTCGCGAGCCCGAAGCTCTGAGAATCGCGCCTGCGATGGGGTGCGACGAGCGTCGCTCCAATGCGGCGGCGACGCGCAGGACGTCCTGTTTCTCATGACCGTTGAGCGCTGCAATCTGAACCACTTCCGGCTTCCCGTGCGTGAGCGTTCCTGTCTTGTCCAGAGCGACCACACTGATCTTGCTGAATGTCTCCAGATGGTCGCCGCCTTTGATCAGGACGCCGTTACGTGCCGCGCTGGTAATCGCGCTGACAACTGCCACGGGAGTCGAGATTACCATCGCACAGGGACAGGCTATGACGAGCAGGGCCAAGCCTCGGACGAACCAATCCTCAAAGCCACCGCCAAGAAATATCGTCGGGACGAGCACGACAGCCAGGGCGGCAACCGAAACGGCTGGCGTGTAGACTCTCGCGAACCGCTTCACGAACCGCTCGATCGGCGCCTTGTGTTCTTCCGCTTCCTGAACCATCCGAACAATTCTGCTCAGTGTCGTCTGAGATGCTAGTCGGCGCACCCAGACCTCGAGATATCCGGCCTCGTTCAGTGTGCCCGCGTAGACGGGGTCTCCCGGGGTGCGTGAAACCGGGATCGACTCTCCCGTAATCATCGATTGGTCGATTGAGGACTCCCCCTTGATCACATCGCCATCGACGGAGACCTTCTCGCCCGGCCGGATCAGGACGATTTCGTCCAACGCAATCTCTTCAACCGGTACCACTGTCTCGATACCCTCTCTCCGGACTGTTGCGCGGTCAGGTGCGAGTGACATGAGAGACGTGATCGACTGGCGAGCGCGATGCACGGCTCGGGTTTCAAGCAGTTCGGCAAAAGAGAAGAGGAAGGCAATGGCTGCAGCCTCCAGATACTCGCCGATCGCTGCTGCACCCACAACTGCGATCGACATGAGAAAATCCATATCCAGAGAAAGTGTCCGGGCAGCCCGGAACCCGCTTGGGAAGAAACGTATGCCGCCGATCAGCGCGGCAAGTAGGAACGAGGAGGCGGACAGTGGGAGGACGAAACCCAGGCGGAAACCATTGTGTTCGGCAAGGTCAGGGAGAGAATCAGTCCCACACCGAACAGGAGTCCGGACACCCCTGTCAGGGCGCTATCCGTCAGCAGTCGGCCTGTGGGCGGGTCGGCCGATTCCGAGAGCGGTTCGTTAACCGCATACCCGGCAGTCCCGATCACGGACGCGAGCGTCGTAACGCTGACCTCACTGCCGTGTGAGACGGACACACCGCCGGTCACGGTATTAGCAGAAACCGATGACACCCCGGCGATCTGCCCCAGGGCAAGCTCGATCTTTTCCGCACACGCTGGACCATCCATGTCCGGGACTCTCAGGACCGTCGTCTCTGGTTCCGAGTCGACGGTATACCCCATGTCGACCACTGCCGAGCGAAATACTTCTCTCCCGTGCGTGCCGTCCCTGTGCACGATAGCCACGGACTGTCCCATCAGGTTCGCCGTCACCCGGTTGACACCCTCCAGCCTGGACAACCTCCCTTCTATCTTGGCGACGCAGTCCGGACAGTCCATATCCAGAACCTGTATCGTCGTAGTCGTAATCGATTCTGTTGTCATCTACGTTGTCTCAGTTTCTCCGAGAATCGCTTGTCCGAATGCTCTGGTGTCGTCGCGTGATTTTGCCGTCAATGCCTGTATCCCTCCGGATCCGATACGGGAAGAGTGAAAGCCGAGCAGAATATTCTTCAAGAATCATTCTCTCATTCACGGAGGCGATCCAGACCGGCCTCGAAAAGCTGGCATACGTGCTGATCGTCGAGTGTGTAGTAAGCCAGTTTGCCTTCCCGGCGGTATTTGACAAGACGCATGTGTCTGAGTATCCGCAGTTGATGGCTGACAGCGGATTCGGTGGCCCCGAGGAGCGCTGACAGATCACAGACACAGAGCTCTTCCCGGGAAAGGGCGTGAATGATCTTCAACCGGGTCGTATGACTCAGCACTTTGAACGTCTCGGACAGGCCGTCGAGCACATCGCTCGTAGGCATGGCCGCCGCCGCCCGCCCTACTCTGCTCGGATCTACAACGTGGTCGTCGCAGATGTCGGTGGCAGCTTGTGTAGAACCCCGGATTCGTTTATCTGAAGAATTGTTCATTCGTTCTATTTAAAAGAATACCGGGGACACGTCAAGGGCATTGACAAGTCGCGGACCAGGACTATCTTTAGCGAAGGCTAAAAATAAATTTTGGTTTAAGATTCTTGTGAGTGGGGTGTCGAATGGTTGATCCTGTCCTCGCATTGCTATGGGCCGCCGCGGTCGGTTTGGTCCTGGGTGTTCTGTTCTGGCCGCGCTCCGGCTACTACTGGACCTACCGGAGTGCCCGGAGGCTTTCCGGTCGCGCGACGATCGAGGATGCGCTTAAGCATCTCTTCAATTTCGAGTACCGCAATCAGCAAGCGACAGTCGAGAGTCTTGCGGGTGCGCTTGAGATGTCACAGAACGCTGCTGCAGATCTCGTGATCCGGGCGGAGGCGCTGGGAGTTCTCAAATCGGAAGGCAGCAAGCTGACGCTGACGCCGAGCGGTCGTGAAGATGCGCTTCGTGTCATCCGAATCCATCGGTTGTGGGAGCACTATCTGGCCGAGGAAACTGGAGTGACAGAGGAAGAGTGGCACCGTCTGGCCGAGGATAGAGAGCACAACTCCAAGCTCGATGTCGATCGGTGGGCTGAAGAAATGGGCAATCCTGCGTTTGATCCTCACGGAGATCCCATTCCGACGGCCGCTGGGGAGATCGCCCCCTGGGAGGGGTGGTCGCTGACCGAGCTCGAGGCCGGGAAGCCCGCGGTCGTTGTCCACATCGAGGATGAGCCAGAGGCCGTCTTTGCACAGCTTGTTGCCGAAGGGCTGCACCCGGGGACGCGATTGGAAGTCATTCAGTCAGACACTGAGCGTATCCAGTTCTGGGCGAACGGTAAATCCCACATTCTCGCACCGGTTATTGCGGCCAACGTCGCCGTCGTCGAGACCAAGGAGGAACAGATTGAGTCTGGCGATTCCTATGAATCTCTCTCCGAGCTGCAAATCGGTGAATCGGCCCAGGTGGCAATGATCTCTCCCAGGTCGCGCGGTCTCGAGCGACGCAGGCTGATGGATATCG